>JAZUQF010000381.1:0-3452 GCA_045605545.1 Lysinibacillus sp.
TGCCAAGTCCGGTCAAGGATTCTTTGTGAAAGAAGGAAAAGAAATTTTAGAGCTTAATCTCGATACATTTGAATACGAGCCGGTGAAGAAGCTGAAGACGCCTTCGATGGAGATGGCAAAGCAGGCACGCGGCTTGGCGAATAAAGTGAAGACGCTCGTCTATGCAAAAGACCGTACGGGTGAATTATTATGGAACGTCTTCGCTCCGACATTGCTTTACTCGGCGCAGCTGACAGGTGAAATCGCTGATGACATCGTAGCCATCGACAACGCCATGAAATGGGGCTTTGGCTGGGCGCAAGGGCCATTTGAAATGTGGGACGCAATCGGCGTGAAGCAATCGGTTGAAAAGATGAAGGAAGAAGGACGGGAGATTCCCGCTTTCGTTCAAGGTCTTCTCGACAAAGGTCTGGAAAAATTCTATTCGGAAATCGACGGCGACCTGGCCTACTACAATGGCGGTGAATATGTAAAAGTGCCAGTAAACGAAAAGGCCATCGACTTGAAGCGCTACAAGAAAAAACACGGCGTACTTAAATCAAATGCCGGTGCAAGCATCATCGATTTGCAGGATGGGGTGCTGCTGCTGGAATTCCATTCACAATCGAATGCAATTGGCCTGGATATCATCCAGATGCTGAACGCAGCCATTGATGAGCTTGAGAACAATTCCGCTTATAAGGGGCTTGTCATCGGAAACCAGGGCAAAAACTTCTGTGTAGGGGCAAACCTTGGCATGATTTTGATGGAGGCGCAGGATGACAACATCTTTGAACTTGACTACGTCATCAACGCATTCCAAAAGGCGATGCGCCGCATCAAGTACGCAGCGAAGCCGGTTGTAGCGGCTCCGTTCCAGATGACGCTCGGCGGCGGTGCAGAGGTGTGCCTGCCGGCTGCCCATATCCAGGCTTCAGCGGAGACGTACATTGGTCTGGTGGAAGCAGGTGTAGGGGTCATTCCGGGAGGCGCAGGCAACCTGGGGCTTTATGAAAAGTTCCTGAAAGGCATGCCGAACGGTGTAGATGTAGACCTGCAATCGGTAGTGAATAAAGTGTTCGAAACAATCGCAATGGCAAAAGTATCGACATCCGGCGAAGAAGCGCGTGAGAATAACTTCCTCGACTTCGCTGACGGCGTTTCCGTCAATCCGGACCACTTGATCTACGATGCAAAGCAGGCGGCGATTGCATTATACGACGCCGGCTATAAGCCACCTGTGAAGAAGAAAATCAAAGTGGTGGGTGCGCCAGGCTATGGAACGCTGCTACTGGGTGCACAGGGCATGTTCGATTCCGGATTCATCAGCGAATACGACCTTTCAATCGCGAAAAAGCTCGCATTCGTTCTAGCAGGCGGCCTGGTGCCGTACGGAACGGAAGTGGATGAGGAGTACATCCTGGGACTGGAGAAGAAGGCATTCCTGGAGCTGGTACAGCATCCGAAAACACAGCAACGCATGCAGCACATGCTTGTCAAAGGGAAACCATTA
Organism: Lysinibacillus sp.; assembly: GCA_045605545.1. GTDB lineage: Bacteria > Bacillota > Bacilli > Bacillales_A > Planococcaceae > Lysinibacillus_B. The sequence continues at coordinate 1,493 of JAZUQF010000381.1, forward strand.
CGCAACTAGCTACTCATACGAGTTTAATAGAAAATGATGAATAGCATTCAGCTAAACAAGGGGGAGACATTACTATGCGTGAAGCCGTTATTGTGGCAGGTGCACGGACGCCGGTCGGGAAAGCGAAAAAAGGGTCACTTGCATCAATGCGTCCGGATGATTTCGGTGGGATTGTTGTAAAAGAGACATTAAAACGAGCGGGTTATGAAGGGCCGATCGATGATTTGATCATGGGCTGCGCCATGCCTGAAGCAGAGCAGGGAATGAACGTAGCGCGCTTGATAGGAGCGCTTGCCGGGCTTCCGGATTCCACTCCTGCCATCACAGTCAACCGTTTCTGCTCATCGGGGCTGCAATCCATTGCGTATGCTGCAGAGCGTATCATGCTCGGGCATTCAAAGGCAATCATTGCAGGCGGCGTGGAATCGATGAGCATGATTCCGATGACGGGCAATACAGTACGATTGAATCCGAAGCTGGCGGAGGAAGCACCTCAGTACTACATGGGTATGGGGCATACGGCGGAGGAAGTGGCGCGCCGCTATGAAGTGAGCCGTGAAGACCAGGATGCTTTTGCAGTCCGTTCTCATGAGCTGGCTGAAAAGGCAATCAAAGAAGGAAAATTCAAGGATGAGATTGTACCGATTGAAGTGACACAGCACTTTGTCGGCAAGGATAATAAACCTGCCTCCCGTACATTCACATTCGATACGGACGAAGGGGTACGTCCGGGCACGACGGTTGAGGGGTTGGCGAAGCTTCGTCCGGCATTCAATATAAAAGGCTCCGTAACAGCGGGAAATGCTTCCCAGACGTCTGATGGGGCAGCGGCAGTGCTCGTCATGGACCGCGAAGAGGCAGAAGCGCAAGGCATGAAGCCAATGGCGAAATTTCTGGGCTTCGCTGTCGGCGGAGTACCACCGGAAGTAATGGGAATCGGTCCAATCGAGGCGGTGCCGAAAGCGCTGAGGATTGCTGGTTTGACACAGGAACAGATTGACCTGTGGGAAATCAATGAAGCATTCGCTTCCCAATCAATCCAGGTCGTCCGTCATCTTGGCATTGATATGGAGAAGGTGAATGTAAACGGTGGTGCCATTGCACTCGGCCATCCGCTTGGCGCAACAGGGGCCATCCTTACATTAAAGCTGATCCATGAATTGAAGCGCCGTGGACAGAAATACGGTGTAGTCACAATGTGCATCGGCGGCGGCATGGGTGCTGCAGGGGTGTTCGAAGTACTTTAATATTCGGTAGAACAGCCTTCGGGAAGCGCATTCCAATTGCCTCCGAATGGGCTTCCCGGGCTTTCTATATATAAGACAGACAAATTCATTCGGCTGCAAATTCGCCAGGGCAGCCCGAGTTTCCATAGGCGACACAAAACACTTAGGGGAGGATGTTCATAATGGAACAAACTACAAACATTATTAAAGGTGGCGGCTTCTTGATTGAAGACGTGGATATCAATCGTGTTATTACACCGGAGGATTTCACAGACGAGCAAAAAATGATTGCACAAACGACAACGGAGTTCGTGCAAAACGAAGTGCTGCCGGTCGTTGAAAACCTGGAGCATCATGAATTCGAACATTCCGTACGTCTATTGAAGACGGCGGGTGAATTGGGGCTGCTCGCTGCCGATGTGCCAGAAGAATATGAAGGCCTTGGTTTAGATAAAATTTCTTCAGCGTTAATCGCAGAAAAAATGTCTCCAGCGGGAGGCTTCTCCATTACGCATGGTGCACACGTAGGAATCGGTTCCTTGCCAATCGTTCTATTCGGTAACGAAGAGCAGAAGTCGAAGTACCTTCCAAAGCTGGCTTCCGGCGAACTGATTGCCGCCTATGCATTGACTGAGCCAGGTTCAGGTTCGGATGCATTGGGTGCAAAGACGACAGCGAAATTAAATGAAGCGGGTACGCACTATGTATTGAACGGTGAAAAGCAATGGATCACA
>JAZUQF010000382.1:0-1524 GCA_045605545.1 Lysinibacillus sp.
GCTGCAGGTGCCGTCGTGAAAATGACGCGTACAGGGGACACGTTCCCTTCCTTAGAGGAGCCGGTCGCTTATGCGAAAAACAACAACGGTGAAATCTTCATCAGTATCCATGCCAATGCAGCGAGCGCGTCTGCGAAAGGACCGGAGACGTTCTACAGCAAGAGCGCCAATGATAATGAAAAAGAGGACTACGCCTTGGCGAAGTTCATCAATGATGAAATTGTGAAAAATGCGAAGATGAATGACCGGGGCGTGAAGCGCGAGGACTACTACGTCATTCGCAACCTCTATATCCCGGCGGTGCTGGTGGAGCTGGGCTTTGTTACGAATAGCGAAGACCGTGCGAAACTGACAAGCGACGCATATATTGAAATCTTTGCGCAATCCATCTACAACGGGATCACTAAGTACTACGCCCAGTAATGGAAAGGCCGCTTTTGCTAGCGGTTCATCAGGTGGCTATTCCGTAAGCTGTTGTCTTACGGAATAGCCGCTTTTATTTTCCTGTGTTTTTTTTAATAGGCTCCTATAGTTTTATGGTATAATGCAAGGAGCAAAATATAGAGAGGAAAGGTAGACATCCGAGGATGTTGATGTATTACTATGTTACAAAAACTCAAGCAATTTACTACCAAGATAAATAAGATTGATACGTTCTCACCTTATTTCTTCTTGCCGTTCATTTTGGCTTTGTACTTCTTTTTAAGTTTATTCGACTTCGGTCGCTTTGATCTCTTCAATGTACGCGTATCAATCTGGCCGGCCGTCTTTTTGGCGATTGCCTGCTATTATATCGGCGTCTACATCGTGGATAAAATGGGCTGGACGCTCCCGTCATTCGGGCTTTCTGTTCTAGGGAAATATGTCATGCATTTTGTCGTATTGCTGACGCTGATCGGCCTGATCGCGTTTGCGACGATGCTGTTCCAGGGGAGCATCGGGATTTCGGACGAATCGGCGCGACGTGCGCTTGATCCGAAGCTGTACTTCCTGAGCCAGCTGCTATGGTTCGGTACGTTGCTCTTGCTGTCATACCGCATGATTAAAGAAGAAAATATGACATGGAAGAAGGCAGCTGTCTACGCACTTGTATTTGCGGTCGTGATGACAGGATTCCTGCTGATGGGGTACCGTACGCCGCTTATCATCATGCTGTTTACAGGCCTCATCATCTTCCACTACTGCGTGAAGCGCGTCAAGCTGACATGGTTCATCGCATTCATCGCGGTGGTCGGGCTGTCGTTTGCAATGTTCGGCTTTGCCCGTGTACTGACGGAGGATCAGACGCAGGAGTTCAATAATCGTGAACAACCGGACCGTGAGCACATGGAGGAAGAGGAAGTTGAGAAGCTGATTACTGCGGAGCGCCGCGTAAACCTGACGCCGAAATGGATCCGCGCCATCAACCAGGAGATGGTGACGAGCCATATCGTATTAAGTAAAATCATCGAGTATACAGAAGAGGAAGGCTATACTGGCGGGGAAATGCATAAAGGCATTTTCACGACAATCCTCCCAGGTGAG
>JAZUQF010000383.1:0-4719 GCA_045605545.1 Lysinibacillus sp.
AAATAATTGCGGGAGTGCTTCTGATCTATCCGAGTAGACATACCTGCATTCCGTAAGGCTTTTGCTGAAGTTTCTCTTGGAGAAGCACCGGCATCCTGCATATATGTAAAGAAAAGTGCGGGCGATCGTCTTTAAGGACGATTGCCTGGCCTTCGTGCGTATAGCTACATCTGATTCCCTCTTCGCAACATCTAACCTGGTTTCCACCATGGATTCCTACAATAAGCATGAAGCCTTCTTATAAAATGACTTTCTTTCACCTCTTAACATCCTTCCTTTTCCACTAGAAGCCGTTCCACTTCTATATCAATCTCTGGTATATCCATATTAATTAACCTTCCACTAAAGGACATGCTTTCTACCCGTTGATGTTTAGAAGTCTCATTACAATGCGTCCGGGGTTTCCAAAATTAATCGAAACAACGCTGTGAAAATGAAAAACCTTATCCAACTGTTGGATTGAAATTATTGGGATGCTCCATACTAAGTTTAATTTGGAAGGGTATAGTGTGAATGAATGGTGTGCAGAGGTACTGAGCGCTCCATCTCGGCAACGCCTTTCCGCCGAATTTCATTATGCAGTAAGGAGGAAGGTCCGTGTTTGATGAAAAAAGAATAAAAAAAGAATTGAAAATGCAAGGATTTCCGGTCACTGGAAAAGATGTTGCCTATACGGCAGGCATAGTAGCGACGGTCAATGAGGCGCAGGCGGTCCTTAAGGAGTTTCCGGATTTGCATAAGGAGAAGCCGATGACGATTGTTGATAAGGGGGTGTTGGGTGATGACTGATCCATCATTTCTACCTGCTGTTGAACTGGGTCAATTAATCCAAACGAAGCAACTATCGCCTGTTGAATTGACAAAGCATCATTTGGACCGTATCGACCGGCTGGACCCGACAATCAATGCATATATTACGCCACTGCATGAATCGGCTCTCAAGCAGGCGCAGGAAGCAGAGGACGATATCATGAAGGGCGGTTACAAGGGCCCGCTGCACGGTATTCCGATAGGCATCAAGGACAATTATCTGACAAAGGGTATGCGTTCGACGGGTGGGTCGAAGCTGTTCAGGGATAGCGTGCCTGATACGACGGCTACATCAGTGGAAAAGTTGCTGGAAGCGGGCGGCATCATGCTGGGCAAGCTCAACATGAATGAGCTTGGCGCTGGATCTACCGGTACGAATCAGCTTTTCGGGACGAGCAGAAATCCTTGGAACACGAAGCATCTGCCTGGCGGGTCGAGCGGCGGGAGTGGGGCTGCATTGGCAGCAGGGCTGGCCACACTGGCTACCGGCACGGATACATGGGGCTCCAACCGTATACCGGCTGCGATGTCCGGTGTGTACGGCCTAAAACCTACCTATGGACTCATCAGTACGTACGGCATTCTCCCGACGGCCTGGTCGCTCGATCACCCGGGTCCGCTGGCGCGGTCGGTTGCCGATGTGGCGTTGATGCTCAATTATATGGCTGGCTATGATGCGAGGGACCCGGCCAGCCTAAATGTATCCATTCCCGATTATACGCGGGATTTGAATAAGGGAATCGAGGGTATCAAAATCGGTATTCCGACTTACTATACGGAAGGGCTGGAACCGGATGTAGAGAAGCTCTTCAACAGTGCGGTTACGAAGCTCACAGAGATGGGGGCGGAGGTAAGGGGGATAGTGATGCCTGAATTGGCCATGTCCACATTTGCCGGCTTTGTGATTTCATCGACAGAAGCCGCCGCATTCAATTATGAATCGCTACAGATGAAATCGGCTGCCTATTTCCAAGACACGCGTGCCCTTCTGTTATCCGGCACCCTGACAAGCGGGGTCCAGTACCTCAAAGCTCAGCAGGCACGCAGAAAACTGGTGAAGGCATTCCGGAGAGCCTTTACGGAGGTGGACATCATACTCGGGCCGACCATTCCTATTACAGCACCGGAAATCGGCGAAGACTGGGCCGAACAGAATCTGGCGGTGACGACGCGCTGTCTGCCTTTCACCGTGCCGGCCAACCTGACCGGTGTTCCAAGTCTTTCTGTACCAATCGGGCTATCATCGGATGGGCTACCGGTAGCAATGCAGTTTATGGGGAAACATCTTTCCGAACAGCAGCTATTCCAGGTGGGCAGTGCCTGGGAAAGCACGCAGCCGATGGACTACGGCAATAACGAGAGCAACTTTATAGTAGAATGAACCATTTTCGCACATAAGCCGCTAGACAATCAAAACGCCGCCTCGGTAAAGAGACGGCGTTTTGATTTGATGTGCTGCTACTGTCTTTAAGCGTAGGCCGCCTTTTTCGAGCGCGTGAATGCGCCCGCGATAGTGGCGATGAACACCACAGCGGCGACGATATAAGCGGCTGTTGCAAGGACCGTGCCACTGTTCGCCACCCCGATGCCGATGATGGCCCAGACGAAGACGAGCGCGTAAAACGGATCGTCTGTACGATAGCGTGTGATGATGCCCAAGATTCCTGCAATGATGATAAGGCCGATTGTCCCTTCCATTTCGCCTATGCCTAGCGATACATCATGGAATTTCAACGTATAGTTGACATTTGCGATGGTGGCTACTGAAATCCAGCCCAGGTAGAACGAGAAGGGAAGTCTGCCGCCAAAACGGTTTTCGCCTTTAGGATAAGACTGGTGAATGGCGATTAATGTTACGAGCAGCGCGACAATGACGATTGTTGATAGGATGAATTGCTCATAGTGGAAGGAAAACAGCCATGAAGCGTTCAGCAGACAGGTCAAGATGAATAAGAAGCCGATTTTTCTAGGAACAGCCTTCTTCGTATTGCGGTTCCGGAAGGCTATTATGAGCCAGATGGCCAGTAGAAAATAAATAAGACCCCAGATTGAAAATACATAGCCGGCCGGCGTGAACGGGACATCCAGGCGATTGGAAATCTCCGAGGTCGTCTGGCCGTTGATTGGCAGTATATTGGCCAGTGCATTGGTCGCCACCATGATGACATAGGCGACGAACATCAAAATCCATTGTTTCATTGTAAGCAACCCCTTTTTAAGTGGTAGTTGTCCATACCCCGTCTACTATATGTTTAGTCAGATGTCAAAAATTCGTTGGAAATAAGGGGATGTGTGTGGAATCGCCGAGGGACAATAAAAACATATAAGAAAAAGTGAGGATTTTGTAGTGGATTTGTTTTTTATAAGATTATTTCATCCGATTTTAAATATCCCCCTCCAGATGGACATCCCTATAAGCACATGCTAATCTCGTGTTACAATTATTTTGAATAATAAATTAGGAGGTTATCATGGAATCATTCAAAGCGATTGTTGTGAAAAAAGAAAACGAAGAAGTGACTTATAACTTGGAGGATGTGTCTCTTTCTGACTTATCGGAAGGAGAGGTATTAATTAAGGTTTCTTATTCCTCTGTCAACTATAAAGATATGCTGGCAGTCCAAACAAATGGCGGCGTAATTAGAAATTACCCGATGATTCCTGGGATTGACTTGAGCGGTACCGTTGTTCGTTCCTCCAACGAACAGTTTACAGAAGGGCAGGAGGTGCTTGTTACCGGTTTTGGCACAGGAGTCAGCCATACAGGCGGGTTTGCCGAGTATGCCAGAATCCCGGCCGAGTGGATTGTTGCCTTGCCGGAAGGCCTTACATTGAAAGATGCAATGGTTTTTGGAACTGCTGGTCTGACAGCGGCCTTATCCGTACTGGCATTAGAGAAAAACGGTATGTCGGTTGATGACAATCCGCACATTCTCGTGACTGGTTCAACGGGCGGTGTAGGAAGCGTTGCACTGCAGATTCTATCAAAGATCGGCTATAAAAATATCACGGCTTTAGTCCGCAAAGATTATCAAGTGGAAGTGGCAAAGTCCTTAGGGGCAACGGAGGTTGTTTTTGCATCAGAACTTGACAGCAAAAAGCTGCTGGACAAGGCGAAATATCATTATGTGCTGGATACGGTGGGCGGTGAGGTCGCGGCAGCCCTCATTCCTCAAATCCATTACGGCGGCAGCATGTCCATGTGCGGGAATGCAGGCGGCGTAAAGCTACCGACGAATGTATTGCCATTCATCCTCAGAGGGGTCAATGTCTTAGGAATCGATTCAGTGAATGTCCCGATTGAAGAACGTCCGGCTATTTGGCAAAAGATGGCCGGTGAATGGAATGTCTGTGATACAGCATTTGCTAAAGAAATTTCCCTTAAGGAGCTGCCGGAGACGATCGATGCAGTCAAAAACGGCCAGCATCTAGGAAGAACGATTATCAAATATTAAGCCTACTTGGATAATTTTTGATTCAGCTAATCTGCTGCTGACAAGCCCACTGCTAAAGCAGTGGGCTTTCTTGCTCAGGAAGTTTGATAATTTACTATGCTTGCTAGAAGATCAACATCCTCTTAACTCGCTGATCCAGATAGCCCCAGCCTGGCGGAAAGGGGAGGGGATGAGCATATCACATTAAATAAGTAAAACCGCGTACTCTTGTCGTAGAGTGCGCGGTTTTAAAAAGAATAGGGTTGGTTAGTTTTCTATAATTTCTGTTAGTGTTGGCTCTGGCATTTCCCGGGAGCTGGTGCTTTTTTCAAAAGCATTAAGCTTAATAAAAATCCAAATCCTGAGGTTGACAATCCCCACTGTTTGGATAGCGGATTCAACACTGAGCGTTTGGATTTGGTACATCAAATCATCGCATGTAATGCCGGCACTTGCCTTAAGGTTACGAAATTTC
>JAZUQF010000384.1:0-3370 GCA_045605545.1 Lysinibacillus sp.
ACAGTCCATGATGGCTATATGTTCTACATTTAAGGAACGGATCAAAGGAGTTTTACTGGAAATGAATACAATCTATCTTGACCATGCGGCTACTACACCGATGGCAAAGGAAGTCATCGGCCGTATGACGGAAGCGATGGAGCACCTTTTTGGAAACGCTTCAAGCATCCATGCTGCAGGTCGCGAGGCGCGTAAATACTTGGATGAAGCAAGATTCATGCTAGCGCAATCAATCAATGCAAAGACAAGTGAAATCATTTTGACGAGCGGTGGGACGGAAGCGGATAATATGGCGGTCTTCGGTACAGCATATGCCCGGAGACAAGAGGGGAACCATATCATTACGACACAGGTTGAACATCATGCAGTGCTGCATGCTTGTGAAAAGCTTGAAAAAGAAGGCTTTGATGTGACGTACCTGCCTGTCGATGAAACGGGGCGTGTGCGAGTAGACGATGTAGCATCGGCGCTCCGCGACGATACAATCCTTGTAACCATCATGTATGGCAATAATGAAGTGGGGACAATCCAGCCGATTGCGGAGGTTGGCGCCCTGCTGAAGGATCATCAGGCGGTCTTCCATACGGACGCCGTACAAGCATATGGCATCGAGCAGATTGATGTCCAGGCGCTGGAGGTCGACTTATTAAGCGTCTCTGCGCATAAAATCAACGGTCCTAAAGGGATTGGTTTTTTATTTGCCCGTCAAGGCATCAAGCTGATGAACCTTTTATATGGAGGCTCGCAGGAGAAGAAGCGCCGTGCAGGAACGGAAAATATCCCTGCGGTGCTCGGCTTTGCGGCAGCAGTCCAAAAGGCGGCCGAGGAACGGGAAGCGAACCGCAGTAAATACACCGGCTTTAAGCAACTATTGATCAAACAATTTGACGAAGCCGGAATTTCGTATAAAGTAAATGGTACACTGGATCAGGCGCTGCCTCATGTACTGAATGTGTCCTTCCCCGGTACGAATGTCGAATCATTTTTAGTGAACCTGGATATGGAGGGTGTGCTTGTGTCGAGCGGCTCGGCCTGTACAGCCGGTTCCATAGACCCGTCCCATGTCCTTGTGGCGATGTTCGGTGAGGGAGCGGAAGAAATCCGGAGTTCCATCCGCTTCAGTTTCGGGATGGGCCTGTCGGAAGCGGAGGTTGCTGAAGCGGGTAAACGTACCGCGGCAATCGTCAAACGTCTAGTGAAATAGTATGCAAAATAAAGACTTCGCGCCTTTTACGCGGTTTGTCTAAACGAAAAGGTGAATGATTAATGACAGAAACAAGAGATCCATCACAAATCCGTGTCGTTGTCGGCATGTCGGGTGGAGTAGATTCATCTGTCGCTGCGTATTTATTAAAGCAGCAGGGATATGATGTAATCGGTATTTTTATGAAGAACTGGGATGATACAGATGAGAACGGTGTATGTACGGCGACAGAGGATTATGAAGATGTCATCGCCGTGTGCAACCAAATCGGCATTCCCTATTATGCAGTGAATTTCGAAAAACAATATTGGGATAAAGTATTCACGTACTTCCTGGAAGAATATAAAGCAGGCCGTACACCGAATCCGGACGTCATGTGCAATAAGGAAATCAAATTCAAGGCATTCCTTGAGCATGCGATGAACCTCGGTGCGGACTACCTGGCTACGGGCCACTATGCGCGTGTGGAAGAGCGTGACGGCGAGGTCGTGATGCTACGAGGCGTCGACAACAACAAGGACCAGACGTATTTCCTGAACCAGCTGTCACAGGAGCAGTTGAAGCATGTCATGTTCCCAATCGGCAACATTGAGAAATCAAAGGTCCGTGAAATTGCGGCGGAGGCCGGCCTGGCAACGGCGAAGAAGAAGGATTCGACAGGCATATGCTTCATCGGTGAACGTAACTTCAAGGAATTCTTGAGTCAGTACCTTCCGGCGCAGCCTGGCAACATGGAAACATTCGATGGAGAAGTGAAGGGGCGTCATGATGGCTTGATGTACTATACGCTTGGCCAGCGACACGGCCTTGGAATCGGCGGCGACGGAGAGCCGTGGTTCGTCCTTGGGAAGGATCTGGAACGAAATGTCCTTTACGTAGGGCAGGGCTTCCATCATGAAAAGCTGTACTCGGAAGCTTTAACGGCCGTGAAGATGGGCTTTACATCTAATCGTCCAAAGCCTGGGAAATTCAGCTGTACAGCCAAATTCCGCTATCGTCAGACGGATTCGCCAGTCGAGGTAGAAATGCGGGAGGACGGAACCGCGCTCATTACGTTTGCCGAGCCGCAGCGTGCCATCACACCGGGACAGGCTGTCGTCCTGTATGACGGCGATGTATGCCTCGGCGGTGGTACAATCGATGAAGTCATCAAGAACAACGAAAAATTGACATATGTAGGATAACTGATAGGCGGCCCCGGTCGCCTATCTTTATGAGGTGAAATGACATGATGGTAGATTACAATGAAATAGGAATCAAGGCGTTTAAGGAAAAGCGTTATGAGGATGCAGCCCAGGCGTTCAATGATGCAATCGAGCAGAACCCGGATGACGCAGTAGGCTATGTAAACTTCGGCAACCTGCTTGCCACATTGAATGACGTCGAGAGAGCAGAACGCTTCCTCCAAAAAGCGATTACGGTGGATGAAAAGGCGGCGACTGCCTATTACGGACTTGCGAACCTCTATTATAATGCAGAGCGTTTCATTGAAGCTGCAAAGCTTTATCAGAAAGCAATCGAGCATGGTATCGAGGGGGCGGATGCTCACTTCATGCTGGCGAAGAGCTTTGAGCGTGAAGGAAACCAAACATTGGCCCTTCCGTACATGCAACGGGCGGCAGAGCTTGCACCGGATGATTTGGAAATCCGTCTGTCGTACGGAATCCTGCTTTGCACGCTTGAAATGTTCGAACATGCAAAACCGGAGCTGGAACATGTCATCGAACAGGATTTGAACAATGCCGATGCCCATTATAATTTGGGTGTCCTTTATGCTGTATCTACAGATAGAATCGACGATGCAAAATATCATTTGAAGCAGGCGTATACATTGGCGCCGGAATTCGACCAGGCGCGTTATATTTACGATATGCTGTGCCAGCGTCAAAATTAACCGAAGGATGAGGTGGAAACCTCATCCTTTTTTTGTTGGAATGATGCCTTTACAATTCCTTAACAATATAATTGTCGGAATATTTATTAAATTAGACTCTGGGAAATCATTGTTGGAAAAAAATCAATTACAAGGTGATGTTGGGAACAGGCGGATAAAGGCCTTTCAATCTTCAAGGGTAAGGAATCAACTAGAGGAACTGGAAAAAATAAAACCATTAACTAAATATATTTAAAATAGGTAGTGTTACATAATTGTAAAGATTGTTTTGG
>JAZUQF010000385.1:0-8492 GCA_045605545.1 Lysinibacillus sp.
CCTTTAAATAATTTCGCTTCGATTACTTTCAGGATCGCTTCCTTGGCGGCATGCTGTTCGATATCCTTCATCGGTGGTCGAGTGGCTTCTTTTTTGGCTGAGATGTTCAATACGGTCACTGTTCCGCTCACTTCATGTCCGACAATCAATTGTGGTTTTTTGCCCGGGACGAATGCCATTCCTTCTGGTGAAACATCACCCGCGACATCCTCGCTGAAATCGCGCAAGTTTAAATAATCCACGAACTCTGCATTGGTCGGATCCGTAACGTTGTACATCATGACCCCGCCGATTCGCTCCAGACCGATGAATGCAAATACTTCATCGCCAATCTTCCCTACTTTTACATCTTCCGGTTCAGGCCCTTTTTTGGCGCTGCGGTTATCAAGCCCTACCTCGTCGTTGCTTGAATTGAAGTATTCAGGGAAACGTTCAGCCGTAATGCGCTCGAAATCGCTGCCGCTATCATAGACAAGCTTCATCGTATCCGCTTCAAAAATGGAGAATGAACGCGCCCCGAACATATAGGTGCGATCGCTTTCGAGGGCATCATAGTCTGCTGTATCAAAGGCGACGATTTCGTTGCCTTCCAGTTCAACGTCTTTTTCATTCAAGTGGAACTGTTCGCTATCTTCTTCTCCCCACTCACGGCCGTCTCCCTCATTTGCTGTTACGACGTAGTTTTTGCCGTCTACACTGTATGTGGCCATCCCGTCCGGCATATAAAGGCCCAAAACATTTTCGTTCTGCAGCTTTGCCTGACCGTCTTTCCGTAGATCGATTTCATTGCCTTCTATACTGAAATCCTTCACACCGAGCCCATCGATGGAAACGACCTCATGGGACGTCAGGTCAAGTGTGGCAATCGCATTGTTCTCTTGTATGGACACATAGGCGAATTCACTGTTTTCGCTGACTGATATGTACTCGGGTTCAAGGTCGACGGACGGTGCCGTACCCTTTTTCAAAATGACCTGCTTCTTTACGAGCTCCTCACGTTTTTGGGCATTGTCATAAGCTTCGAATGTGACATTCTTTGCCTTCAGCTGCGTAAAGCCATTCGATACATCAATGATGGAAATCGAACCTTGGGGATCGACGACATCTTTTCCGTATCCTTCACGAGGTTCCCCTTCGTTCGCTGTCAAAGCCTTTGTACCGTCGGGTGTGAAAGTGATGTTATCCGGTTGCACAGCTACCTCCACGATGCTTAGCAGCTCCCCTTCACCTGTCAGAAAGACGGCATATCCCGCATCATTGTATCCCTGGGCCTGTACGGAAGCGGCGATGACATTTTCAGTCGGATGAGCCACGATGCTGGTAAGCCCTCCGTATCGGAAGTCCGCGTCGACCGTCTGAATCAGCTTTGCAACATCGATTGACAAGAACGGTTGTAAAGCTGGCTTCTTTTTATTGTTATAGTTCAATGAAATCGCCTCTACCTTTTTCGTCTCGCCATTTACGATATAGAACGCATGGTTATGCTTGTTGTAGGTAACGATCTCAGTCGTGCCGCCATCTTTGTTCTGGACACCGGAATCATATCTTGCATCCAGTGATAGCTTGTAGGTATCTACCGTTTCTGCTCCTACAGTGGGTGCAACGATTGCCGTCCCCGCCAGGCTGAGGGCAAATGCTGCTTTAGAAAAATTATGTTTTCTCATTAGACGTACCATCCTTTTGATTAATGATTGCAGAGTACAAGCTCTCTATACATGCTACGTTAGTTGAGGGGGGCGAATACTTGGCTCTCCTGATGTAAAACCGTTCCGGCAGGCGACCTGCCAATCCAACAAGGCGGCCAGTCTACCATTGCTGCCGGAAGTATCAAATTACTGTCAACGGCTGCCCCCTTTAGCCGGCAAGCATAAATCCCGAGGGTGCTGATGTTCAACTTAACGGCCAGCATATAGAAAAAATGCACTCATTCTTACTATATATTACATATTATCTATTACAAATACTAACATTTTTTCTATTAATCCATTAAAAAATGCCTGCCCTTTGACTTGAATGCTTCGTATCGTGGATTAATGAGGAAGCTTATTAAAACTGTATTACGGGCTTTTATTACTATTAGCTTAGTTGGGGACGATGACCTATACGGAAAGGATGTTATGTAGAAAACGAGTGCTGATAGGATCATGAATGAAAATGGTAATTTCTTCTGTTGTTTTAAATATGTATAATATTTACATTTAAAATTAAGAGGTAACCGTTATTTTCCTTGTCTGTTCGAGAGGAAAAGGTTTTCCCCTTCACCAATCATATATTGGGGTTGCAGGTAATATACCGTTAAAGTCGGGTTTTAGGGGAGAAGGGGAGAATGTGCCGCGGGTCGGGAAAGGAACCAGGAATGCCCGGTATGCATCGTTTCGGAAGAAGGAGGGCCATTCCGGGGAGCCATGGAAAAATCAATGATAGAAGAGGGGAGTTTTCATGTTGAAAAAGAAATTGTTCACCGCATCGCTTGCCGCAACATTGCTGTTTTCATCGTTTGGAGGAGCCGCAATGGCGGAGGGGAATGCCATCAAGACGCCGGCAACAGCCGCGGAAATGGTGGCGCAAATGGCCCAGCTATCCTTTGAGGAGCAATATAAGCTGCTCAATTTCGGAGCTTTCTTCAACCCGTATGAAGGAATCGAGGTGACGGCAGTCACTGTCAATCAATTCATTTTAAAAGTGAGCATAGACTCGATTGTTGAAAGCTATAAAGACGATGCAAACCTCTATCCGGAAGGGAAGGCGGCATTCCAGCAGGAGGAGAAGGCAATCCGTGAAGCCTATGGAAGCCATATGGAACTGCGCTTTACGAAACAAGGGAATGGATCGAAAAAGGAAATTAAGTACTTGAATAAGTGGGTGCCGCTGCCTGCTGGGGAAGAAGCGGTCATCATGGATGTGTTTGGGCGGGGAGATGTGCTTGAGCGTCCGGGAGGCTACTTCCACGATACACTGAACCATGAGGCTGAAGGGTATATCCAATTCCTCTATGAGCTGGGGGTGGTCAATGGCCAGTCGCCGACGAAGTTCAATCCGAACGGACAAATAACGCGGGCGCAGCTGGCCCTCATGATCTTCCGCGCTGGAGGGCTCACGTTAGACGAGTTTGAAGGCTATACTTACTACAATGACATCAAAAACCATCAGGCAGGAAAAGAGATTTCGATTCTGGGTGACTACGGACTACTGGCCATTTTCGACGATGCCGCATTCCATCCGAATAAGCCGGCTACACGTGAAGAGGTGGCGGCCGTCATCTATTCCTTAATGCAGGGCTATGACTATGAGGCGAATTCTGCAGGAGGAACAGCCTTTAAGGATAAGAACGCCATCGACCCGATTGCATTGGAGGGGATTGCCGCACTGCAACAGTTGGGCATTGTGAAGGGCTACAAGGATGGCACGTTCAAGCCGAAAGCGAATGTTACCCGTGCACAGTTCTCGAAAATGCTGGCCATGGCGATTTTGGAAGTCTCCGAGGAGTAGCCCAGAATCAGTAGGCAGCAGGAGGCGGATTTTCCGCCTTCTTTTTATTTATAGGGCGCTTGCATATGAAGCAGCCGGAGAATATAAAGAAAACGAACCCCGGAGGAATCACGTTTGGTGATTCCTTCGAGGTCCGTTCAATTTTGTATTCTATTCTGCCGTTACATCTTCCAGCTTGACGGCCTGCTTTCGATTCTGAAGCAGCGTCGGTAATGTCATGCCGAACAGGACAAGGACGATGCCGAAGATTTGCAGTCCCGTCAATGCTTCATGCAGTACAACTACGGATGCGAGAATCGCTACAGGCAGCTCCACTGCACTTAAAATGGAGGCTACGCCGCCGCCGACTTTCGGTACGGCCACTGTAAAGAGCAAAATCGGCAGGATGATGCCGAAGAATCCAAGCGCCAGGCCGAAGTACAGCAGCTCCGTGCCGAATAGCTTTCCGTTCGTCACCACTTCCGGAGACTGGAACAACAGAACGATCAGCATCGAGAAAAATGACATGATCGTCATGCGGCTGATTGTGGAGATGCCCTCCACCTTCTTCGAGTTGAACTGCATGAAGCAGGCGAAGCTGAATGCAGATGCCAGGCCGAATGCCCAGCCGCGCCAGTCCAGTCCGCTCAAGTCGACATCCAGAATGCCGGCAGCCAGAATCGTCCCGCCGATTAAAAAGACAAGGGAAATCAATTCAGGGCGCGTTGGGCGGCGGCGATGGATGATGCAATCCAGAAACAGGCCGATCCATGTGAATTGGAACAGCATGACGACGGCAAGCGACGCCGGCAGGTAATGCACCGATTGTCCATAGACGATGCCCGTCGTCCCCGTCAACAGGCCGGCAATCATAATAATTAAAAAGCCTTTACCGGATATGTTCGGTAAAGAACGTTGTGTCACAATAAAAATAATGAGCGCCAATAAAAACCCTATCACATATTGGCTCGTTACAGCTTCCTCTGTTGTGAAGCCATATCCCATCGCCACTTTGATCATAGTTGACAAAATGCCGTAGGAGCTTGAACCAATCACGATGAGTAGGGGATATAGTAAATTCTTGTTCATGTTACACCTCTACCTCTCCCATAAAAAAGAAGCCACAAACCATAGTTTGAGACTTATCATTACTATCATCATAACAATTCTACCTATAATGAAAAGGACATATGTCCAAAACGGGGGATTAATATGAAAATAATTGAAAACCATTCTCTCCTTCGAGAGAAGTTATCGGAATATGGGCTGGATAGGATTTTCAGCGGCGACAAGCAACGCCCGTTTTTATTGCATGCCTATAAGGCAGGGGACATCATCCTACGCGAAGGCCAGGAGATGGACCACCTGCTCTACCTGGTGGAAGGCCGGATAAAAGCGACCTCGAGCGTGGAGACGGGCAAGTCACTGCTGCTGCGGTTCAATCATCCGCTCGCGCTGATCGGCGATCTGGAGCTTGTCCGACACATACCGGTGCAATCCCAAATCACTGCGGTGACAGACTGCCTTTTCATCGCATTGCCCTATGAGTATATTTACAAACATGAAATGACGAATCCCGCATTCCTGCAGGACCTTCTGAAGCAACTCGGCTATAAACTGCAGACGCTGACGACGGCTTCCCGGGTGAACCTGCTGTCTTCCGTGGAAAACAGGCTTGCCAGCTATTTGTTGTCCGTCTCGACCCCGGGCAATGAATTTGGCACGGAGCTGCAGACCGGCAACATTGGAGAAATGGCCAATCTTCTTGGTACGACACACCGCCATCTGAACCGGGTCCTGCACGACTTGACGGAGGAGGGGGTCATCGAAAAGACGCGCAAGCATATCCGTATCCTTGACTATGAAAGGCTGGAGGAGATGTCGCAGGGCATCCGGTATGAATAGGAAAGGGGCTGTGTTGGCGGAGCATCCGCCCGTCACTAGCGAAAAAAATACCGTTTAGTGTGGTCGTCGGAAAAGGTGGGGTATGTAGCTTAGACGGATGAGTATTATAAATAGAAAAAGACTGAAGACCATTCCACATTTCTTAGGGGGTCTCCAGTCTAAAAGCCGCCAGAAATGGAGGCCATATTTTTTATGAAGCTAGCAGTTTCTCTCATACCACTCTTTCGCGGCTTCCACTTCGGACATCGTCAGCTGGTGGCCGTGGTTCTCCCAATGGATTGCTGCCGATGCTCCTGCATCCTCCAGCAGTTGGTGGAGCTCCTCCACTTCCCGTCTCGGACAGATGGGATCGTTTGTGCCGGCTGTGATGAATACAGAGGTGCCTGATAGGTCCGGCAGTGCAATCCCGCGAAGCGGCACCATGGGATGATGCAGGACGGCTCCCTTCAAGGCGTCCTGGAAGTGGAATAGAAGGCTGGCTGCAATGTTGGCACCGTTGGAATAGCCGACTGCGACGATATTCGAGCGGTCGAAGCGGTACTCCGTTGCGGCATGGTCCAGAAAGACATTCAGCTCCTTCGTACGGAAGATGAGGTCCTCTTCATCGAAAACGCCTTCAGCCAGCCGCCTGAAGAAACGGGGCATGCCATTTTCCAGTACATTTCCCCGGACGCTCAACACGGATGCTGCAGGGTCGATGATGTCGGCCAATGGCAGCAGGTCATGCTCATTGCCCCCGGTTCCATGCAAGAGCAGCAGGACGGGTCTCGTCGCATCTGAGCCTTGTTTGAAAATATGCTTCATTCTTACACCTCCTCTTCAAGGCATCCTATATTTGGGGAATAGAAGGAGACGGCATTCTTCTTGTAAGTGCCGTCTTCCTAATTAGTCCATTTGAAGCTAGCGAAGCGTAGATAATGCTTTTGACCAAGGAATGACCTGGTCGAGCATCTGGTTGACGGAATCCGCCTGTACTTGTGCCGGCTTGAAGACGGAGCCGTTTTCAAAATCCGTGAACAGGGATAGCGCCGGGTGTACACGAACATCGGCAATCAATAGCTCACCCAGGATGCCGCGCAGATGCTCTGTAGCACGTGCTCCACCTACAGAACCGTAGGATACGATGCCGGCCGCCTTGTTGTTCCATTCCGTACGCAGGTAATCGATTGCATTCTTCAACGCGCCTGTGATGGAGTGGTTGTATTCCTGTACGATGAACACGAATCCGTCCTGCTGGTCGATGATTTCCGACCAGGCCACCGCCCCCGAAGCGTCGGCGCCGGGCTCGCCCAGCAACGGCAATTTGTAGTCCGCGATGTCGATGATTGTGTAGTTTGCATCCCCACGTCTATCCGCCAATTCCTTTACCCACGCTGCTACCTGGGGGCTGACACGTCCTTCACGAGTCGATCCGATGATAATGCCGATATTTAACTTTTCCATTTTCCCTACCTCCTGATTTTGTGTTTCTACGTCAAATAACTTTTTTAAAGCTTATTTCATCACATGCCTACAGGTACTCTTTTTCAAGTGTGAGCGTACTCCTCACCGTATTGATGGGGCGCACCATCTTTTCGATTTGTTCGCGCTTTGCCTCAAGGAAAGGCGGCAGCGACAGTATTTCGCCAACCGTTTCATATGGTTCATCCCCCATGAAGCCTGGGCCGTCTGTCGCCCATTCAAAAAGGATGCCCGGCGCTACACGTGCGTACAGCGATTCAAAGAAGAAGCGGTCCACATAGCCGGAAGTGCCGAAGCCGAATTCCTGCATGCGCTCGATCCACTCATGCAGGACAGCTGTATCATGCACGCGGAAGGCCGCATGATGCACCGTCCCGAAGCCCTGGCGTCCAGGAGGAAGGACTGTATTATGCTCGACGATGATCTGCGCACCGTTTCCGCCTTCCCCCATTTCGAACAAATGAAGCGCGCCTTCGTGTGCCAGTTCCCGCATGCCCATGCCGTCTTCCAAGACTTTCTTGAAATAATCGAATTGTGCGATGCGGATGTGGATGGGCCCCAGCCCTGTAATGGAAAATTCAAGGGGGACGGGGCCATTCTGCCAAGGTGTACCGGCTGCGACGCCTTCATTGCGCTCGTCTGAAACGAGCATATACTGCTGGTCGTCAAAATCGGTGAAGGAAATCGTCTGCTTGCCGAACACCTCCTCAATGCCTGTGTGGCCCACCTCATAGTGGTCAAAACGCTTCAACCAATACGCCAGGGCCGCATCTGTCGGGACACGGAAAGCCGTCTTGTAGATTTCGTTCGTGCCATGCGTTCCTTTCGGTATGCCGGGGAAGTCGAAGAAGGTCATATCCGTACCGGCCGACCCCTTATCGTCTGCAAAGAACAGATGATATGTCTGGATGTCGTCCTGGTTGACGGTCTTCTTCACAAGACGCATACCCAATACATAGGTGAAAAATTCATAGTTCCGTTCGGCGCTACTAGTAATCGCCGTTACATGGTGGATGCCTTTCAGGTGGTTCATAGCTGTTCCTCCTATCATATCTCGAATTCGAGATATATGTGTAAAAATTTTTGCTTCATTCATTTGCGTGTGCTTGCCGCGTTGCCCGTAAATTGATCCGCACTGAAAGCGAAGCGACAGGCGGGCAGACACCGGAAGGCAGCCGCTGTATTGAAAAGGCGCCGTAGGGAAGGGCTGTAAAGCCACTTTTTACTTGCGTGCATTACCATATGTCAAAAAAGAAATATCTTGAATTCGAGATGATTATAGCATCCTTAAAATACCATTGTCAACATAATCATCTGCATCATTTGCCTGTTTTGCGCATGGGGCTGGATGGACGTTTATCTGCAAATGGCAAGGCTGAAGAGGCGAGCGGCCTTATTTTTAGTACAAAAGTATTTTCTAGATATTAATGAAAAATAACATTTTAGAACTATTTTGATTCATTTTGGGTGTCTATCATCCCTTTGTATAAGTCCCTGGGTTGTTTATTCTTCCTTTCATATCACTTTAATTAGTACATAACCCTTCCACAACAATGGCAATCAAGTTTCAGAAGGCAGCCTGCATAAAAGGCTGCCAGGCAAACTGAATAGATAATAAAGATTCTATCCCCGTCTGATTCCGATATAGCAATTACTCA
>JAZUQF010000386.1:0-5553 GCA_045605545.1 Lysinibacillus sp.
CAGCGGGAGCACTATGAAGCGATTTTTGAGCGCATTGAAAAGTCAGAGTACAAAAAGAATGTGGTCTTTGAAGGATGGGGAGATGTGGCCGACTGGCTGCAAAATGTCGGCTACGTCCTTTCTGTAAGTGATTACGAAAGCTTCCATATGGCACCGATTGAGGGGATGGCCTCAGGTGCTGTTCCAATCGTGCTGCGCAGGGAAGGGGTCAATACAATCTTCCCGCAGCAGTTCATCTTCGAGTCGCATGACGAGGCGGTGGAGTACATCCTTAAAGGTCAGTTGGTCGATGTGGAGATGTTGAAGGACTTTGTATCCTCGAATTATGACCTGTCAGTCGTGTGCAAGGAGCTGGAAGCATTGCTCTACGGTGAAAATCCGAAAACAATAGCGGGTGAAAAGCATGAAAACATTACTCAAAAATGAACAAATATATGAGGGAAAAAGACAAATCAAATACCTGTTCATTCCTTCCAAACAGGAAAGCGAGCACTTGGTCGTCATGTTTTCCGGGTTCAATCCGGTAGGGACACCCCCGGCCTATAACTATATCCGGACCCTGCAGCATGTAGATGTCAACAAGCTGTACATCCTGGATGACTACGGTGAGAGAGGCTGCTACTACCTTGGGGAAAACAGAGTATTCGATGTGGAAGATTCGGTGTACGCATTGATCCGGTACATCGCCTCGGAAAACGCCATCAAGGATGGCAACATCATTTGCTGCGGTTCGAGCAAGGGAGGCTATGCCGCCCTGTACTATTCCATCAAATATGGCTTCGGACATGCTGTCGTCGGCGCTCCACAGACGTATCTCGGAAGGTATCTATACAATGTTGGCGAATATCCGACACTAGAGTACATAGCAGGAGGGACGTCACAGGAGGATGTTGCATTTTGCAACGAGCTTCTGTTCGAGCTGGTAAGGAAGGCGGAGAAGGTGCCACAAATGGTCATCCATGTCGGACGTGGGGACCATCATTATAAAGGGCATGTCCTTCCTTTCATCGACCACCTGCAGCAGCATGGCTTTACATGCGGGCTGGATGTCGGTGAATTCGCGAACCACGGAGATGTAAGCCTTTATCAAAAGCTGCTTGTATCGAAGTTGAAGGAAATCGTACCGAACTTGCAGGAGCCGCTGGAGGTTACGTCATTTACGGTGGAACAGGACGGCCATGAATTCCTGTTGAGTGCAGCAGGCAACAGGGATGTCAAACATGCCTGGTACATTTTCAAGGACAAGGAGAGGGTGAAGACCTTCCCTTATACGGATAGCCACACGCTGCGCTTCATCGCGGTGGAATCCGGATGCTATCATTTTGTAGCGTTCATCAAGGATGCAGACAACACAATCGTCTATCAGAAATCTGCAGAATATGAAGTGAAGATCCCGGTTGGAACATTCCAGGGAATCGATGGATGAACGAGAAGAAAAGGCAGGAGGTGTGTAAGAAGAATGACGACTTTAAATATATTAGGCGGATGCACAACGAGAGACGTGCTGGATTGCGCACCGAACAACTTTGAATTGAATGAGTATTTCGCCCGCACGTCTATCATCAGCATGATGTCGCCTGCCGCAGACATCGACCATTCCTTGATCGACTTGTCATCAAGCTTCCAAAAAAGATGCGTGATACGGGACATCTCCAAAACCTTTTTCAGTGAGCTGGAGCAAAAGAAGGGCGAATATATAGCAATCGACTTCATTTCCGAGCGGCTGAATCTGGTGAAGATCGGAGACGCCTACATCACCCGTTCGAACGAGCTGGTGAAGTCGAAGGTGTTGGATAAGCTGACGGGCTACGAGATTGCCAAAAAGCTGGACCGAGACATGCAGGAATTGTGGAAGAAGAAGGCGCACTTGTTCTTCCGGAAATTAAAGGATCATTTCGGCAACAACATCATCATCCATAAAACGAAATGGAGACACCACTTCATTGATGTCGACGGAATGATGAAGGAATTTCCGAACAAAGAGGAAATCGAGATGCGGAATGAAGAGCTCGCCGGGTACTATGCATTCGTGGAGGAGAACTTCCCTGAATTCATCTTCATCGACATGACGGATGACCGGTACTATGCGAGTGCGGCCCATAAATGGGGGCTGGCCCCGTACCATTTTGAAGACGGCTACTATCATGATCTGCTGAGGAAGCTTTCGGAAGCGACCGGCACATGGGTTTCATCTACCTATGAAAAGCAGGTGAACGGCAGGACATTGCAGCTGTTTTTCAATACAAGAATCAATGCTGACGAGCGACGCATCCCGACATTGTCCGGGAGAATCTTCAATGGCGGACGCGAGCCTGACATAGGCGGCTGCGACTATTTTGAAGAGATGGCGGGATTCAAAGGCATGAACAGCCTTTTACAGGGTCTGTTTACCCTGTTGAACGACGCTGTGCAGCAGGACCGGAGCGCAGACATGCAGGAAATCGACAGACGTTTGGAAGAGCTGTTTCGCTGCATGGGGGAAGGGAAGGAGAATGACCTATTCGGCGGGTCCTCCTATTTGATGGGAATGCTGATCACCTTCCTCATCCGCTACGATTTGACGGTAGGGGAACGGCGGCATGAAGGAATGATCCGTCAATTGGCGGAGAGGCTCCAGACGTGCCAAAGGACGCTTCCTTATGAGGGCGACGAGGCATTGTATACGACGCTTTACTATAGAGAACCGCTGTTTGATCTACCATCGAATGTCATGGCCCTGTTCGCATTGCAGGATGCCTGGCGCTATACGCAGGACGAGCGGTACCGTTCCTTGTATGAAGAGGGGAAGAACCGGTTATGGAAAGTCCTGCCCCTCTATGATTTGGGGGACATTACGGCTGAAAACCTCCACCATGTGATGGATGAAGGCACTCCGGCTGAATATAGCGCGGGCTTCCATCTCTTGAATGTAGAGGTATTGTCGCTGCTCGCTTCTGTCGAGGAGGATTCGCGGCTGAAGGAGCTTTTGAACAGCTGGCTATCGTATGTGGAAGGGAGTGAAGCCTACCCTGAGTTTCAAGACACGAACTTTCGTCTGACGGTAAACAGGCAGGATGTGACGGAGCAGGAGACCATCCTGGTGAAGGGGCCAAAAAGCCGGTTTGAAATCAGCTGCAATGATGCGTGGATGACGTCGGTGCAGGTTTTTGGTACCGGACGGCCAGGCTATCCGGTGCTCGATACGTTTGAAAAGACCTTTTCATTACCGGCGGATGAGTCGGCCTATACGCTGACCATCCAATTGCGGGACCGGTTCAATAACCGGTTTGAAAAATCTTTCCAGGTCATCAATGGAGAGATGGAGGAGGCAAGATTCACACAGTTGCTGAGAAGCCTGGAGACCAATACGTCCGTCACGCTTTATGAGGACAATTTGAACATTGAAGTGAAGGGACCGCTCCCAGAAGCGTCCTATGCATACTATGTCATCATTAACGACGAAGTAATCCATAAGGAATGGTACAGTGACAATACCAAATTCCAATTCCCCATGACACAGCATAAAGACATCGAAACGGCAAAATGCGTTGTCTTCGTAAAAAAAGGCGAACTTAAAAAGAATTACACACTAAATGTAAATGTATAGGAGAGATTTCACCATGAAATTATGTACAATCGGACTAGGATATATCGGACTGCCAACTTCCATCATGTTTGCAAAATATGGCGTAGATGTAGTAGGAGTCGACATCAAGCAGTCGGTCATTGATTCACTGAACAGCGGCAAGATCCACATCGAGGAGCCGGGCCTGCAGGAGGCACTGGAGGAAGTCATCGCAAGCAAGAAATTCAAGGCATCGATGGAGCCGGAAAAAGCGGATGCCTTCATCATTTCCGTACCGACACCGAATAATAACGACGAATATAAATCATGCGACCTCACATACGTAATCGATGGGGTAATGCGCGTGCTGCCACTTGTTGAAAAAGGAAATGTCATCATTGTGGAATCAACGATTGGACCACGAAGCATGGATGACTATGTCAAGCCACTTGTGGAAAAGGCAGGCTTCGTTGTAGGGCAGGATATTTACCTTGTACACTGTCCGGAACGTGTATTGCCTGGTCAAATCCTGCATGAGCTAGTCTACAACAACCGTATCGTCGGTGGTATCACACCTGCTTGTACAGAGGCAGGCGCACGTGTGTATGGAACATTTGTAAAGGGTGAAATCATCAAGACGAATGCAAAAACGGCCGAAATGTCCAAGCTGATGGAAAACACATTCCGTGATGTGAACATCGCGCTGGCGAATGAATTGGCGAAAGTATGTAATGAGCTGGAAATCAACGCGCTTGAAGTAATCGAAATGGCAAACAAGCATCCACGTGTAAACCTGCATACACCAGGACCTGGCGTCGGTGGGCATTGCCTTGCGGTAGACCCATACTTCATCGTTGCGAAGGCACCGGAAACGGCTAAATTGATCAACCTATCGCGTGAAATCAACGTATCGATGCCTGGCTATGTTGTGCAAAAGGTGAACGAGCTGATGGAAAACCGTGGTGGAAAAGTGGTCACAGTGTTCGGCTTGACATACAAAGGAAATGTGGACGACATCCGTGAAAGTCCGGCAATGGATATTTACAATTTATTGCGGGCTGAAGGAAAGTTCGAGGTGCGCGCATACGATCCGCACGTCAACCAGTCATGGGTGGAGCAGGACTTGGCTGCGGCGGTTGCCGATTCGAATCTGGTACTGGTGCTGGCAGACCATAACGAATTCAAGCAGTTTACAGCAGGGGACTTGGCAGGAATGAAGGAAAAGCTGATTTTCGATACAAAAAACATTGTGGATTCAGTAGAGGCAGGCATTGAATACTACAACTATGGCAATCTATTCGAGGCGCTCAAGAAGGAACCAGTAATGCAATGATTTCCCTATCTACAGTCATCAAAGAACAAATCAGCCACTTCAACCTGATTTTTCGGGTAAGTGCAAATGATATCAAAAGCCGCTATCAATCCCACTACTTAGGGGGATTGTGGCAGTTTTTGAATCCTATATTGCAAATCAGCGTTTATTGGTTTGTATTTGGTCTGGGAATCAGGGGAGGATCTCCGGTCGGGGACGTCCCTTTTTTCCTTTGGCTGATTACAGGCCTTATTCCTTGGCTGTACATAGCACCTGTATTGAATCAGGGAACGAAAAGTATTTCAAGTAAAATCGGCATCGTCTCCAAGATGAAATTCCCGGTTAGTGTGCTGCCGACCATCGCGATGCTAAACAATGTCGTTCCGTTTGTCGTCATGATGGCGATCGGCATTGTGCTGGTCATTGCAGGTGGTGCGTTTTCAGGCATCTACATCCTGCAGCTTCCCTATTATCTTGTGTGCATGGCCGTACTTGTCTACGGGGTGACGCTGCTGACTTCCACGTTGTCCATTGTCGCGCGGGATATCCAGCTTCTCGTGCAGTCGGTCGTAAGGTTCATGATGTTCCTGCTGCCGATTTTATGGAACATGGAAAATCTAAATGCAGCCCTTATTGTCCTCCTGAAGTTGAACCCATTCTTCTATATCATCGAGGGGATACGGGCCTCGGTCATCGG
>JAZUQF010000387.1:0-11781 GCA_045605545.1 Lysinibacillus sp.
TAGCAGATATTCGCCTCCCGACTCCTCGAAATCATCCCTTAGATAAATGATGCTTCCGTGGACACGAACGGTTGCCTCGTTGTCAGTCAACGTTTTCACTTTAATCCGTTCATAGTCTTCAATCGTGTAGTTCGCGTCCAGTAAACCAAAGCCGCCGTTCAGAGTGTCAACATCATTCATCTCGACATTGATACCATGCTCCGGGTCCATATTCTGTTGAAGTTCAGGGTACCTGTCCCACAGGATATGTATATCGTCATGCAGCACAGCTTGGGTCCGGTAATATATATACTCCCTTAGGGGCTTCATATAGACAGCCCAATCGGATGGCTCGGGCTCGATGAAGTCCATCTCTTCTTTTGGTGCATCCGGTAGTGCTGTGCTATCCTGGCATCCTGCCAAAACAGCCACCATCAGGCATCCTGTAAACCATTTATTCATATTGCACCTCCTGTAAATGGGATGTGAATGGGGGATTTCAATAAATGTGTAGACGTCGATTTTATGGAACAACATTTAAAACGGTAGCCGGCAATGAAGCAATATAAAAATGCCATCTATTTCATAATGCCAATGTAATCTGTCGAAGATTGAAGATAAATAGTGTCTTTACCCTTCACGAATGTTCCTAGTTCACCCATACGTTCGACTTCTTCCCAACCGTTTTTCTTTAGCATCAATTTATAACTAAGCGGAATTCCATCAGTACCGCTTGCTGGGCCCCAATAATAATGTTTGCCTTTTTCATTTTCACTTTCTAATTCAGCACTCTTAGGGACGGGAAAACCATAGAATTCATCCAGCAGATAATAATTTTTATCCGAATTTGTGTAATAGAGAACACCCGCTACAAAAATCAGAATAATAATTGACAGTAAAGCTCCCCAACGTCTCACAGTCTTCCTCCTTCTTTCAGCATAATTCACTGTATCCGAACAGCTTTATTAACGTTTTGGCAAAAATGTTCCAATTAGATGATTTTATTCTATCGTAAACTTTCTAGCTAAGCTAAAAATAAGTTGGCCAGATAGTAAGTGGACTAATTTGCAGTATTGATACAACAGCAAAAAGGGGACACCAATTCATGTGTGAATTGTGTCCCCGATTAGGTTGAGATTTAGTATTTTAAATCATCAACTCAACTTGTGATCTGAAAAATCCTATTTTTATCGTTTTGCCCGCACCGTCTTTCTGAATGATGCACGGTAAGCAGAAGCATTGTTTAATTATAAACCGAGCTTTTCGTACCTGTCGCAAGGTGGAATAGCTTTTCGTTAACGGCTAGTGCCCATTGTACAAGCGGTCCGAGTCCGAATGACATGATGATTGTACCAAGCCCGACAGGACCCCCTAGGAAGAAGCCCAGCACGGCTACCGTGACTTCCATCGTCGTACGTGCGCGGCCGACTTTCCAACCGAGCTTGTTTGTAAAGAGCAGCATTAATGTATCGCGTGGACCGACGCCGAGATTCGCAACGATGTACATGCCACAGCCGAAGCCGATGAAAAGTAGACCGAAGCAAAATGCAACGAGCTGAGGGAAGAACCCATCAATGTTCGGTAGCAGGAAATTAAAAATATCAATAAAGATGCCGGTAAGAACCATATCCAGGAAGGTCCCCAGCTTCGGCAGCCGCTTCATGACGATGGAATCGACCGCCAAAATCAAGAGCCCGACGATGATGGACCATGAACCGACTGTCAAGCCTATCGTATCTGCCAGCCCGATATGAAGTACATCCCATGAGCCGACCCCGATCAGCTCCGCCTTGATTGTCAGAGAGACGCCGAATGCTAAAACGATAATACCTAGTAAAAAGAAGGCGCTACGCCAATAAATATGTCTGTTCATACTGCTTCTCAACCTTTTTTTGTCCATTTTCTGTATAACAACAATTATTATAATCGGGGGAAGAGGAGAAACCTGTTTTTCTGCCAATTTTGAAGATAAAGACTTTATGACTTCGGTGATAGGATAGGGGGATGAGGGCATGTAAATGTGGGTAGGGCAGAAGTGAAGCTGGATAGGCATCCGGTGCAAAAAAAGAAGCGATGAAAGGAAATTCTTTCATCACTTCTTCTTTATTATGCAGATTTCATTTCGCGTTTCTTTTCGCTCTCTGTGATATAAAGGGCACATGTCAAATCGCCGGTGATGTTTACGAGTGTACGCGTCATATCAAGAAGGCGGTCGATACCGATGATTAAGGCGATACCGGCTACCGGTAGGCCTACCGATTCCAATACCATCGCCAGCATAATCATACCGGCGCCCGGTACAGCGGCTGTACCGATGGAAGCAAGCACCGCCGTTAAAATGACGAGCAGCATATCCGTAACAGTCAAATCGACGGCGAATACCTGTGCAATGAAAATTGTCGCAACCCCCTGCATGATTGCCGTACCATCCATGTTGATTGTAGCGCCAAGAGGCTGTACAAAGCTGCTAATCGGCTTTGGTACACCCAATCTCGTTTGGGCGATATTCATCGCAATCGGCAATGTTGCGCTACTGCTGGAAGTACTGAAGGCGACCGTCATTGCAGGGATGAATTCCTTCATTACCTTAAGTGGACTCTGCTTGGCAAGCAGCTTCATTGCTCCGCCATAAACCAAGATAAAATGAACAGCCAAAGCTAGGAAAACGACCACCATATAAAGGAACATTGCCTTCAGTGCATCGAAGCCTTGTTTACCTACGGCTGACGCAATCAAACCAAATGTCCCGATTGGTGCAAACTTCATGACGAGTCCTACTAAAAACATCATCAATTCATTCCCTTGTTCCAGGAATCGTTTAACGGTGTCTACTCTTTCTGCCAATGCAGCAACACCAATCCCGATGAACAACGCAAAGAAAATGATGGCCAGCATATCGCCGGAAGCCATTGCCTCAATCGGATTCGCGGGAATGATGCCAAGGAGCGTGTCTGTTACCGGAGGCGCTTCGCTAGCCTGGTATTCAAGGTCTGAGGTATCGAATGAACCACCAACCCCTGGTTTTAAGAGCAATGCTAAAACAATTCCTATTGTAATGGCAATCGCTGTTGTCGTAAGGAAGAAAGCCATTGTCTTTCCGCCCATGCGTCCAAGCTTTTTCGGATCACCAATATTGGCAACCCCCACAGCGATGGAGAAGAATACGAGCGGTACGATGAGCATCTTAATCAGGTTCAGGAAGATTGTACCCAGCGGTGTAAAAAGAAAACTGTCGAGCGGATCAAACCACTGATCTGCAAAAATATTAATTAAAATACCTGTAACGGCACCTAGAGCCAACGCCCATAAAATTCGTGTGGCTAATTTCATAAAAGTCCTCCTTTTAAAAGAATGAAAACGGCAACATATAGATGATTTGCGCTAGATACAGTATAAAATGATTTTTTCGAGAAGATGGTGAAACTTTTGAAATCAAAGTAATTCTGGCACAACTAACGATAATTTGCGTCTGAAGGACGAAGGAATCAGGCACAAAAATACATATCTATAATAAAAATACCCAATAGCTATCTTTATATAAACCTTGTACATCATTAGGGGGCTTCCCAGATTAGACCAGGCATCCTGCAATTTTCGGAAGAGCAACAAACGGAGAGAACAAAGGGGTTATCCATTTTGGTACCATCAAAAAATGAACAGCTTACAGTAACTATTTTACTACATATAGAAGATTTGTATGTTGGTATTTATTTGTAATAACTTCCGGAAGTGGGAGAGGGAAATGCGCCAAGAGTGAAGAGAATAGCGCATACAAGTGGGTAAAAGCCTGTGCCACGCCACCGAAAAGCAACCCGTGTAATGAATAGGCGTACCTACAGTAAAAAAGCATCCAATCTGAAAGATTGAATGCCTTATCCATTCTTTAGCCAAGTTTTTGTTCATATTAAGAGTGCATGATCATGCCGCCGTTGACATGGATGCACTGGCCTGTAATATAGGTACCGTCGTCCGAAGCAAGCAATACATAGGCTCCAGCCAGTTCGCTTGGTTGGCCCGGCCGGTTCATCGGTGTATCCGTACCGAACTCCTCCACTTTTTCCGTTTCGAATGAAGAAGGGATGAGTGGTGTCCAGATAGGTCCAGGCGCCACCATATTGACGCGGATGCCTTGTTCGATAAGATTTTGTGCAAGACTTCGTGTTAGGCCTACAATGGCTCCTTTTGTGGCCGTATAATCAATCAAGGTCTTATGGCCACGGTATGCATTGACAGAAGTCGTCGAAATGATGGAGCTTCCTGGCTTCATGTGCGGAACGACCGCTTTGGATAAATAGAAGATGCCGTCTAGATTAATGGCGAAAGTCTTGCGCCACTGTTCATGCGTCAGATCCACGAAATGGTCGACTGGGTACTGGACCGCTGCATTGTTCACTAAAATATCAATCTGATTGAATGTATCGAGTGCTGTCTTCACAATCATGTCGCTAGTGCCGGGTTCGGAAATATCACCCGGTGCCAGGACTACCTGTGCGCCGGCCTCTTCAGCAAGACGCTTCGTTTCCTCGGCATCGCTATGTTCTTCGGATAAATAGTTGAGGATAAGGTTTGCGCCTTCCTTTGCATAGGCAAGAGCCACTGCACGGCCAATTCCGGAATCCCCGCCGGTAATGATGGCTACGCGGCCCTTCAGCTTGCCGCTGCCGACATATTCCCGTGGCTGCGTCGGAAGGGGATTCATTTTCGATTCAATCCCCGGCTGCTTGTCTTGCTGTTGCGGTGGTGTGCCGCCTACTTGTTTGTCTTCTACATTCGTCATGGTAAAAGCCTCCTTATATATCGTCTCCCTAGTTCTTTAACCTGCCGACATGATTTTAAACATACACTTGATCGCCAACGAAAAAAGTTCGGAAACCCGTCTGCGAACGGATTGCCGAACCTGTAAGTGTGCATGCATGTCTATAGTTTGTATTGCTTCATAAGGGCAGCCAGCGCCGCAGCAAGAGCAGCCAGGCGTTCAGCACCGTCTGCCAATCCGAAACCCGCTGTTAGTCTACAGCGGGTTTATATTCATAGTGCAATTCATCCGACTCTTTATTCATTGAAACATGCAGGTCATGTCCATTGAAGAACCATTCGTCCGCTTTTTCGATATAGAAGTGGATGCCTTCGCGCTCCGTAGCAATCCCGATTTCATGAGGGTGTTCCCGGGTCATGCCCAGGGAAAATCCTTCGTGGAAAGGGGAGGAGCCGCCGTATCTTGCATAAAAGCGGATGTAATCACCCGAAACTGCTTCCATCTCTTTTTTAAACCATTCAAATGCGTCCTCTGCTATGAATATCTTCAAAATTTATCACCTCTAGTTCTATTATGGCTATACTTTTGCATAATGAAAATAAAAAAGCCCTCTTTTGTAAGAGAGCTTTTGCGATAGACAGCCTGTATCGTGCATTAATCCAATCAAATCCATGTAACTTTCGGTTCTGTACCGTTTTTAATCCGTTCGATGTTTGCCCGGTGCCGATAGATGATGAATGTGAATAGGACCGCCACCACGATCAGCACTGCCCAATCACCGGTCACAGCACCATAAATGATGCTGTAGATAAGGGCGACGGTGGAAGCGACCATGGACGTAAGGCTGACCATCTTTGTTATTTTCAGTGTAATGAGGAAGGCAAGTATAAGGATGACGAACAGTGGCCATGTATAGCCGAGCAGTACGCCCGCGCTTGTCGCCACGGCTTTTCCGCCTCTGAAGCCTGCGAAGATGGGGAACATGTGCCCGACAACTGCAACGGCACCCAGTAGAAGCGGGTGGACGGTCGTATCCTGGAAATACGGGATAAGCGGCAATAGCACACCGGCCGTACCTTTCAGGATATCCATGACGATGACGATGCTGCCTGCCTTTTTTCCAAGGATGCGGAATGTATTGGTAGCGCCCAGATTCCCGCTGCCATGCTCCCGGACATCCGTTTTGTAAAAAGCTTTTCCGATCCATAGACCTGATGGAATTGAACCGATTAGATAAGCACAAAGTATAACAAGTGCATTTACCATGCGTTGTGCTCCTTTCAATGACAATAATTAATAGTTGGTGCTAATAGGATGTAACAAACATTCTACACGCTTTTGAGAAAATTAGAAAGTACTATTTTTTGATAAGGAACTGGTGTCCTGTAGAGAGGAGGCCATGCGCCCATTACCGCTATCCTGGATGTCGGTATAGCAAACGAAATAGGAGGTGGCTTATGAAAACAGTTTTTGCATTATGCCAGGCAACTACTCAGCCTCCATATGAAAAGTCTATTGTTGGACTGCACATTTCGCTAATGGAATCTTGCAATTCCTGTAAATGATTTTGGACATTCTGTGCAAGAGAATGTAGCTATTTTATGAAAAAAGAAGGAAAAGTCCCCGTGTATCAGGAATTTCAATAGAGCGTGAACTTTTATTGAGACAGAGTTAATGCTACAATAAATGTCTGATTGCGTTCTTTGGAAACATTGACACGACGTACTTTTCGCAGTACGATTAGTACAAAATAGAACGTTCGTTTGGTTTTGGAGGGGAATAGATTTGGCAAAAACACAGCCAGGCATCGCATATAATGACGATGCAATTCAAGTATTAGAAGGTTTGGAAGCTGTTCGTAAACGACCTGGGATGTATATCGGTTCCACAGACGGGCGTGGACTTCATCATTTAGTGTATGAAATAGTCGATAATGCTGTTGATGAAGCGCTTGCTGGTTTTGGAGCACATATCATCGTCAAAATTCATGAGGACAACAGCCTGAGCGTACGTGACTTCGGCCGCGGTATGCCTACGGGGATGCATAAAATGGGGAAACCGACCCCGGAAGTCATCTTCACTGTCCTGCATGCAGGAGGGAAGTTCGGGCAAGGTGGCTATAAAACGAGTGGCGGTCTGCATGGAGTAGGCTCCTCTGTCGTTAATGCGCTGTCGTCATTTTTAGAAGTGACGATTCATCGTGATGGGGTGATTCATCGCCAGCGCTTTGAAAATGGCGGGAAACCGGTCACTTCCTTGGAATCAATCGGCAAAACGAAGGAAACCGGGACGCTTGTCCACTTCTTGCCGGACAAGGAGATTTTTTCTGTCACGAAGTTCAACTATGATACTTTGGCGGAGCGTTTAAGAGAGTCGGCCTTTCTGCTCAAAGGCTTAAAGATTGAACTGATTGACGAACGCGGGGAAGGGCAGCACGATGTCTTCTTATTTGAAAATGGCATCGAGGCGTTTGTCGCCTATCTGAATGAAGAAAAAGATGTCCTGCATCCTGTTAAATACGTGGAAGGCTCACAGCATGATATCGAGGTCGAGTTCGCCTTCCAGTTCAATGATGGGTACTCGGAGACGATTCTATCATTCGTCAATAATGTACGTACACGTGATGGCGGTACACATGAAACCGGTGCCAAAACGGCCATGACACGGGTATTCAATGAATATGCGCGAAAAATCGGCCTATTGAAGGAAAAGGATAAAAATCTGGAAGGAACGGATATCCGGGAAGGTCTATCAGCCATCGTTTCCGTCCGCATTCCAGAGCATCTGCTGCAATTCGAGGGACAGACGAAGGGCAAGCTCGGGACAAGTGAAGCCCGTTCTGCTGTTGATACAGTCGTCTCGGAGCAGCTTCTTTATGTGCTTGAAGAAAATGCAGAATTATCTGCATCTCTTGTCCGGAAGGCGATCCGTGCCCAGCAGGTGCGGGAAACAGCCCGAAAAGCCCGTGAAGATGCGCGTAACGGCAAAAAGAACAAAAAAGGCGCAACAATCCTGTCCGGGAAGCTGACGCCGGCACAATCGAAAAATGCTTCAAGGAATGAGCTGTATCTGGTGGAGGGAGACTCTGCGGGCGGTTCCGCTAAGCAGGGGCGCGACCGGAGTTTCCAGGCCATCCTGCCACTGCGAGGGAAGGTCATCAACACGGAAAAAGCCAAATTGCAGGATATTATGAAAAATGAAGAAATCTCCACAATCATCCATGCGATTGGTGCTGGGGTAGGCACAGATTTCAATGTGGAAGATGCAGCGTACGATAAGGTCGTCATCATGACCGATGCCGATACGGACGGCGCCCACATTCAAGTCCTCCTATTAACATTCTTCTACCGCTATATGCGGCCTCTTGTCGAAGCAGGGAAGGTGTTCATCGCCCTGCCGCCCCTATATAAAGTTTCGAAAGGCAGCGGGAAAAAGGAAGTCGTCGAATATGCCTGGACTGAAAAAGAGCTGCAGGCGACCATCAAAAAAGTCGGCAAAGGCTATATGCTACAGCGCTATAAAGGGCTTGGCGAGATGAATGCCGATCAATTATGGGACACGACGATGAACCCCGAGACACGTACATTGATTCGTGTCACGATAGAAGATGCAGCACGGGCAGAGCGTCATGTGACAACGCTTATGGGTGATAAAGTAGAGCCTCGTCGGAAATGGATAGAATCGAACGTCAACTTCGGTATGGAGGAAGACGGCAACATTTTGGAGAACGAGCACATTCATGAGGAGGAAGTATAATGTCACAAGAACGTTTTCAAGACCTACCATTAGAAGAAATCATGGGTGACCGCTTTGGTCGCTATTCCAAATATATCATCCAGGACCGTGCATTGCCTGATGCACGGGACGGCCTGAAGCCTGTACAGCGGCGGATTTTGTACGCGATGTTCAATGAAGGCAATACGCACGATAAGCCATTCCGTAAATCGGCGAAGACGGTCGGTAATGTAATCGGCAACTTCCATCCCCACGGTGATTCATCCGTCTATGAAGCGATGGTGCGGATGAGCCAGGACTGGAAGGCGCGTCATATGCTGATTGAGATGCATGGGAACAACGGGTCTGTCGATGGCGACCCGGCGGCTGCGATGCGTTACACGGAGGCACGCCTTTCCGCCATTTCCGCCGAGCTGCTACGCGATATTACAAAGCGTACAGTCGAATTCGTACCGAACTTCGATGATCAGGATATGGAGCCGACAGTACTGCCTGCCCGCTTCCCGAACCTGCTTGTCAATGGTTCGACGGGGATTTCGGCGGGTTACGCAACAGACATTCCGCCACATAATCTGGCTGAGAGTCTGGATGCCGTACTGATGCGCCTCGATAACCCGCAA
Source organism: Lysinibacillus sp. (assembly GCA_045605545.1). Lineage (GTDB taxonomy): Bacteria > Bacillota > Bacilli > Bacillales_A > Planococcaceae > Lysinibacillus_B. The sequence continues at coordinate 9,091 of JAZUQF010000387.1, forward strand.
GCAACGGTCGATGAGCTGATGACGGTACTCAAAGGACCTGATTTCCCGACCGGCGGCATCATCCAAGGAATCGACGGAATCAAGAAGGCCTATGAAACGGGCAGAGGTAAAATCATCGTCCGGGCAAAGGCCGAAATCGAGCCGCTCAAGGGCAACAAGGAACAAATCGTCATTACGGAGTTGCCTTTTGAGGTAAATAAGGCGAATCTTGTAAAGAAAATCGATGAACAGCGTATTGATAAGCGCCTGGAGGGAATTGCCGAGGTGCGTGATGAGTCCGACCGGATGGGGCTGCGCATCGTCATTGAAATGAAGAAGGACATACAGGCGCAGGGAATCCTGAACTACTTGTATAAGTCGACGGATCTGCAGGTGGCGTACAACTTCAACATGATCGCCATCCATAACCGTCGCCCGACGATGATGACATTGCCGCTCATGCTCGATGCCTACATAACACATCAAAAGGAAGTCGTAACGAAGCGCTCCGAGTATGATTTGCTGAAGGCGAAGGACCGGCTACATATCGTAGAAGGGCTGATTAAGGCATTGTCGATTTTGGACGAGGTCATTTCGACAATCCGTGCATCGAAGGATAAGCGTGATGCCAAGAACAATCTGATGACGAAGTTCGACTTTACGGAAACACAGGCAGAAGCAATCGTCAGCCTGCAGCTATACCGTTTGACGAACACAGATATTACAGAGTTGCAGAAGGAACATGAGGAGCTGACGAAGCTGGTCGATAAGCTGACAGCCATTTTGAAGGATGAGAAGAAGCTGATCAAGGTCATCAAATCGGAATTGCTGGATATCAAGAAGCGCTTCAGTGAGCCGCGCCGCTCTCAGATTCAAGCGGAGATTGAGGAAATCAAAGTTACACTGGACGTCCTTGTTCCAAGTGAAGAGGTTGTCGTTACAGTGACGAAGGATGGCTATGTGAAGCGGACAAGCCAGCGATCCTATGCAGCATCAAATGGTAAGGACATCGCCATGAAAGAGTCCGACTTCCTGCTGTTTGAAGAGACGCTGAATACGCAGCACTTCCTGCTGCTATTCACAAGCAAGGGGCATTACATCTATCAGCCGGTTCACGAGCTACCGGATATCCGCTGGAAGGACCTTGGCCAGCATATTTCCAGCATCGTACCAATTGAGGCGGACGAAGAAATCATCTCCGTCATCGGTGTCGATAAGTTCGACCAGGAGGATGCCTATATCTTCACCGCTACGAAGGCAGGGCAGGTCAAGCGTTCAAGCCTTGCTGACTATTCCGTGACACGCTACTCGAAGCCGATTAAGACAATGAACTTAAAAGGAGAAGACGAGATGGTTGTGGCGGAGCTCGTGACATCCAAACAGCAAGTGCTTCTGACGGCGAACACGAGCTACAGCATACGCTTCGACATGGAGGAACTGCCTGTTACCGGTATAAGAACAGCGGGGGTAAAAGGAATCCAGTTGAAGGATGGGGAATACCTGGCGGCAGCGAACATCCTCGAGCCGGGTGCAGAGCAGGATATCGTCATTGTGACACAGCGCGGTGCCGTCAAGCGCATGAGCGTTTCGGAAATCGAGCCGGGCAACCGTGCCAAACGCGGTGTAGTGACATTGAAGGAGCTCAAGTCGAACCCGCACCGTGTCTTTGCGATTGTCGTTGTAAAGGTTTCCGATACGATTCTACTCGAAACGGAAAAAGGGGTACAGGAAGAAATCCGAGTGGTCAACCTATCCCGTGCCGACCGCTATTCGAACGGCTCTCTACGCGTCGATACAGCCGGAGACGGCAAGCTTGTAAGGGTCGTCGTATTGAAGCAACAATAGCCTGTTGATATCTAAAAGAAAAGCATTGCGAAACGGTTAGTCGATTTCGCAATGCTTTTTTTGTTTCCTGTATGCCTTGTCGAGCGTCTCCTTTTTCGACTTCGTCAATCGCACATGCGTGGAAAATGCAGTTGTACCGCGATTTTCTGCTACCTCCTTTCCGGACTGCCGCAATAGCTTTATGCGTTTTTTACATGCTTCGGATTTCGACATTTCCATCACCACCTTACTTCATTTTATCTTTCAGTATTTCTATATTACATAAGATGAAATAAAAAGACTCCTGGCCGAAGCCAGGAGTCTTACCCCTTTGTGAAACGTTGGTGAAATTAGTGAGAAACGTCTTGTACAGAAATACCAGTCTGTGCTTTTACTTCTACTTCACGGTAGATTGCTGGATCTTCAGCAGGTGATAGGTAGCTGCCCAACCAGCCGGCGATGAAGCCAAGCGGCACAGAGATGATTGCCGGGTTTGTTAGCATGATTAGTGGTTCTCCGACAAAAATCGCTTTTCCTTCTACCGGATTCCATACGTTTGGAGAAATCGCCACCAGGATCAGTGCTGAAATCAGCCCTGTCAGCATTGCTGAAATGGCGCCAGTTGTATTGAAACGTTTCCAGTAGATCGTGTAAAGGATTACCGGCAAGTTTGCAGATGCTGCGATACAGAATGCAAAGGATACAAGGAACGCTACGTTCAGCGTCTGCGCACCTAATGCAAGGATGATTGATACGACAGCGATGGCGATTGAGCCGATACGAGCAGCCAATACCTGCTCTTTTTCCGTGACCTTACCTTTTTTGATGATTTGGCCGTAGATGTCATGCGATAGGGCAGAGGCACCTGAAAGTACAAGGCCTGCAACT
>JAZUQF010000388.1:0-2443 GCA_045605545.1 Lysinibacillus sp.
ATCTGATGGAAGGCTTCCAAACGGTACCGACAGACGGGGAACAGGCTTCCGAGGAAGTGCTGGCCGAGATTCAAAAAGGCCTGTCCGAATTCACCTTCTACCGAACAATCGATAAGCGCGACCCGAAAACGTTCATACAGGCCATCAACAGCATGATTATCAAGAGGCAGGTACCGCAGGACGGCGGCAACCTCGAGTACTTCTTGGGCTACAAGGAAGAAACGATTGCCCAGCAGCTGAAGGCGTTCCATGACATCGACCTGGACGCCGAAGCGCTCGACCTGCCGAGCCCGCAGCAACCAGACAACACCGAGCCCCTGCACTACCAGGACGGCGTATTTTACATCCCGCCGACCGACTTCCACCAGGATTACGTCATCCGTGATGTGACATCGGCAACGAAGATGAGCGATGATATCTATCTCGTGACGTTCCGCGACTCCTACTTCAACCTCATGGGCTATATGGACGCGACGGAGGACTACGATTTTGACCCGGCACAATACAACGATGCAGCCGCCAGTGACTGGCCACTGGAAACCCAAGACTACATCACGCCGGGCATCCCGAGCTATGCCGTCGTAAAGCTCGTCGACGGCAAGGTACAGCTTCCTTACATGGGCTATCGCAACCTGACGGAAGAGGAACTAGATAACTTTTAATAGAAGAGGCGCCTGTTTGAACAGATAGTCAAACAGGCGCTTTTTTGGCGTTATTGGGAGGAAAACCGACTCTTTACTATCTTGTTTGCTTCCCCGCCAGCAGCTCTCTCCAATGCTTTCATTGTTGCTGAGCATGTATAAAAAGCCATAAATCCATGAAATAAATCTTCGAAATCCGCCACATTCCACCCTGTTTTCCTTCAATAGATGAGGCAAAAGGCCATTTGCTACAAAAACGTGGCATAATGTTTGAACCTTGAAAAAATGTCCTTCTCATTCATTGTACTTTGGTTGCAGGTGTGGGAAAGACGGTATTTCATCTAGGCTCATTGTACCCTACCAGCTCGGAGCAACCTAACAAGCATCTTCATTCAACTTGATTTATTCAGTGCTCCAGAATAGTATTGGAGGGCTTTAAAACAGCCAAAAATGCAATTTGGTGATTTTGATATACAACTTACCTGTAAATAAGCGACAAATTGCTTCGGGGCACTTATTTTCTTATATGTTGTATATCGATTTGGCTATTTTGCAGTATGTGGCCTAAAAAAAGAGGGAAATTCAAAAGAACCTTGATTTATTCTTTATAGCAAAATAACGAAAGGAGCGATTCTTTGCATGTCGGAATTGTCCATACGACCTATAGAAAAGGAACTTCCATAGAAAAGGAGGAAGAGGATGATCTGGCAGCCGCACCAGCAATCAATGGGGGAAAAGAGCAGGCACTTCTCTTGAAGTTATGCTACTCACGCGCTATAATAGGTACTGTAAGTTGCCAGTGGGTATCTACTCATACGATACTCGTTATAGAGCAGGCACGTTTTGCTCTACCCGTACACGACACAGCTCGTGACCCGGACATAGTGCGTATTATACGCCTTCTATTATTCGGGGACGTTACGGATTCGACAGGGATGGTTCAAGCTCTAGTCGCGCGTCGGAGGTCTCGGCTCCGTCATCAACGGAAGTTATATAATAACTGGCAAACAACAAAACTTAGCTTTCGCAGCGTAAGCTCTTAAGCGCTCCGCCTCTGCATCGCCCATGTGCAGTCCGTGGGGCCCAACTTTAGTGGGATACGATCGCTGGCGCCACCTGAGTCAGCGGTAAGAGATTTCCAGGTTAGTGCACAGGACGCCTGTTTGTCGGCATAATGCTGCACGAATCGCAAGTAGACAAACTACACGCGTAGAAGCTGGCGTATTGGAGTTTCTGGACGCGGGTTCGACTCCCGCCGTCTCCATACATAAGCAAAAGCCTCGGTCTATAAGAACCGAGGCTTTTTTGATTGTCTGCGAATGGCCGGTTGTTTTAAAACTCGTATATTGCGCCTAGTAATGAATAAGTGTCTTTAATCGGTATAATATATCCGCTAAATAATTTAAATGATAAATCACTTTTAAGAAAAAAGGTGATTTATGTAATTTACATAATTTATATAGAGAGCAGAATGGGGGATAAAAGTGGAATACTCTGCAGGAATAACAAGTGAAAGATGGTATCAGCAAGATATCGAATATGTATTGACCTTGTTAGAAAAAGGTCTGAGTCGAGAAGAAATTCGAGAAATTGTATTAAATGAAAATCCTTTTTTAGTAAAAAGTGAGCTGGCACTTCAAAAGAGATTTCAGTTAGCTTATAAAAGAGCCATCAGTCTTTCAGGTGAATTAAGAAAGCTTTATTTACAAGGAACTAAATATGATCAAAAAGCTTTGATTTTATATACATTTTTAAAAACATATCGTTATGCATATGAAAATTTTTATGAATTAATTGTTTAT
>JAZUQF010000389.1:0-3281 GCA_045605545.1 Lysinibacillus sp.
CCGATAAACGCAGTAATTATGCCGATTTGCAGCTCCGCAGGACGGATCAGCAGGCGAGAAATCAAATCCGCCAAAATCAAAAAGATGGCCCCTCCCAGGATGCTTGCAGGGATGAGCAGACGATGGGATGGTCCAATCATCAGGCTCAGCATGTGGGGCACGACCAATCCAACAAAGCCAATCGCCCCTGTCAACGAAACGCTTACACCGGTTAAGAGCGAGGCGACAACCAATAAGATATTCCTCGTACGTTGTACATGGATGCCTAGATTCCGGGCTTCCTCTTCCCCAAGCAGCAGGATGTCCAGTTCATTGCGATAAAAAATGAACACCAGGCAGCAGAAGATGACAGGGATGAACATCAGCTTCAAGTAATCCCAATCACGACCGTTCAAGTCCCCCATCAGCCAGTATAAGATTTGCTGGAGCTGTGCAACGTTTGCATAGGTGATGATCAATGAGGTGCAGGCAGAAGCGAATGAGCTAATGGCCACGCCCGTCAACAATAATGTGAGAACGGATGTCTTGCCGTGACTTGTTGAAATCATATAAACAATTGATAAGGTGAAAAAAGCACCGATAAAACCCAACAACGGAATCATGAAACTACCATAGGCCGTCAAGCCAAAATAGATGGCGATGACACCGCCGAAAGCTCCGCCTGACGACACCCCGATAATGCCCGGGTCCGCCATCGGATTGCGGAAAATGCTCTGCATGACTACTCCCGATACCGCAAGCCCGGCACCTACTACACCAGCGACCAGCACACGCGGCAGGCGGATCTGCAGGAGGATTGTTTCGTATGTACTTGTTGTCTCCAACTCCACAAAAGGAATCGATGACAATAACACGGATATCGTTTCGGCAAATGGAATCGTCACACCACCAAACATGGTGGATATGACGATACTCACCGCCAGCAACACGATCAGCACTGTAAACATACTGTACGTCTTGTATTGCTTGACCATCTTACTGCTCTGCCAATACAGACTGGATGTCTTCTGCGCCCTCTATCACAAAGTGGGAGGCTGTTGTGACATTGGCACTATCCAAAACATAGACCTTGTTATTTTTAATGGCATCTACATTCGCTAATGCAGGGTCATTTTTCCACTCTGTAACAAAGGCTGGCTCTTCTCCTCCAGCACCCCATCCTGTTGTGATGATCACTTCAGGGTTCAGCTCGACCAATACCTCTTTCGAAATTGACGGATAATCCGGATATGCATCTCCGCTGATGCCCGCCTCCGTCACGACATTGATACCGCCGGCAAGCTTGATCATTTCACCGATTGTCGTATTGTCCGTGACGCTTGATGAATATTCCGTATAATACAATACACGTTTTTTAGCTTCCATCTCGGAGGCCTTTTCTTCAAGTGCAGCCATACGCTCTTTGAAATCTCCGATGACCGATGCGGCCTTCTCTTCTTCTCCTATGATTTCACCAATGACTTCCACCGTTTCTAGAATGCCTAAGAAGGATGAATCATCCACCACTTGATAGGTTGCGACGCCTGCTTCATCCAATTGGTTGAGCACATTGGGATCAACGTATGATGGTACAATGACCAGATCCGGATTCAGCGCCAGCACCTGCTCGGAAGTGACCTTCTCCAATTTATTCGGGATGTCGTCGGTTTCCCCGGCAACATTCGAAATGCCCGCATCTGTCGAAATTTGTGTAACTGCTAAAATATTTTCAACATCCGTCAAATCCATCAAGTATTCATCTACCGCCAATGTCGTCGACACGATGCGTGTAGGCTTTTCATCGATGACCACCTCTACTCCACGGCCATCTGTAAATTTTTTCGGGTAGCCGGATTCCTCCGCAACCTCTTGCTGTTTTGCCTCTTCAGACGAATTTTCCTTACCCGAGTCAACGTCCCCACATCCAGCCAGCATAAGTGCGGCTAAACTTGAGCATAAAAGACCTTTCCACAACTTCATCATTCAAAACTCCCTTAAATCGAATATTATATTGAGCGCAAATGCGCAAAATACCATTGGAAAACACTGATTACGCCCGCTGGCTGATAGGACCTTTCCCTACTTCATCCGCCAGCTTTACATTCCGGACAAAATAAAAAGCCTGCTTTCCGGCAATGGAAAACAGGCATAAAAATAAAATTCAAATAAAAGGAAATAACCTTATACTTTCATCTCAAAACCTATCCTTCTCCCACCGAAAAGTACGTTTTACGTATAAAAGCAGGTTTCCTGACTTAAGCTTCCTTTTACTCCTACCCCTTCCCGATTTCTCAGTGGCATTGTAGTTTCATCAGCTCTTACAGTAGCGGGGGCTGTACTAGATTTTCACTAGTTTCCCTTTTACCTCGCTGTCGCGAGCACTCTTACACGGTCCCTATCAAATTACTGTCTACTTTAGCATAAAGCATTTCCTCAGCACAATGTTTTTTTAGAAAACTAAGAAAATAAATGTTTTGATTTCATCAATCATGGGTATGTAAAAAGGCTGAATTCGACATAATGCCGGATCCAGCCTGAAAAAACTTCGTAGTTGCATGCTGCCTGAAATCAGACAGGGCTGACACCGTGCTTGCGCTCTGTAAATGTCATGTCCTTCGACTTGTAGGCATCGAGGCGCAGCTCCAGCGTTTTGCGCAGCTCATTCGGTTCGATGACATCATCGATGATGAGTTCGGATGCGAGGCGGTAGACGTCAATTTCCTTGCGGTACTCCTCACGCTGTTGCTCGATGAATGCCGCCTGCTCCTCTTTCGGCAATGCCGCGATTTTGTTTGCATATACGGCGTTCACCGCAGCCTCCGGACCCATGACGGCAATTTGCGCACCTGTCAGGGCGATGCATACATCCGGTTCGAATGCCGGACCGGCCATCGCATAAAGCCCTGCACCATATGCCTTACGGACGATGACCGTAATTTTCGGCACTGTCGCCTCGCTCATCGCAAAAATCATCTTCGCCCCATGGCGGATGATGCCCATCTTCTCCACCTGCGTACCAATCATGAACCCTGGTACATCTGCTAGGAAGATGAGCGGAATATGGAATGCATCGCACAAGCTAATGAATTTCGCCGCCTTGTCCGCCGAATCATGGAATAATACTCCGCCTTTCACACGTGGCTGGTTGGCGATGATGCCGACGGACTGGCCGTTGATGCGTCCAAAGCCGGTGATGATTTCAGCCGCGAACAGCTTCTTCACCTCGCAGAACGAGCCTTCATCAATGATGCGGTCAATCAGGTCATACATATTGAACGCCGCATTCTGATTGGCAGGGATGA
>JAZUQF010000390.1:0-14836 GCA_045605545.1 Lysinibacillus sp.
ATCATCTACCACTGTGGTCCTGTAATGGCAAAAGACGAAGCAGGCAACTGGACGGTCAAGGCGGCTGGTCCGACGACTTCCATCCGTGAGGAGCCATACCAAGGCGACATCATGAAAAAATTCGGCATCCGCGCAGTCATCGGTAAAGGCGGCATGGGGCCAAAAACACTTGCAGCACTTCACGAGCACGGCGGCGTCTACCTCAATGCAATCGGCGGGGCTGCACAGTACTATGCTGACTGCATCAAGGGCGTTGACGGTGTCGACCTGATGGAATTCGGTATTCCTGAAGCAATGTGGCACTTGAATGTACAGGACTTCACAGCAGTCGTAACGATGGATTCCCACGGCAATTCATTGCACGCTGACGTGGAAAAATCATCACTAGATAAACTAGCAATGCATGCAGAGCGTGTATTCTAATCTCAAATATAAAAATTACCAATCGCAACGGTCAATCCGTTGCGATTTTTTGTTTGCATTTTTTTAATATAGGAAGTATCCTTATTTATAATGATTCTAAAATAATCGCATTGAAAATCCAATGAAAATATGTATCAATTAGCCTAATTTGTAGGTTTTGATACTGATTTTCATTATCAAGGAGGTATGATATGGAATACTCTAATCGAGAATCAATGAATCTAAATGAGAAAATAAAAGAGCATGGAGAGCTCATTGCAGCCGCCATCGCAGGAATCATCATCTTCTTTGCCTGGAGAATGGACTCCGTGGGCCTTGAAACGGCGGCAGTCATGGCCTATGTCTCGGCCTATCTCATTGGCGGCTACGCGAAGGCGAAAGAAGGAATCATAGAAACCATCAGGCATCGAAAGCTGAATGTAGAAATCCTCATGATACTAGCGGCAGTCGGCTCCGCCCTCATCGGCTACTGGACGGAAGGAGCAATCCTCATCTTCATCTTTGCCATGAGCGGGGCGCTCGAAACATATGCCATGAACAAGAGCCACAGGGAAATTTCCGCGCTGATGGAGCTTCAGCCGGAGGAGGCCTGGCTTGTACGCGGAGGATTCGAGCCAATTAAAATTGCCGTCAGTGAATTGAAGCTCGGGGATCATGTGCTCGTAAAACCGGGCGAACGCATTCCAGCCGATGGTACCATCTTCAAGGGGCATTCCACAGTGGACGAAGCGGCGATTACCGGCGAATCGATGCCGGTTGAAAAAGAAGCGGGTGCCCAAGTATTCGCAGGCACCGTCAACCTGAACAGCCCACTAACCGTGAAAGTGACAAAGCGCAACGACGAAACGATGTTCCAGAAAATCATCCAGCTTGTCGAGTCGGCCCAGAGCGAGAAGTCCCCTTCCCAACAGTTCATTGAACGCTTCGAAAGCATCTATGTAAAGATTGTACTAGTGGTTGTCGGTCTTATGCTGTTCGTTCCGCACTACTTATTCGATTGGGACTGGGAAACGACATTCTATCGTGCGATGGTATTGCTTGTCGTCGCCTCCCCATGTGCCCTGGTCGCTTCCATCATGCCTGCGACCCTGGCTGCCATTTCCAACGGAGCACGTAATGGCATTTTATTCAAAGGGGGCATCCACCTGGAAAACATCGGCGGCATCAAGGTGCTTGCAGTCGATAAAACCGGGACATTGACAGAAGGTACACCGGTCGTGACGGACTTCCTTGTACGCGAAGGTGCAGATGAAAAAGAAGCATTGGCCATCCTATCCGCCATCGAGGGGCAATCCACCCATCCGCTTGCACAGGCGATTTCACGCTACGCAAGCAAAGAGGGCGCCGCATCCATCAAACAGGCAGCGATAGAGGATGTTCCAGGAAACGGTATTCAGGCAACTGTCGACGGGCGGAACTATAAGGTCGGGAAGCCTGATTTTGTAGGACGTGAAGAAGCGGAACGATTCATGGACGGAGCATTAGGCCATCTCGCTTCACAAGGAAAAACCGTGACATTCATCCGTGATGAGCAGGGAATTTTAGCACTTGTCGCGTTGAAGGATACAGTTCGGGAGGAAGCGAAGAAGGCCATTTCCTCGCTACAGGACCTAGGCATCCATGTCGTGATGCTTACTGGGGATAACAGACAGACTGCAGACGTCATTGCCAAGGAATCCGGCGTGAATGAATTTGTGGCGGAATGTCTGCCTGAAACAAAGGTGGACTACATTAAAAAATACAACAAGCAGTATCAATCCGTGGGTATGGTGGGCGATGGCATCAATGACGCCCCCGCCCTCGCTACCGCATCCGTCGGCATCGCGATGGGCGACGGTACCGATGTCGCCCTAGAAACAGCCGATATCGTCCTGATGAAAAACAATTTGACGAAGATTGAATATGCCATCCGGATGTCGCGGAAGATGAAAAGGATCGTGAAGCAGAACATGTTCTTCTCCATCGCCGTCATCCTCCTGCTCGTCATCTCGAACTTCTTCCAGGCGATCAACCTGCCGCTTGGCGTCATTGGACATGAAGGCAGCACCATCCTCGTCATCCTGAATGGCTTGCGGATGCTGCGGAATATGTAAAGATGAAAAGGCGGTCCGATAAGCTTGACTTATCGGCCCGCCTCTTTGTTTCCTGCTATACAGCCTTATGAAAATGCCAACCATCAAAATACCGGTGATTTGCCATTTTTCTTATTGTGAAGAGCGACCTGCCTCTTTTGCATCGTGGCATTGATCAGCCCACCAAAGATGAGAATCATCCCTGTAAAATACAGCCACAGCATGAGGATGATGACCCCTCCAATGCTGCCATAAGTCGCGCTGTAGTTCCCGAAGTTATTGATATAGAATGAAAAACCGTATGTCAGCACCAGCCAGCCAATTGTGGCGACTATCGCTCCCGGTATGACGCTAATGAACTTCAGGCGAGGATTGGTATTGGGGACGATCCAATACATGAGGATCATGACCCCCAGGATGAGCAATGGCGGCATCAGCCATCTGATGAACGTCCAAATGACCCCCAGCGAATTCTCCACCCCTAGATAAGAAAATAAAACATCGCTGAGCTGCTGTCCGAAGATGGGAAATACCAATGCCAGCAGGATGATCAGGACGAATGCCAAGGTAAAAATCAAGGACAGGGAGCGATTAATAAACCCCGCTCTCCCATCGACATCGTAGGCCCTGTTCAGCGCCTTCATCAAGGCATCGATTCCCCTTGAAGCCGACCAGATTGTCCCGATAATCCCGATGGAGAGCAATCCACCATTCTGATTCGTCAGCACTTGTTCCAGCGTCCCCTCAATGAGCGAGTAGACTTCGCCCGGCACGATGCTTTCCATGAACTCGAATACATGCTCCTGTTGAAGATTGAGGTACGGTAATAGGGTTACTAAAAAAATGAGTAAAGGAAAAAATGATAGCAGGAAGAAGTAAGCGAGCTGTGCACCCATCCCCGACATATCGGCACGTTTCATACTGGACAGCAGCTCCTGGAAGAACCCTTTGGCCGTCGTCCGGTCAATCTCGGCTTCGCCCGGTGCTACAACCGATTTTACGAAACCCAGAGCCTCCTTGGGTCCAGACTTCCCTTCCTCTTTCATGGATATTCCCCCTTCTCCTACGCCTTCGTTTCCGGTTTCGCAAACGCTTCTTTCGTCTCCACTACCATGCTTTTGATTGTTTCAGGCAATGCCTTGGCATCTTCCACTTGTGCCATGATTGAATCGATATTTTTCTGAGCTGAAGAATATAAGGTCTGGGCTTGTTCCACCTTCGTTTCAACCAGGCGCAGCAATTCATCGCTGTTTTGCGCATAGTATGTCACTGTTTCTTTGACTTTTTTCGATGTATCGATTGTATGCTGGCGCGTCTCCCGGTCCAACATACTGATGATTGCCCCTGTAAGAGCTCCTAATAAAACTGCAGGTATTAACTTACTTTTTGCCATGTCCATTCCTCCTGTTTTCTGTTTTTACCCCAAATAACTTGTACATAAAACAATCGTGCTTGTTTTTATTTTATACAGTTTCCCGACTTTTTGGAAGCTTTGAGCAATTCAATCATTCCTCGTAGATCATCTTTTTCGTCATTCCGCCATCAATCGTCAGATTAGTTCCCGTCATGAAATTATTTTCAGGCTGTGTCAGATATAAACATGCCCTTGCAATATCTTCCGGTTTCCCGACGCGATTGGACAGATGCTGGGCATGGTCGATTTCCCGTAAGGCTTCATAATCCCCCGTTTCAATCCATCCCGGTGAAATGCAATTGACCGTAATGCCTTTTTCTGCAAACGACCTGGCAAGCGCATGCGTCAACGCAACAATCCCTCCCTTGCTTGCCGCATATGCCTCCGTATAAGGCTCGGACTGGAACGCGCGGGTCGAAGCAAGGGACACGATTGCTCCCCCCTGCATATATTTCGCCGCCTCGCGCGAGCACAAAAACACGCTGCGCAGATTCGTATTGATGATGTCATCCCATACCTCCAGCTTCAATTCCGTAGGCGGTGTGACCTCGAATTTCCCGGCATTATTGATGAGGACATCGATTTTCCCGAACTGCTCCACCACTTTGGCCATCAGGGACTGAATATCCGATTCCTTTCGCACATCGGTCCGGATGAAGTGAATCTTATCTCGCTCCGTTTCCTGAAGATCGGCAGCGATGACCGTCGCCCCTTCCCGGCTATAGGCTTCGGCGATGGCACGCCCAATTCCCTGCGCCGCTCCTGTGACAATCACTACTTTTCCTTTAAACATTCAATCGCCTCCTTATTTGAAAACCTATCATTTGTGCCTCGTTTTTTCAAATCAATTATAGTTGACTTTAGCAAGGCAAAATGAAATGATATTTTCGTATACGTTAGAAAGGTAGGTAGAAAAATGGATTTGAATAAGCCGTCACAAGAAAATGTTGTGTATATGATCGAGCAAATGAAGGATAAGCTTCGCATGGTTAATGTGGATGCAATGAAGTCCGAGCATTTTAGTGAAGAGAACTATGAAGATTTGCTGGACCTGTACGAAATGGTCATGAAGCGTGATTCGTTCAGCCCAAGCGAAATGCAGGCAATCGTTGCCGAGCTGGGCTCGTTCCGCAAATAAAAAGGGAAGCGTCTATTTTTGTCTAGACGCCTCCCTTTTTGTCTTATTTCCTGGGAAATCTTTTTTGCTTTTATGTCATTTTCCGCGTTTTTATGCTTTCACTCCTGTACCCCACCCCTCCGGCAGGTTTCACTTCAAGGCATTCACGCCTTATAATCTTTTGTTCATAAAGAGCAAAAAGAAAAAGGACCATCCATAAGCATCGCTTACAGGACAATCCCATCTATCAATCATTACCGTCTGTACCATCCACCTGTGTTGTAATCGGTTTTTCCGTTCCTACAGGGAGATCCGTTCCGTCTTCTGCCACACGCGGCTGTACAAGCACCTCGACACGTCGGTTTTTCGAACGCCCTTGTGCTGTATCATTATCGGCAATCGGGTTGTATTCACCAAAGCCCTTTACGCTGAAATACTTGGAATCCAGGCTTGGATTGGAGTCGATGATGATTTTCAGGAAGTTTACCGCCCGCATGACGGACAGCTCCCAATTGGATTCAAATTCCGCCGTATTCATCGGCACATTGTCTGTATGTCCCGTAATGACGACGTTACGTGCCGGATCGAATGCCAGAATCTCGGCCAGTTCATCGGCGATGACGGAATATTGAGGCTTGATGGACGCGCTTCCTGAATCGAACAGGACGCTGTCTCGGATGGTGATCAATAACCCTTCATCCGTCATTGTCGTTTCAAACTGATTTTCCAATTCATTCACGGCAATCATTTCCTCGACTCTTGCCTGCGTTTCCTGCAGCTGGGCCTGATCCTCCTCATAACGGGATGCCGATGACTTGAGCTGGTCGACAGAGCCGTCCGGGTTTGCTACAGGCGATGTGTGTTCCATTACACCCGTGCCTCCGTCAAATACCTCGTTGAATACTTGCGACATCCTTTCAAGCTTTTTCTGATCCACTGTACTCGATGCGAACAATACGATGAATAGGGCCAGTAAAAGCGTCAATACATCGGCATATGGCACCAGCCAGGATTCATCAATGTGCTCTTCATGCTTTTTATGTCTACGCTTCTTTGCCAAGGCCACCCGCCTCGCCTTCTGTGATTTTCTTACGCTCTTCCATTGTCAGGTAGGAGGCTAATTTTTGTTCGATTACACGCGGCGCCTCTCCCTCTAAAACAGAAAGGATCCCTTCGATCATCATCATTTTCTGCTTTACTTCCACGGATGATTTACGCTTCAGCTTATTTGCGAATGGATGCCACAGCACATAGCCCGTAAAGATACCGAGCAGCGTAGCAACGAACGCAGCCGAAATTGCCGTTCCGAGTTTCTCAATATCCGCCATATCTTTCAAGGCTGCTATTAAACCGACCACCGCACCAAGCACCCCCAGTGTAGGCGCGTATGTACCTGCCTGTGAAAAAATCTGCGCACCGCTTGCATGGCGGTCCTCCATCGCCTGTACCTCCTCTGTCAGGACATCTCTGATATAATCTGCATTCTGTCCATCGATTGCAAGCGTCAGGCCGTTCTTCAAAAATGGATCTTCCACTTCCGCCGCCTTGCTTTCAAGCGCAAGCAGACCCTCACGTCGCGCCAGGTCCGCCCATTGAGAAAACATTTTAATGATTTCTATATCGTCCGCAAGCTTCGCTTCCTTGAAGAGCTTGCCGAACAGTTTCGGTACCCTCTTCAGCTCCTTCATCGGGAATGCGATGACGACCGCTGAGATTGTTCCGAAGATAATGATGAAAATGGCGGCCGGATTGATCAATGTTCCGGGTCCGACTCCCTTAAAATACATCCCTACCAATAGTGAGACGCCCGCCAGTATAACTCCTAATAACGACGAAATATCCATGCTAGTACCTCCAATGACTCGTTCTATTTTTATTTCGACTTCATATGTTTTTTATTAACAATCCTCTTCAATTTAATCTAAATGTTGATGGTTTTTTTCATATTTCGGCAAACAAACTTCTGAATATTATAATTATTTATTATATTGAATCAACAATGGCATTAAAGCTATAATTCTTAGTAAGGAGTGATAAACATGAATGACAACTTTTCTAGTAATTTATTGAAATATGCAGAGCTTGCCGTAAAAGTGGGGGTGAATATCCAGAAGGGCCAATACCTCTATATCGCCGCCTCTACCGACGCATTGGATTTTGTCCGTATGGTGACGAAAATTGCTTATGAAGCGGGGGCGAAACAAGTCTTCACCGACTTTTCCGATGACCAGATCGGGCGCTATCGTTATGAATTGGCCCCTGAGGATTCCTTCGACTTCTTCCCTCCATGGAAGGTGCAGGAACGTGAATGGCTTGCGGAGCACGGCGCAGCATTCATGAGCATCGTTTCACAGGACCCCGATCTGCTCAAGGGCATCGATCCAGGACGCATTGCTTCCTTCCAGAAGGCGGCAGGGACTGCATTGAACAAGTACCGCCAATATGTGCAATCAGACAAGATTTCCTGGACGGTCATCGCCGCCCCTTCAAAAGGCTGGGCGGCAAAGGTATTCCCGGAGCTCCCGGAGGACGAACAAGTGGAGGCGCTGTGGGAAGCCATCTTCAAGGCGACGCGCGCCGACCTGGAAAACCCAGTCGAAGCATGGGTGAAGCACAATGATTCGCTTCACGAGAAGGTGGATTATCTGAACGGGAAGAAATATGCAAAGCTCCACTATACGGCGCCCGGCACAGACTTGACGATTGAGCTGCCGAAAGGACATGTATGGTGTGGTGCTGGGAGCATTAATGAAAAAGGCGAGGAGTTCATGGCCAATATGCCGACGGAGGAGGTCTTCACTGTCCCTCATAAAAATGGGGTGAACGGCTACGTGTCGAGCACGAAGCCGCTCAGCTACGGCGGCAACATCATCGACAACTTCAAAATCACCTTCGAAGACGGCCGCATCGTCAAGGTGGAGGCCGAGCAGGGCGAGGAAGTACTGAAGAACCTTGTTGCTACGGATGAAGGAGCGCACTATCTGGGAGAGGTGGCCCTCGTACCGCATGATTCGCCAATCTCCAATTCAGGCCTTTTGTTCTTCAATACATTGTTTGACGAAAACGCCTCGAACCACCTGGCGATTGGCAGCGCCTATGCATTCTGCCTGGAGGGCGGCAAAACCATGTCGCGTGAGGAACTGCTGGAAAACGGACTGAACCAAAGCATTACGCACGTGGACTTCATGATTGGTTCAAAGGAAATGAATATCGACGGCATTACAGAAGACGGACGGCACGAGCCTGTATTCCGTAAGGGGAATTGGGCATTTTAGAAGACGCATGGATTGTGTAATGGGTGGAGGCAAAGGGTAAGGATTCTATAAAAGTGAGAGGTTGCGCAGGACTTGCCTGCCACCCTTTCATTTTATTGTAACATTTTCACAGTTTACTTAAATTAATCTATCAATTGCCCATTCATTTAAGGTATAATCGGGGTAAGAATCATCTTATTTTCAGGAAGGGGTTATTCCATTATGGGACACTATCCAGATTTACCATGGTACTATACAACGGTCTTAGGATTCTCAGTCGTCATCCTCATTTGCTTATTGTTCTTCATCCATTATCTGCGCGTCGGCTTAAACTCACACGATTCCGTGCGTATCGATTCCAAGTCCAACGCCCACAAATAAGTATCCAGAACAGCCACGTTGCCGTGGCTGTTTTTTTGTCGGCAGGCAGGATGCTGGCTGCCAGGTATTTCCCCGCTCCATTAAAATTCGGCTTTATTTCGACAATTTTTCAACTATTTTGTTACAATATTATTTGAATTCTCTCAATTTTCCACTACAATAATACAGTGTAAAAGAAAGGAGATTCACATATGTCTTTATTACATGATATCCTCGATTTCAACCAATCTTTTGTAGAGGAAAAGAAGTACGAACCGTACATCACGACAAAGTTCCCAGATAAGCGTATTGTCGTCCTTTCTTGCATGGACACGCGTTTGGTGGAACTATTGCCAAAAGCGATGAATTTGCGAAACGGCGACATGAAAATCGTCAAGAGTGCCGGAGCAATCATCAACCATCCATTCGGCGGCATCATGCGCAGTTTGCTGGTGGCCGTTTATGAGCTACGGGCCGACGAAGTATATATCATCGGACACTATGACTGCGGCATGAGTGCCGTAGATCCGGACGCCATGCTCGGCCATATGATAGAACGTGGCATCAAGCAGGAAACACTCGATACAATCAATTACTCGGCGCTCGATTTGCGTGAGTGGTTGCGTGGCTTCGGAGATGTGAAAACAAGCGTCCTGAAAACCGTAGACCTTGTACGCAAGCATCCTCTTATGCCACAGGGAGTACCTGTTCATGGTCTGATCATCGACCCGGGCACAGGCCGCCTGGATTTAGTAAGCGACGGCAATCAAGAGTCCTAGGAAGCTGCGAATGCTTCATGGATAACGAGAGAGGGAATGTTCCCTTAGCCGGATACCCTTTCCTTGGCATATGAAGAAAGCCTCTAAAAATTAAATTAATCGAAAATGGCGCCGGAGTCATCCGGCGCCATTCCTTTTCTGCTGTAAATAGTCTTCCTGTAAGATGGCGTACATATAGTGGTCCACCCATTCCCCATTGATATACAGCAGCTTTCTCATCAGCCCTTCCCTGACAAAAGCGGCCTTTTCCACGACACGGATGGAGGAGATGTTTTCGGGGGCGATATATGCTTCCACACGGTGCAGGTTCAAAGAAGTGAAGGCAAAGTCCACAACAAGCTTCACCGCCTCCGTCGCAATCCCTCTCCCCGCGAAGTTTTCATCCATCGAATACCCTATAAAAGCACTTGAATACGGCAGTCGCTTAATGGCGTAGAGGGAAATGTGGCCGATCAGCTGTCCCGTTTCCCTATCGTATATGCCAAAGGAGAATTCACGATTCAGTGCAAGCAGTTGAAGCCCTTCAAGAATTTTCTTGTATTGTGCTTCTTCCGTGTAGAAATCATCCCGGTGCAGAGGCTCATGAGTCGACCAAAAGTGTTTGTTGTTCAGCAGAAGCGTCGCAAGGTCCTTCGCGTCCGATTCCGAGAACGTCTGTAGGTAGCATTTATCTCCGTCAAGCCTCACTAGCCGATCACCCTTCTTTCGAAACAAGTTGAATAAACTCTTCAACATCTTTTACACAGAGCGCAATGCCCTTCTCCCAGAATTCACTTTTCGTAATGTCTTCACCGAGGTGCTTCAACGCCAGGTCCTCCACCGTCATGATGGCTGTATCGCGAAGCAGCGCCATGTACTTCTCCTCAAAGGCAGCCCCTTCCTCCTTCGCTTTTGCATAAATGCTCAGCGAGAATAGGTAGCCGAATGTATACGGGAAGTTATAGAACGGCACGCCTGTAATATAGAAGTGCATTTTGGATGCCCAGAAGTGCGGATGTGCTTCACCAAGCGCTCCTGCAAATGCTTCACGCTGTGCTTCCTCCATCAGCTCATTTAAGCGCCTTGTCGATACGATTCCCTGCTTCCGCTCCTCGTAGAAGCGCGTTTCGAACAGGAAGCGGGCATGGATGTTCATGAAGAACGCAACCGAACGCTGGATTTTATCCTCCAACAGTGCAATCTTCTCTTCCTTAGAAGAGGCTTCATCCACCGCTGCATCCGCCACAATCATTTCCGCAAAGGTAGAGGCGGTCTCCGCTACATTCATGGCATAGCGACGGTTCAATGCATTCATCAGACGTAATGCATATGTATGGAATGCATGCCCTAGCTCATGCGCAAGTGTCGAGACATTCGACATCGTCCCTGAATAGGTCATGAAGATGCGCGACTGCTGTGCAAGCGGCAATCCTGTGCAGAAGCCTCCCGGACGTTTATCATCCCTGTCCTCCGCCTCAATCCAGCCATCTTCGAACGCTTTGCGTGCAAAGCCTTCCAGCTCAGGCCCAAATTTGCCGAAATGCTTCAGGATGAATTCCGCCCCTTCCTGATATGAAATCTTTGCTGTGGAAGAAGTAACAGGCGCATCGAAGTTGTACCAGTCCATCTTTTCCTTGCCTAGCATGTTCGCCTTCGTTTCAAGGAACTTCACAAACGGCTCCTTGTTATCCGAAATCGCTTGCCACATGGCATCGAGCGTCTCCTGCTTCATCCGGTTGATCTGCAGAGGCTCCTGCAATACCTCATTCCACCCTCGCTTCTTGTAGGTCGTCAGGCGGAAGCCGGCAAGATGGTTCAACGTCTTTGCGAAAAATTCCTCCTTTTCCGTAAAGACCTTTTCCAATGCCTCGAATGCATTTTTGCGTATCTCTTCATCCGGGTGGGAACTTAGATTATTCGCCTGTCCGACAGACGTCAGCTTCTTCTCACCCTCCACTTCGACCTCTACCTTGATATCCCCGATGAACATGTTGTAAAGCTGGCCCCAGGATGAATAGCCGTCCACACTTAAAGAGGAAATCAATGCTTCTTCCTCCTCAGATAGCCTCTGCTTCGCCTGTTCACGCCATTCCGATAGGATGAAGGTGAATTCGCTTAGCTCAGGAGAGGACAGCAGTTCCTCGAAGCGCGCCTCCTCCATTTCCGCCAACAACTGCTGGAGGCGGAGGACCGCAGGGGAATAGCTTGCTGAAATGGCGCTCAGTTGCCCCTGCAGCTGCAGTGCCTTTACGTCCTTCATATTTTGTGCTGTCAGGCAGGAAAGCATACCGCCTGCGTGCATGATGTGCTCCATTACTTCCTTGAGCTGGTCGATTGCGGCACGCAGTTCACTTGCAGACACATCCGTCTTCAATGATTTTGTCTGCGCAACAAGCGCCTCCACCTGCTTTGGCAAGTCATTGATGAACTGCTGGAACGCCGGAGACTCGCTGCCTCCCTCAAAAAACACATCTAAATCCCATGTCTCTGGATACATTGTCGTCATTCCTTCTCCTCCCCATTCTAGCAATTATTTTCCCATCTCAGATTCTAGAAAATTCCGAAAAAACAGTTCGCAAGGAACTTTTTAGGATACTGAAATATATGTTCAATTATAGGCTATTTCTTTCCTTTGTTCGATTTGTTTTTTCCAGGAGGTTTCACCTTTTTTTCTTTTTCCCCTTTTCCCCCTTTTCCCTCTTTCTCCGAATCGGCCGTCATCTCTTTTTCCACCTGCTCTAATTCGGCAAGGGCCTCCTTCCCCTCCGGTTCAAATACATTCGGTATGACAAGACCCCGGCGCTCCGCCTCTTTCGTGATATGGGCCACCGTCTCCTCAAGCACCTGCACTCGTGCATAATATTTATCGTTTCCTGCAACCAGGACCCAGGGGGCGGTGTCCGAATCGGTCTTCCGGAGCATTTCATCCGCAGCGGCGATATATTCTTCAAACCGTTCACGGTTGCGCCAGTCTTCATTCGTCAGCTTCCATGACTTATACGGATTGTTCGCCCGCTCGGTGAAGCGACATAGCTGCTCGTCCTTGTCGATATGAATCCAGAACTTCAGCACAATATAACTGCCCGCGGTCAATAGCCTTTCGAACTCATTAATCTCATCGTATGCCCGTTTCCATTCGTCCTCTGCCGCAAATCCCTCCAGGCGCTCCACTAAAACCCGCCCATACCAGGAACGATCGAAGATGGAGATCTGCCCGTGCTGCGGCAGCTTGCGCCAAAATCGGTGCATATAGTGGTAGCGGAGCTCATGGGGCTGGGGCGCCGAAATCGGGTGGACGACGTAGCCTCGCGGGTCCAGGCGTTCCGTCAGACGTTTGATGGCCCCCCCTTTTCCTGCTGCATCCATTCCCTCGAAAACCAGCACTAATCCAATCTTATTGTTCAATAAAAATTGTTGGGCATTTAACATTTCATATTGAAGCACTTTCAACTTTTTCTTATATAACTTCTTGTCCAATTCCAAAGACAAATCTAAGTCTTTTATCTTTTTCACCAAACCACTCCTCGAACAATTATATATTTATTGTAAACTAAAATGGATTTAATTGGTATTTGGTGTCGTACTCCTTTGTATGCATATGTATGGCAGGCCTACCAGTATCGCCGGACAACTCTTATGACCACTAATTGCAGGCTTTTTTATTCGTTTGTACCAGTGTTTTTCAAATGGCCTTTTTCCATGCACGGCACTTGGAGCATCATGTTGCTTCTCATATCCTGCTGGGAGCTACATTACCGTCATTTCGTGCCGGGGCAGCTTTTCTCTACCTAGCAGAGCCCATGTAAAAAGGGACTGTTTGATAAGCGAAACTTATCAAACAATCCCTTTTACTCAGTCCTCTAATGATGTCAGGATAATCGGCTTATCTTTTGTCACGATGATGGAGTGTTCAATCTGGGCAACCAATGATTTGTCCGGTGTGATGAATGTCCATCCATCGCCCGCTTCCACAATATGCTCCGCCTTCGCCGAAATGAACGGCTCGACCGCCAGCACCATGCCCTCTTTCATGATTGTTGCATCCCATGCATCATAATAATTTAAAATATGGTCCGGCGCCTCATGCAAGGAACGTCCCAAGCCATGGCCTGTCAGATTCATGATGACCGTCAAGCCGTGGTCACGCGCCTCGCGCTCCACCGCTTTCCCGATTTGGTTCAGTTTGGAACCTGCCTTCACCTTCGTCATCGCCCGCTCGAACGCCGACTTCGCCACCGCACAAAGCTTTTCCTTGTCTTCATAGCCGTCACCGACTACAAAGGAAATGCCTGTATCCGCAAAATACCCATTCCACGAGCCGGAGACATCGATGTTCACAAGGTCGCCCTCCTGGATTACTTTATCTCCTGGGATGCCATGCGCCACCTCATGGTTTACGGAAATGCATGTATAGCCTGGAAAGTCGTACTCCCCCTTTGGACCCGATACAGCTTCCGCCTCCTCGAACATACGGCCCGCAATTTCATCAAGTTCACGTGTCGTGACCCCTGGCTTTGTAGCGGCTTTCATCGCTTCACGAATTTCAGCAACAATCCGGCCGATTTTTTTAAATGCATCTAGCTCTTCCTGTGTTTTAACAATCATGCCCAAATTCCTCTCTTGATTAAGAATGTCCATTCCTACTATATCATATGAGCTTGAACGTGACACAGCAGAGTTCCTCAATCCCCAGCGCTGAAAAAGACCGGCATTCCTACACTTTCTTCAACAATTGAGGTGCTGCGGTAAATAATAGGCTGGCCACGACAGCTGTCAGGATGATGGCCGGTATCATATATGTCCCGTTATAAATGATGGAGTAGATCCATTCGTTTTGGTCTCCTGCATATTCGGCAAAAAAGACCGCTCCCGCAACCGTATGTGCTGCATAGCGGAGAAGCCCCCCAATGACCGTCCCCAATGTAATATAGAGGATGATTCTTGATTTTACCGAATTGCGTGCCGCTTCAAGCAGCGGCTTCCTTACAACAGCCGCCAGTCCGACGATTGTAAAGGCGAGGCCGTAATCAAGAAGGCCCTGTACCCAGTGGTAGATTCTTGGTGCGAACATCATTTGCAGTATGCCGATGAGCAGACCCGTCGTCAGCCCGGCCCCCAACCCCCAGCGGACTGCCATCAAGACGATCGGCAACATGACGAAGCTGACCGATCCTCCCTGCGGCATACTGATCGTAAGGTTGTCCAAAATAATTCCTGCCCCTGCGAAGATGGCAATCTCCACAAGCATCAACAATCTCTTTTTATCCATTTCTAATGTCCTCCCCAGATGTAGAACACAAGAAGGTGGAATAGAAAAAACGACCCCAGGACAGAGCCTGACGTCGCTTGAAGTCGGTTTCCATCCACATCCCTACGCAAGTGCTAGCTTACAGGTTCTAAGAGTCAGTGCAGATACCGTGCACAATCTCAGCCGACTT
>JAZUQF010000391.1:0-2324 GCA_045605545.1 Lysinibacillus sp.
AGGAAATTAAGCGTCAGCGTCTTGTCCATTTGCATAAAAAAATTGACCATACAATCCTCTCCCTCTATAGGAATTTCGCCAAATAATACTCATCGACGTAGGCACCATCAATCCATAACGAATGTTTCTTCAAACCTTCCATTTCATAGCCCATCTTCCGGTAGAGGGCAAATGCCTGCTCGTTCTCCGTAATGACCGTCAGCTCCAGCCGGTGGAGGCCCCTCTCCTCCGCCCATCGATGGGCCTGCTCGAACAGCGCCGTCCCGACACCTTTTCCGCGGCTTCCGCTATGTACACCAATGACGATGCTCGCCTTATGGGATACCCGCTTCGGCCTTACCTCCCCCTGCACAATCAAGTATCCGAGAATTGCGTCATCCTCGATGGCCACGAACAATGCGGCATGCTCCTTCTTGTCAATCATCTCGATATACGGGGTGAACTTCTGTGCCGTCATCTTCCGCTCGCCAGGCCCGAACATCATGAAGTTGGATGCCTCCGCATCTTCCATCACCCCTACAATCTGCGTTGCATCGTCAATCGTCGCATTTCTTACTTCCATGTCCCCATCCCCCTTCTGTTATGATCAGCTTACAGGGAGCTAAATACTGGAAGCTCCCCTATCCCTACTCTACCATGGTACCATTCACATATACCAGTAGCACAAGTAGGATTCCGACAGAAACAAATACTAGATACTCCTCCGGTTGCAGGCCGACAAAGCCTTTGGAAGTCAAGACTTTGCCCCAACTCTATGACAACGATCTAAATAGCGTTTCAAAAATCACCATCCTCGACGGAAACAGCGGAGCCCAAAAAATAACGGAAGAGAAAAAGGTCATAGATGATTTTCTAAACAGATTCAATGATATTCAGTTTATTCCTGACGAAAACCAGGAGCCCAGAAGCAGATTCAATTATACAATCACCCTCTATCAAGACGAGGAAGATCCTTTTACATTCAATCCGACACATGTAAATAATCATTATTATGATACAGAACCGGATATTCTCCCGATTATGGATGGACTTCTATAGGAACCTTGAAGTAAATGTAGAGTGAGGGTGGAAAAGCTACCCACGCCGAGAAATCATCAGACGGGCACCCCCTCCCTTTCTTTTCATTAATATCTTGATATAGCAAAATAATAGGTAACTTTATCCACAAACGCTGTCAAAAGAAGCATTTTTGAATAATATTGTTATAATAGCAATAAGATAAACGGCTGACCCCCATTTTGAATGAAGCGGTGGTATCCATTTATTTATTATTCGATTTGAGGTGTTTGACGTGAAGTACCAAGCATTAGCCGACAGTGTAGTAATGGAGAGAAAAGGAAGGATTCCGCGTTTAAAAAGCTATAGCGACTCGTTGCAACTGATTGGGACGGGAAGAAGCGCACATGTATTCAAGGTGCGCGATGAACAGGTCGCCTTAAAGGTGTTCTTCCCCGATAAGGTGCACATCGCAGCAGAAGAAGCGGCAATCTATAGAAAGCTTCCATCCAGCAGCTACTACCCTTCCTTATATGAGGCAGGCAATGATTATATAGCAATCGATTATCTCGACGGACTCACGTTATTCCAATCATTGGAGAACGGCATCTATATCCCTGAGGAAAAAATACATGCCATCAACGACGCATTGGACATGGCTAGAAAAGCCGGACTCAACCCTTCGGACATCCACCTGAAAAACATCATCATCACCTCCAAGCAGGAAGTGAAGCTGATTGATGTGGCACGCTTCCGCCAAACGGAAAAGGACAGACAATGGGAAGATCTGCAGAAGGTCTATTTCAAAGGCTATGTGAAATCTTATTTCCCGAAGAAGATTCCCGGAACTGTGCTGAACTGTATCTCCGTCCTCTATAAAACAGGACTGCGGTTTGTGGAGTAGCTCACAAAAGGCAGAAATAGCAGCATGGAGTGTTTTTCCTCTTCGGTGGAAAATGAAGTTGGCAATTCTCATTCAATAAATGATAAGTAAGACAAAGCGGGATGGAGGATAATCTTCATCCCGCTTTTTTAGTTTTCCTTCAGACACCCCCTCCTCGATGGCTTGTTCCTATCCACCAGGAACCCTCTCCCTACAGCTGAATCCTCCGTGAAAAAGATAAGTATCTCTCTAACGAAGGGCTTCATGGGTAATCCACTTTCCTCTCCAGACAAATGAAACCTCATCCTCCATTGCAAATAACGGAACCCTCTCTTTTATGTTATTTTTAATTACATAAATAGTTTATCCACTCATTCTATGTCATAAAATATAACATATCTATTGTTTCGGATACTAAAAACTGTTACAATATTTAAAAATGTCA
>JAZUQF010000392.1:0-2960 GCA_045605545.1 Lysinibacillus sp.
TGATGCAGGCCGTCGGATAATGAACGGCCTTCCATGATGCGGCCTGTGAACATATCGACAAGCTCGATCTTATCGTCACGGACGATATAATCTACGTCCCGCTTGAACATCACATGTGCCCGCACGGCCTGAATGACGTAGTGGTAAAGTGTCTGGTGCTCCAAATCGTAAAGGTTGTCGACGCCGAATGCGGCCTCCACCTTCTCGATGCCCAGGTCCGTCAGGGAAGTGGCCTTCGTCTCTTCATCGAAGTCGTAATCTTCCTCTACGACGAAACGTTTTGCCAGCATGGATGCAATCTGGTGCAGCTCTGCATTGGCCATCATTTTTCCGGCGATGATGAGCGGTGTTTTCGCCTCGTCGATCAGCACGGAGTCCACCTCATCGATGATGGCGAAGTGGTAAGGGCGCTGCACCTTATCCGCCATGGAGTGGGCCATATTATCCCGCAGGTAGTCGAAGCCGAATTCCGTACCGACGCCGTATGTGATGTCCGCGTTGTACGCATCCTTTTTCGCTTCCGGCTCCATCATCGGTACATTCAGGCCGACTGTCAGGCCGAGGAATCGGTGGATCTGTCCGATCAGCTCGAAGTCGCGCTTTGCCAGGTAGTCGTTCACCGTGATGACGTGAACGCCCTTTCCTTCCAGTGAACGCACGTAGGAAGGCAGGGAAGCGACCAATGTTTTCCCTTCCCCGGTCGGCATTTCAGCGATGTTGCCTTCCGTCAATACAAGGCCGCCAATCAGCTGTACGTCGAAGTGGCGCATGTTTAGTACACGTTTGGAGGCTTCACGCACGACCGCAAATGCTTCAGGCACGATTTGCGGAATGGTTTCGCCATTCTCCAGACGCTCTTTAAATACTACCGTCATATGCTGGAGTTCTTCGTCTGTCATCGGGGCAAACTTGTCTTCCAGTTGATTGATCTCGTCCACGATTTTATAGTATTTCTTTAATTCGCGAGCACTTGTCTGCTCTTTGTTACGTTTGAAAATTGAGAACATCTTGTTTACGCTCCTTTTAATTCGTCTACTTTACTAGTAGACATACATTATTTTATCAAAATTTAATTAGATTTACTACTAAATGTAAGTAGACTATGCAATATTTATCAGAGGAAATATGAAAAAGGAGTGTTGATTTACCCTCTATTGCTAGTAGAATCTTATGAAAAGCGGACTTTCGCTACAGGCGGCGCGTGAAGAAAGTGGCGGTCTGCTAGAAAAAAAGGAAACAAAATGCATCCTTGGTTATCAAAACGGCGTCCTAATAATAGAGGAAGAAATAAAAATGTTTGAATTTCTGAAAGGATGGTAAATAACACGGGAGGCGTACATACTACAGAGAAAAGCTATATTTTATGAAATGGACGTGCTATAATACACTTGACTAAAAGTGTATATTATTTTTCTTTAAGGAGGAGAGACATGATTTACGTGTCTTTAATCGTGGCGGCGGTCGCTGCCATTTTACTAACTCCACTTGTAAAGCGTCTGGCCTTCCGAATCGGGGCGGTCGATGCACCGAACTACCGGAAAGTGCACGCGCGCATCATGCCGCGACTTGGCGGGCTGGCCATTTTCGGTGCCTTTCTGATTGGAATCGCCGTATTGCGGCCAGAGAGCGGAAATAGTGAGCAATTGTTGGCCATCATTCTAGGTGCGACGGTGATTGTCATTACCGGCGTGCTTGACGATATGTATGAAATAACAGCAAAAGCGAAGATGCTGGGCCAATTGGTGGCAGCGGGCATCATCGTATTCTACGGCGGCATCCAAATCGATTTCATCAACCTTCCATTTGATGAAGGGACGCTGGCATTCGGGATTTTGAGTATTCCGTTTACGATTCTTTGGATTGTCGGCATTACAAATGCCATCAACCTGATCGACGGCCTTGACGGCTTGGCGGCAGGGGTATCGACAATCGCCCTGCTTACGCTTGCAGCGATGGCGGGCGTCTTAGGTGATGGATTCGTATTGGCTGTAGCGGCCATCCTGGCGGCGAGTACATTCGGCTTTTTATTCTACAACTTCCACCCAGCGAAGATATTCATGGGGGATACAGGTGCGTTATTTTTAGGCTTCATGATTGCAGTGCTATCGCTGCTCGGGTTTAAATCCGTCACGCTTGTATCATTCATCATCCCTGTTATCATGCTCGGTGTACCGATTTCAGATACATTCTTTGCGATTGTCAGACGTCTTCGCATGAAAAAGAAATGGTCCGATCCGGATAAATCCCATCTTCACCACCGTCTGCTCGATCTAGGGTTCTCACACCGCCAGACGGTATTAATCATCTACGCTATTGCGATGCTGTTCGGCCTATGTGCCATCATCTTCTCCATGGCGAAGATTTGGGGAGCCATCCTGCTGGTTACGGTCATTCTCGTGGCCCTCGAACTGTTTGTAGAAATCATCGGGCTGGCCGGCAAGAACTATCGACCGCTCATCAATTTTGTACGTATGTTCAATAAATGATCCAAGTGGATATAGAGCTGCTGTCTTTTAGACGGCGGCTTTTTTTGTTGCTGCGGGAAAGGGAAGAGAAGTGGAGGAGGATAAAAAAGGAGCTACCCGGAAAGTTTCAGCTTTCCAGGCAGCTCCAAGAGGTATTAATGAGAGGTTGTGCCCTCTAATGTATCGGATTGCGTCTGTTGTTCCGTGCCTTCAGCAGGAATGCCGGAAACATTCGTCGATTCCGGAATCAGGCCGAGGTGGCTTTGCAGGATGTGCTTTGTTTCCTCGAGTGCTTCTTCATCCAGTGCGTAGTAGTAGGTGCCGGTAGACATATCGTCATATCCCTGCAGCGTCACTGTATCGACGCGTGGCATGCCTTCCGACAGGTAGCTGATGAAGGATTTCATTTCCTTGAAGGTCATATCCGTCTTCATATTGTCGCCGATTGCTTCGATGACGTCATCATACTTCGAGATGGATGAGGCGGACGTTGCT
>JAZUQF010000393.1:0-7689 GCA_045605545.1 Lysinibacillus sp.
AGCCTTGAGTACAGCTTCCCGATGCTCGTCCTCATGAAATATGGCCCGCCGGACAGCCTTGATTGTATTTTTTTCGAACTTTGCGCTGACGCCTGCCAGCTTTACCCCGCCTACAATAAGGAGTCCATCATCAATGATGCCATCGATTCCATGCTTATGGGCAAATTCCAGGGCCGATGTGCTTTTGCCGGTGCCGCTTGGGCCGCTTAATGAATAGATTATCATGTCATTCACCTCTTATCTTCAGTGTAAACGAAAAAGCCCCTGATGACGAATGTTGTTTGACGCAGATTTCTGCGCCATTGTAAGGATTCGCTCCATAGCATGAAAAGATTCTTTTTTCTGAATTTCATGCTATGGAAGGGCGCTGTTATGGTAGAATGGTAGGTATATTTTATATTTAGGAGTGTTTACTTTGAAAGTTCAACCATCTGAAAAAATGTCCCTGTTTGCGCCGTCCATTTTCGGCGATTTGAAGCAGTGTGCACTGGAACAGCAAGCAAAGGGCAAGGAATTGATCGATTTAAGCCTTGGGAGTCCGGATATCCCTCCTGCCGCCTTTCTTCGGGACACAATGTCTGAACTGACAAAGCTGGAATCGTCCTACGGATATACATTGACTGGTGTACAGACCTTCAACGAAGCGGTATGCCGTTATTATAAGCGTGTCAATCATGTCGAACTGGACCCTGCCACGGAAGTAGTCCAGACAATGGGCTCCCAGGAAGGACTTGTCCATCTTCCCGTCGCCTTTTGCAATCCAGGCGATGTCGTGCTGACGACGAACCCTGCCTATGTGGCATATGACGCCGGTATCCATCTGGCAGGTGCCGAGCCGTACTATATGCCTCTGACGAAGGAAAATGGCTATTTGCCGGACCTTTCCTCCGTACCAGCAGAAGTAGCTGAAAAGGCGAAGCTGCTCATCCTGAACTTGCCGGGCAACCCCGTGCCAGCCATGCCTTCATTGGAATATTTTTTGGAAGTGGTGGCCTTCGCCAAAAAATACAACATCATCGTCCTGCATGATGCCGCCTACTCCGAATTCTATTTCACAGGAGATGCACCAATCAGCTTCCTGGCCACTCCTGGTGCTAAAGAGGTTGGATTGGAAATCAACTCCTTATCGAAAAGCTTCAGCCTTGCCGGGTCGCGCATCGCCTATATCGTCGGCAACGCGGAGATGATTGCTGTCATCAAGCAATTGAAATCCAACCTTGACTTTGGTATTTTCGAACCGATCCAGTTGGTCGCTGCAAAGGCACTTGATCATGCAGAAGAGATTACAGCAAACCTGCGTACGACATTCGCCGCTCGTCACAAGACACTGATGGAGGGGCTTACTTCCATCGGATGGGAAGTGGCACCGAGCGATGGCGGCATGTTCGTATGGGCTAAATTCCCTTATAGCATCGACAGCAAGTCACTTGCATTCGAGGCGATCAAACAGGCCGGCGTGGTCATGGTACCCGGCACGGCATTCGGCTCTGCAGGCGAAGGCTATATGCGACTGGCGCTTGTACAGGATGTCGAAAAACTGACAACTGCCGTACAAAGACTATCACAACTATCAATAAAAAAAGAAGCTACTGTATAAGTAGCTTCCCACGTCGACGCGGCCTAGTTGGCCGCGTCTTTCTATTCTTCCAAAAACGTATATGTAATGACACCCTCATCCTTTGTTTCTGTGCCATCTAGAAATACGACGACAGTTTCAAAAATGATTTCATCCGTGTCATCACATGCCCAGCGATCGTCTGGAACAATTTCAAAATCCACAAATTCTGTCCCTTTCGTATGGACGCTCCCAACAAGTTCCACGGAGGACTTACCAATGATTTGGGTGGTGTCCCCCGACTTCTTCAGTGCACGGAGTATGATGCAATCAATGTTCTCAATATCAGAGTCGGCAGTGACATATACCTTTCCGGTCAATATCTCCCCTTCTATCAAGTCCGTTTTATCGACGATTGTATCGATTTTCACTCCGTTGCGTTCCATTGTAGTAAACCATTTGTTAACCATATCATTCATCCCCTTTTATAGAAAATCGGCAGCTATTGCTACCGATTAGTGAATATCCTCGTATTGATCTGCTCCGTCTACCTGGAATTTATTATAGCGCTGCTTGAACAGCTGATAGAAATGCTGGACAAGCACTTTCAGCAGGGCATATGCAGGGATTCCGAGAATTACGCCAACAACCCCGAACAAAGAGCCTGCCGTCAGTAGAACGAAAATGATCGTAATCGGATGGATACTAAGTGATTTACCCATAATCTGTGGTGAGATAAACTTCCCTTCAATCAATTGCACAACCGTCCACACGATACCGACATAGACGACCATGATCGGTTTCGTCACGATGGCGATGATGAGTGCCGGCGTAATCGCGATGACGGGCCCCAGGTACGGTACGACGCTCGTCAACATAGCCAGGCCGCCCAGTAGCAATGCATACGGCAGCTTAATGATGAGGAAGCCAATCGTTACCATGATGCCGATGCAGATGGACACCAAGATTTGACCCTGGATATATGAACTGATTTGATTATCCATATCGACCATGATGTCATTTACGAATTTACGCATGCGCGGCGGGAACAGTCGCAGGATGAAATGCGGCATCTTTTCGCCTTCCCATAATAGGTAGAACAGGATGAATGGGACAATGACAAGGGACAGTACGAAACCCGTGATTGCTGACACGAAGCCGGTCAGCCCTGTCGCAACATTGCTGGCTACTGCAGACGCCGTGTCCTTTACCGTCGTCGTCAGATTGTCTGATATGTCCGTCAGCACTTTATTATAGTCTATATTGGCATCTGCTAAATATTCATTGATTCGCGAATTATTGATGAAAGCTACGATATCATCCACCAGAGCCATAATATAGATTGGGAATTCCTGCACCAGATTTGTAAACTGCTCACGAAGGAACGGGAATACAAGCAGAATCAGCGTCGTAATCAAGCCGATCAACCCGACAAAGATGATGACGATCGCCCAGATTCGAGGAATCTTCCACCGCATAAGAAGCCTTAGGAAAGGCCGGAGCAGATAATAAAGAATGATGCCAAGCACCCCTGGCAGAATAACCACTTCAAAGAGTACGCGAATCGGCTGGAAGATAAAATCGATCTTATCAAAGATGAGAATGATGCAGCCCAACAGCAACGTGATAATTAATAAAAATAACAGATTTTTACCGCCCATGAAGCGGATGAACCGTGTAGAGAAGAAATGCGATTTCTCTTGCGGCAATTGTTCTTTCTGACTTTCTTGTTCCAAAAGACCACCCCGACAAATTCTCTATATATTGTTATTTATATTGTATCATTTAATATTATATTTTGTGTGATTCTACTCTAGTTACCTTGTAAAAAATCGTGCAGCAGCTGCTTATTGGCTTCTTCATCGATATCAAGGACCGCACCAAGGCCACTGACACGCAAATCTGTATAGGTTCCTTGAGCCGGAATTGTCATTTTGGAAACATTGATGCCGCCTACCGCCATGCTGAGGACCGTCTTCACTTGATCCGCAGATGATACATCCGTTGTTATATACCCTTGTGCGGCACCTACCAGCTTCGGCAGATTTTTGGAGTTCCCGAGCGACAGCAATTCATCCTTCAGTGCTTCAATCACTTTCTGCTGACGCTCCACTCGGCCGAAGTCCCCTTGTGCATCATGCCGGAAACGCGCATAGCCAAGAAGCTCTTTTCCGTTCAATTTATGCACACCTTGCTTCAATGACACGCCAATCAGGGTGGACATGTCCTTCTCCACATCGATTTCGACCCCGCCCGGCGCCAATATGTCGATAAGTGATTCAAAGCTTTTGAAGTCAATGATGGCATAGTGATGGATCGGCACATCGAACATCTCTGTGATTGTATCTTTCGTCAGTTGCACGCCGCCCACATAGAAGGCCGTATTCAGTCTGGACCTGCCATAATCGGGAATGTCGGCATAAATGTCACGCATGAAGGAGACAAGCTTGATATCATCGGTCTTTTTCTGCCAGGAAACGAGCATCATCGTATCCGTACGTGACTTCTCCTCACCTCGGCTATCCACCCCAAGCAATAGATAATTCACGGTTTCTCCGTCCTTATCATCCGGTACAAATTCCTCTATTTCCACAACAGGCGCTGCATCCTCCGCCAGCTTGAGGCCGGCCTGATACTGGCTATAGCCATAGGCGACGATTGACACCGTCAGGAGCAGCAGGGTGATGATGAACACGCGTCCCTTCCGCAACTTCTTTTTCTTATAGCGGCGTTCTCTTTGTTCTTCCATAAAAAAACCCCTTTATTATTACTCACTTATTGGACGCACTAATGTCTTATAATGCTTCCAATTATTGTGCACTCATTATACTACGTATGAAGCATGTTTGCCGATTAATAAGCCGAACCAATTCTTTGTATCCAGCCATCTTCCGTGCTACAATAGGGATATTTTTCAGGAGGTGTCATTTACATGAAGAAAGCGACATTTGCAGGCGGCTCCTTCTCCTGTATGGTAAAGCCCTTCGGCCAATGGGATGGGATACATAAAGCGACGAGCGGCTACATGGGCGGCCATGTGGAAAATCCGACTTACGAGGATGTGAAGAAGGGTACTTCCGGTCACCTGGAGGTCGTTCAGATCGAATTCGACCCCGACGTGTTCAGCTACGAACAGCTTCTTGAAATCTACTGGATGCAGATTGATCCGACAGATGCCGGCGGCCAGTTCCATGACCGTGGGGAATCATATAAAACGGCCATCTTCGTCCATGACGACGAACAGCAAGTAAAAGCAGAAAAATCCAAGGCCGATCTGGCTGCAAGCGGCCGCTTCAAAAAGCCGATTGTAACGGAAATCCGCACGGCTCAGACCTTCTACCCGGCGGAGGACTATCATCAGGATTATTATAAGAAGGAAGCCGAGCTTTACCAGAAGGACCGCGCGGATTCAGGCCGTGATGAATTTATACAAAATCATTGGAAATAAGAATTACTGCCCGCTTATGTGGGCAGGTTTCTACTAACTTTTTAGTTTACATAATATTATTATATTTTTTTTGTTTCCCTAGTATTCTCTATAGTTTTGCAACTAAACACAAACAGCCCCCCTATATGGGAGGCCGCTTCATTACTTATTTACTTTTCTCAAGCTCCCATTGCGAGATGGCTTCCAAAAATACATCTCCATATTTTTCGAGCTTGTTCGCCCCCACTCCATTGATTTCCAGGAATTCTTCCGGTGTCAACGGGCGTCTTGCACTTAATTCCTTCAATGTCTTATCCGAGAACACAACATATGGCGGCACGCCTTCTTTCGAAGAAATGTCTTTCCGTATTTCCCGTAGGTGCTCAAACAGCGGATCCTCATCCGATATCGCCTTGACGACCGGTGCACTACGGCGTAATACTTTGCGTTTACCCATCAGTACTTCCTTCCCCTGCTCCGTCATGAAAATCGTCGGGAATTGTCCGTTGCTGACCGCCAGCAATTTTTCAGCGATGCAGAATTCAATGAACTGCGCAATCTCCTTTGCATTCATCTCCCGTAAGATCCCGTATGTAGGAAGCTTATTGAATCCTAGTTCCAGCACCTTCTTATTCGTAGAACCGGCGAGCACCTGGCTGATCAGTACCTTGCCGAACTTCTGCCCCATACGTACCACACAGGATAACACTTTCTGCGCCTCTACTGTCATGTCAACCTGCGGGCGCTCGTCGATGCAGCGGTTGCACTTGCCGCATACTTCATCCGACTCTTCTCCGAAATAGCGGGTAATGTAGCGTTGCAGGCAATCTTCCGTATGGCAGTAGTCAATCATCTCCTGCAGCTTTGTCAGCTCAAAGGGGATCCGGGAACGGTCCTGTGCCTGATCGATTAAAAAGCGCTGCGTCTGTTCGTCGCTTGATGAATATAACAGCATGCAGTCACTCGGCAGTCCATCGCGCCCTGCCCGTCCAGCCTCCTGATAGTAGCTCTCCATATTGCGTGGCATCTGATAGTGGATTACGTAGCGTACATTCGTCTTGTTGATGCCCATTCCGAATGCATTCGTCGCAACCATGACCACCAGCTCGTCATCAAGGAACTTCTGCTGCATCTCCGCCCTTTCCTCATCCCCGAGGCCGCCGTGATACTTTCCGGTCTTGATGCCCTTTTTGACAAGCAGCGCATGAATATGCTCAACCGCCTTCCTCGTCGCACAATAGATGATTCCTGCATCCTGTTTATTATTGCTGGCATATTTCAATATATACTGATCGCGATTCTCCCCCCGCAGGACGGAAAATGCCAAATTCGGCCGGCTGAATCCGGTGATGAATGTATGCTCATCGGAAATGGCCAATAAATTGCAGATATCCTCCCTTACATGAGGTGTCGCCGTCGCTGTGAGAGCGACAACGGTCGGCTTTGTCGACCATAAATCCTTAATCCGATTGATAATCCGATAGCTTGGACGGAAGTCGTGGCCCCATTGTGATATACAGTGCGCCTCGTCAATCGCAATAAGCGGAACCTGCAGGTGGGCAAGCGTCATGCAGAATGATTCATTCTCTAACCGCTCAGGAGCTATGTACAGCAGCTTCAATTGTCCCATTCTCGCACTATAAAGTACGTCTTCCACTTCCTCATAGCTGAGCGAGCTGTTAATGTAAGCTGCATCGACACCGCTTGCCCTGAGCATGTCGACCTGGTCCTTCATGAGCGAAATCAGGGGAGAAATGACGAGCGTGGTTCCTGGCAGCGTGAGTGCCGGCACCTGATAACAGAGCGACTTCCCTCCTCCCGTCGGCATGATGACGAGCGTGTCCTCTCCGGCAAGTACAGAAGAAATCGCCTGCTCCTGTCCCTCACGAAACGATGGATAGCCGAAATATTGTTGTAATATG
This sequence comes from Lysinibacillus sp., assembly GCA_045605545.1. GTDB lineage: Bacteria > Bacillota > Bacilli > Bacillales_A > Planococcaceae > Lysinibacillus_B. Next base: position 6,905 of record JAZUQF010000393.1, read on the forward strand.
CCACTTGCTTTTTCCAGCAATCAAATCACTCCTCCTTAGTTTACATAATAAAATTACTGTTCTATATGGATATGCGTTATATAATATGTTCCGTCTACAAGATTCACCCCATAGTTGATGGCAAACTCCTTTGCAGCACCTTTCACTTGCCATTCAAAGCCCGACAGTACGATTTCCGAGACGTCCAGGTCATTAATCGGCAACCTCGCCTCTTCCTTCTGCAACGCCTCCTTCAGCAGATCCGATAAAACATACGGTTCCACAACAGAGAAGTCACCGGTTTCGACATACTGATTGAACGCTGCATTGAATGCATGGATGACATGCTCGATCGTGTCCGGGTTATAGGTGAATGTCGGCTTCTCGTAGTCTGCCAGCACCTGCAGGTCATACTTCTGCGGCACTTCCGTCTCCTCGAAAGCTCTTTGCAGCTCATAACGGTCCCGTGCCGTCAGTTCCTCGGCCGTTAGCATCCCTTTCAAAGCTTCCTGGTTTTGCTGCTTGGTGGCTTCCACACCAGCACTGTTGCGCATATGCAGAACGGCAACGTTTTCCTCTATGTCGAACGCTTCGAGCTCCGCCTCTAGCTGCTGGCCATGGCTTGTCTCGATGAGCGCCTTCGGATGGTCCCGCAGGACAGCTGCCTCCGTGACAATCCACTTATCCCTTCCTTCAGCAAGAAAGATCACACCGTCCGTACTGCCCGCAACACTATATACCTTCACTTGTGCAGTCATCATCTCCCGTTCGGCGGGCTTGCTTTCCGGGAGCATCTGGCTGACCGA
>JAZUQF010000394.1:0-10875 GCA_045605545.1 Lysinibacillus sp.
CACTGATCAACACGCCGAAATCCCCTTCACTGAAACCAAGCTTTTGCGCCACAAAAATGAACAGTCCGTCATAGAGGAAGATAATGAAAAAAGCGACGGACGATAGGACAACGGATATCTTTAATAACGGTGTTTGCGAAACGTGGCGGATTCCCTCCAGCAGCTCCCGCCAAAAATTCTTTTTCTCTTCAACCTCTTTTAGTTCGGTAGCATCGTCTTTCTCATTGATGGCGGGCATTGCCAGTAGAAAAAGAATGGCGATGGAAAATCCGACCGCTTCGAATAGAAAAGGGCTTCTTGCACCAAATAGATAGATGATTCCCCCGCCGAGAGCCGGCCCAACGATTTTCATCGTATTCATGGAAAGTTGGCTCAGCGTCACTGCCTCTGGTAGCTGCTCTTCTGGAACCGTATGTCGAATGGCACTTTGGCGGGCAGGGTCATAGACGGCCGCCACCGTCCCCTTTAAAAATACGAAAAGCAGTAAAACATACAGGTTCGGCGAGAAAAAGAGCCCGATTACAAATACGATTCTCAGCACCAAACAAATTATCATAATATGCTTTTTAGGAAGGCGGTCTACAAACACACTGGCAAACGGGCCGATCATCACCCACGGCAGCCCGATGACAACAATTACAGCGGCGATGGCCGTTTCATCCAATCCCCACTGGTAGGCGACGATTACTTGAATAGCCAGAAAATCGAGCCAGTTTCCTAAATCCGAAAATACCTGCGCACCGAATAAAGAACGGAAGGAACGGACTTTCAAAGGCTTGAAAATGCCTGCTTTCATCTGCTAGCTCCCCTCTTCCGCTTTACTGGCTTCCCGGCGTCGTGCAAGCAGCTTTTCCTTATTGCCAGTAGGGTCCTGCCCTTTCGGAAGCCGCGCGTTCTTAAGGGCATCGATTGTTTCTTCAATCCACTTCAGCTCGCCTTCCAAACGGATTTCACCATAGCGGATTGCCAGCATGCCGTAATCGCCTATATAGGAGGTTCCGTTAGTCGGCCAGTTTTTCACAAAATCGAGCACTTCCTCTGTCATCTGCTTTCGTTGCAGCAAATGCCCGATCAGTATGTGATCGTCCATATCCTCGTGCCATGTGGACAGCTTCATCATCAGTTCGTCCTTGACCACCGGATAGGCAGGCGGAAGGCTGAGCCATTTTTCAAATTCCTTCCACCCTTTTGGCGTCAGCTCATATTGCTTCTTTTTCCTTCCCTCTTCCTCCTGTTCAATCGGGTAGATCAGCCCTTCTTCTTCGAGCTTTTTTAACTTCGGATAGATGCTCCCATAGCTCATTCCCCAGTAAAGTCCGGCAGCCTTGTGCTCAAATTCCGCTTTAATATCATATCCGGTACTAGGCCAAAAACTTAAGATGGCCAGTATCGAGTGTTCAATCGACATACTGCATCCCCCTTATATATCAGATTGATATATCATTTTGATACATTATATGATTGAGCGCCTTATAAGTAAACATATGGAAATAAAAACAGTCATATTTTCCACCCTTTATCATACACATGGCAAAACACTCTTTTCTGTAGGGGTTCGCATCAAAATTTCATCACACTCTCCTGCGAAGGCCAGCTTTTCAACCTGGCTTTTCACACCTCGGCATGCAAAACCACAAAAAAAAGCCTGCCGAATTGCTTCGGCAAGCTCATACTTTTCTTATTGCACAGCTGCGGCTTCCTGCTTCAAAGCCTTGCTCATCTCGCAGTACTGGACGAATACGCGTGCCAGCTCTTTTAATCGTGCATGAATCTCTTCATCCACAATCTTGTTTTCCGCATCGAAGTGGTCCGCATGCGTATATACATAGTTCGGCGTCACCAGGCAGCGGAAGTAGTCGAGGATTGGCTTCAGCTGGTTTTCCAGGACGAGGTGGTGCTGGTATGTGCCGCCGTTGCCGACCATCGCAGCCGGCTTATAGCGCATCGCTTTCGGCGGAATCATATCAAAGGCGTTTTTCAGCACACCCGGGATGGACGCCTGGAAAATAGGCGAAGCGATGATGTAGCCGTCCGCCTCCTCAAATTTCCGAATCATCATTTTCATATCATCATTCAGCGGACTGCCGTCTAAAATTTGATGCTTCAAATCGCTGAAGTAAAGGATTTCTAGCTCCAGATCTGTATTCAAATCTGCAATATATCGTTGAATTTGTTGTAGAACCGCACCTGTCTTACGACCGAATACAGTGCCATCAACCAGTAGAATTTTCATTATTCTCCTGCCTCCATTATCAATTACGAAAGTTGGTATACTCATATAATATTTTAACAGAAGAAGATGAGTGCCGGATATACAAATGGCGCAATTTCAGTCTTTAGACGGACCTGGCGGAGGACGGCGCCTGCTGTCTTCATGCAGGTGGCATTCAGTTGGGCAGAAGGATTACTCGTCGTTTTTTCGCACGCCTTTTTCCTTCAGCTTCGTATGGTCAAATATGACTTCCTCATCCACCGGTGCCAGCCCATTGCCTTTTGGCCCCTTTTCCCTTGTCGGCATCCGCATTGCGGCCAGCTGGGCCGAGTCATAGACGGCTACCTTTGCCTGCTCCCCTTGCAGGGCGATGACCTTCATCGCCAGCGCCACCTGGCTCGCCTTGATGGACCTTGTTCCCTTCAATGGACCGATCAGCATCGGGTTGATCACCTTCAGCACCAACTCTCCCGCCTTCTCACCCAGGCGGAATTCCTGCCGGTCCCCGACGAGCAGGGACGGGCGTACGATGGACAGCTGTGGGAAATCCATGGCAATCAGCTCCTTCTCGAGTTTGCCTTTCACCCGGCTGTAGTGGGCAAGGGACTTTTCACCCGCCCCCATCGCCGAGATGACGATGAAATGCCGGACCCCCCGCTTTTTTGCTAACGAAGCGATATGTAACGGGTATTCCAAATCCACCTTTTCGAAATTCTCCCGTGTGCCTGCTTTTTTAATGGTCGTACCGAGACAGCAGAACACTTCATCGGCAAACTCTAAATCCTCTTCTTCCAGCTCATCGAAATTGACAATCCTCTCGACTAGCTTCTGATGTTCATAGCCTAGTTTCCGTCTTGCAAGTGTCGTAACGGAAACATATTCTTCGCTTTCACAAAGGTATTGGACAAGGTGCGACCCGACAAGCCCGGTCGAACCGACTACAATAGCCGAACGCATTCCCATATGGTGGTTCCCCTTTTCCTTTTCTATAGTTTTGTTTCATTTTCACACATAACTACCATTTTTTCACCATATTTTAGAAAGAACAGGCGAGAGAAAGGATGCGATGAATTTGCCAAATCAAAAAAGGAAAATTGCTTTTATCATGGAACATTGCCCTATCAAAGGTCTTTATCCACTCGAACGGGCGATGCTGCTAAGTAAACTATTACATGAAGAATCTATTTTTATGTTTGCGAAAACTAACGATATGAATGCGTTGAAACTCTTTGAAGAATCAGGCTTGACGCCTGTCCTATTCGAAAAATACGAGGAGCTTGCCAAACTGATCCGCAACCTCGACCTGGATCTGATCATCCAGGATGGCAAGGACACGATAGCCGAACAGGTGGAGATGCTGCGCCCGTTCTGCAAGACGATGGTCCACTTCGATGATTTCGGCGGCGGCAATATACTGGCCGACTGCAATGTCGTGGCACTGTTCGAGGAGCTTGGGACGGCTGAAATGCTTCCTGCCAATACACTCGCCGGCAGCTATGCCTTTGCGGTGAACGACCGGCTCCAGGAAATCATCTCCATGCGGGAAGACCAGCTGGATAACCACCCGCCGCACATCGTCATTGCATTCGAGGATGGGGACGAGCATAACCTGACATACCGTACATTGCGCCACCTGACCCAGCTCCATATCCCGTTACGGATTTCCGTGGCCATCGATGATGAATATCCGCATCCTGTCGGGGATCTACAGATGATGCTGCTGAGCCGACGCAATGCAAAAATCGTAAAAAAGACGGACGCGCTGTATGAGCTGCTCCAGGATGCGGACATCGTCGTATGCAATAACAACTATACGCCTTATAAAGTGGCGGCAATCGGCATTCCGTGCATCACCCTGGCCCAGCACGAGCGGGAAATTGCCCATGCATTCGCCCGGGAGATGAACGGCTTCATCCATTTGGGCCTCGGACGCAAGATCAAGCAGTCCTCCATCCAGAATGCCGTCATGGAACTGCTGCTGCATGAGCATCGCCGAGAGCGTGCCGTACGCAAGCAGCGCTCCCTCGAAATTTCAGGGAACAATGAAATTCTGCAGGCCCTCCTTCTGGATCTGGCCTATGGCAGGCATTTGGCGCAGCTATAATGATGAAGGACTACAGTTGACGACCCTTTCCCCCTCCGACACGGCGATCATCTCCCTTCCCTGCCACCAGTTGATGGGCTAAACCATTTCATTCTCAAACCCAACCTGCATGTGCTACAATAGAGAGCAGAAATTCTCAAAAAGAAGCGGGAATATTTCTCGTAAAGGAGTGTTCGTTTCCATGCAGACAAAAGCACAGGTACAGCAGCAGATTACAGAATTGAAAATGGACTACATCAACTTGCAGGGGGACATGGAGAAGCTTGAATCAGTGGGGCATCCGGATTCGGTCAAGCAGGCTCAGGAACGTCTGGAGAAGATGGAAGCACGACTTGCAGAATTGAACAAGCAGTTAGCCGAGTTCTAACTTGCTTTGAAATAACATTCCACTCTGCTCGCGGCCACGCACCGCGAGTTTTTTGATGAATACAACAGACGAAGAAACATTGGAGGAACAAGAACGTATGGCAATTTTAACGGTTGAAAATCTAGGACATTCCTTCGGCGACCGCACGCTGTTCAAAGATGTATCATTCCGGCTGGTCGAGGGCGACCATATCGGTCTGGTCGGAGCGAACGGTGTAGGGAAATCGACATTGATGGGCATCATCACAGGCCAGACAATCCATGACACAGGAAAGGTGGAATGGCTGCCCGGCACGCACTACGGCTATCTCGACCAGCATACGGTGCTGACGGCTGGACGCACGATGCGCGATGTATTGCGCGATGCCTTCCTCCCCCTCTACAAAAAGGAAGAAGAGCTGAACGACATTGCAATGAAGATGGCGGAAGCGACGCCTGAGGAATTGGAGAAGCTGCTGGAGGATATGGCCGAAATCCAGGACGCCCTGGATGCAGGTGATTTCTATACATTGGACATGAAGATCGAGGAAGTGGCGCGCGGGCTTGGACTTGATGCCATTGGGCTTGACCGCGATGTAGCCGCCCTTTCCGGCGGTCAGCGTACGAAGGTGCTGCTGGCAAAGCTCCTACTTGAAAAGCCGAAAGTCCTCCTATTGGACGAGCCGACGAACTATCTGGACGAAGAGCATGTGACGTGGCTGAAAAACTATCTGAAAAACTACCCGCATGCATTCCTGCTGATCTCCCATGATACGGAGTTCATGAATGAAGTGGTGGACGTCATCTTCCACCTGGAATTCTCAAAGATGACGCGCTACACAGCTACCTACGAGAAATTCCTGGAGCTTGCCGAAATCAACAAGCGCCAGCATATCGATGCGTATGAAAAACAACAGGAATTCATCAAGAAGCAGGAGGATTTCATCGCCAAGAACAAAGCGCGCTACTCGACGACGGGCCGTGCGAAATCCCGTGCGAAGCAGCTGGACCGCCTGGAGCGCATCGAACGCCCTGAAACGGCCGTCAAACCGGAATTCGGCTTCAAGGAAGCCCGTGCATCCAGCCGCTACGTCGTGGAAGCCGAAGATTTGCTGATTGGCTACGACAAGGACAAGCCGCTGTTGCCGCCACTGACGTTCCAGATTGAACGCGGCGAAAAAATCGCCCTGGTCGGCATGAACGGTGTCGGTAAATCGACGCTACTGAAGACGATGCTCGGCAAAATCAATCCTCTTGGAGGAAAAGTGATTCGCGGGGACTACCTGTTCCCATCCTACTTCGAACAGGAAGTGAAAGCGGAGAAAATCACGCCGATCGACGATGTGTGGAATGCGTTCCCTTCCATGGAACAGGCACAGGTGCGGGCCGCCCTGGCGCGTGCTGGATTGAAGTCCGAGCATATCCAACGCCCGCTGAATTCCTTGTCCGGTGGCGAGCAGGCCAAGGTCCGCCTATGCAAATTGATGATGAACGAAGCGAACTGGCTGATCTTCGATGAACCGACAAACCATCTGGACGTCGATGCAAAGGCGGAATTGAAGCGCGCCATGAAGGAATTCAAAGGTACAATCGTCCTCGTCTCCCATGAACCGGACTTCTATGAAGGCCTGGCGACGAAAGTATGGAATGTGCAGGACTGGTTCACGACAGGCAAGACAGACGACCTGGAATAAATGCAGGAGGTGCTTTCGGATTGCTCCGGGGGCCTTCACACAAGCACTAGAAAAGGCTATCAGAAAAAACGGAGCCGCCCGGAAAGTTTTTGCTTTCCAGGCGGCTTTTTTGCATTACGCCACACTTCCTGCTGGAAATACCCCATAAATCCATAAATTTCTTTAAGAAAAGTGTGTTGATTTTTTGACAAATGAAACTTTTTTTCCGAAAAGACGTATATATTTATAGAGAGCTGGGTATACAATAAATGGATAAAGATTACATACACAGCCTACTTACAAAAAAACTTGCAAAACAAATACCTTATTAGTAAGATGAATTCGTGATAATCTGTCTTACCTGTAAGCTATTTCGAATTTGAACATTAGAAAGAGAGGAATTTATATGTCAGTAACAATCTACACACAATCCAGCTGTTCCTCATCACGAAAAGCTTTAAAATGGTTAAATGAAAATGAGATTACCTATACAGAAAAACGCATTACTTCCCAGCCGTTGACTCTAGCGGAATTTAAAAATATTCTAAGCATGACGGAAGATGGGACGGATGAAATCATCGCAACGAACTCCAACGACTTCAAGAACCTGGACATCGACATCGACCAGTTATCGATCCAGGAACTTTACAATTTGATCCAACAGCATCCCCGCATGCTGCGAAGCCCGATTCTATTAGATGAAAAGCGCATCCAGGTCGGCTATAACGAGATGGATATCCGCCGTTTCATCCCACGTAAAGTACGTGCATTTGAGCTGAATGCGTTGCAAAGACTAGCGGTTGAGTAGCTTCACCGCTTTTTTAGTTGCATATTCCCTTTCGAATGACTGTGTTGGAGTTGAGCATAATGGACCAAAGCAGAAAAGAAAGCCTGACGGCGCTTTTCGAATCGATTTCAGTGCTTGAACGCAAGGTAGCGAACGAATGGAATAGCCATAACGAACTTGGTTTTTCTAAATCCCATATTGGGATTCTCGATTTTTTAGCCAATGAGGGTCCGATGCGCCCTTCCGCCATCGCCGACCATCTGAAGGTGACGACAGGCGGTGTGACAGGGCTCACAGCCAAGCTGCTGAAGAACGGATACATCGAAAGGACGCAAGGCGAAAGCGACCGTCGCACAGCTCAGATTTCCATCACGGAGGATGGCCTTGAGATACTGGAGCAATCCCGCAGGCAGATTGACAAGCTGGCCGACAGCCTGTTCGGCATGCTGACGGAAGATGAGGTAGACGCATTACATACAATTTTAGATAAATGCCTCCATTATTAATGGATGACCCCCGCCGCCAGGATATGTTCCCGGCGGCTTCTTCTTGTAGCAGACGGCGTTTCCCCATCAGGCCTCCACTCCTTAGATAAGAAGGCAGGATCCTTTGAAAAATAAAAAAGCCCCGCCAATACCGGCAGGGTTTCCGCGTGTAGACAAAGCCGATTTTTCAGCTTTGTCTCTTTTTTTATGGGAATTTTATTAAATGGGGCTCCCCTTCTACTACGCGGTAACTACCGCTTCAAGCTTCTGATCGGCCAGCAGGATTTCCTTCAGGCGGGCCTTTGCACGAAACAGGCGGGATTTCACCGTACCGATGGACACTTTCATCAGCGCCGAAATTTCAGCCAGGGAATACTGGTCTACATAGAAGTACCATAATGTTTTTTGATAGATGGCATCCAGCTCGTGCATTTTCTCCTGGACGATTTTCGTGATTTCCGTCTTTTCAATCTGTTCCTCAGTAGATAAATCATTGTTGGGAACCAAATCGAGAATAGGGACGTCTAAAGTTTCAGGTTGACTCATCATATACTTGCTTCTTCGTACACTTTTACGGTAGCGGTCCCGGAATGTGTTCATCGTAATTGTCGTCAGCCATGCCTTTACATGGTCGACTTCCGCAAGGTTGCGTTCATAGCGGACAACCTTCACCCATACCTCCTGCATCAGGTCCTCGGCCTCGATCGTGTTGCGTGTAAGCTTCAGGCACAGGTGGTAAATATATCGATCAAATTCATTATAAATAGCGGTTAACTTTTCATTCATGTTAAATCTCTCCCGATTAGAGTAATTTTATGTGAAATGGTGTATGTTCATCTTCTTATCTTCATTTTCGCAAAAACATGTATTACGCTCTATCGTATTTGCTTTCATTTTTCTTACAATGGTGTAAGATTGGATGAAATATTTTGTAACATTTTGGTTCATATGATAATGCGGGAACATTTATACATAATTTCAATCATTTTATTCATATATATTTCCGTCCTATTCCTATCCCTCTATTTCATGATTGAAAAGGAATAGGTTTATTCACCGTGGTTAATCTAACCAATATAACCACTTATATGTGGTACAATATTTCCATTACCGAATTATTAAAGGAGGCTCTTCTCATGAGTCATTTATCCAAATTGGACGCTTATTTCGCGGACCACCGCGACAGCCATCTTACGGAGCTGGATGATTTCCTTCGCATCCCTAGCATCTCCTCCCTCTCCGAACACAAGCAGGACATGCAGGTGGCGGCTTCATGGCTGGCGGCGGCGATGAAGCGTGTAAATCTTGAAAACATTTCAATCGATGAAACGGGCGGCCACCCGGTCGTATACGCGGACTGGCTCCACGCACCGGGCAAGCCGACGATCCTCTTCTACGGCCACTACGACGTGCAGCCGGTAGATCCACTGCACCTGTGGGAGACACCGCCGTTCGAGCCTGCAGTGCGGGACAACAAGCTGTTTGCACGCGGGGCTTCCGATGACAAGGGGCAGGTATTCATGCATCTGAAGGCGATTGAGGCCCTGTTCGCCCTGGACGGCGCGCTTCCGGTGAACGTGAAATTCATCATCGAGGGAGAAGAGGAAATCGGCAGTCCGAACCTTCCCCCTTATGTAGAAAAGAACAAGGAAAAATTGGCGGCTGACCTCATCCTTATTTCGGATACAGGTCTGTACGCACCCGGTAAGCCGGCTGTATGCTATGGGCTGCGCGGCCTGACAGGCATCCAGATCGATGTGCGCGGGGCAAAGGGCGACCTGCACTCCGGACTTTATGGGGGCGGCGTCCAAAATGCCATCCATGCGCTTGCCGAAATCCTTGCGTCATTCCGTGACGAGCATGGCACAATCCAAGTGGAAGGCTTCTACGACAGCGTGCGCCCTCTTTCTGAGGAAGAACGCCAGGCCTACCGTGATTTGAACTTCGACGAGGAGGCATTGAAAGAGGAGGTTGGCGTGAAGGAGCTGTTCGGCGAGAAAGGCTACTCCTACCTGGAGCAGACATGGGCACGCCCTACCCTGGAAGTCAACGGCGTATTCGGCGGCTTCTCCGGCGAGGGCATCAAGACAGTCCTGCCTGCAGAAGCCGGAGCAAAGATCACATGCCGCCTTGTCCCAGATCAGGAGCCGGATGAAATCGTGGCGTTATTGAAGGCCCATGTTGAAAAGCACAAGCCTGCAGGTGTGGAAGTCACAATCTCTGAATTCGACAAGGGTGCTCCCTTCATCACGCCATTCGACCATCCCGTCATTCAGGCGGCGGGACGTTCCTACGAGCGCGTCTATGAGGTGCCGACTGCCTACACGCGCGGCGGCGGCTCCATTCCAATCGTCGCTGCGTTCGACCAGATCCTGCAGCTGCCTGTCGTACTGATGGGCTTCGGGTTATCAAGTGAAAACTTCCATGCGCCGAACGAACATTTCCATCTCGAAAACTTCGACAAGGGACTTCGCGTCCTCGGTGACTATCTGTACGAGGTGTCCACAATCCAGTTATCAAAATAAGGCGCTGTCATTTCATGCCCCCTTCTACTACAAGGATGGAGGGGATTGGAGAAATGACACTCATGCAAGTAGATATACACCAAGAAAAAAGGCTGCCCAGGCGTGGGCAGCCTTTTTATGTGAAACGAGCTTCTTCGTACAAACAATTTACAGAATCGTCACAATTGAACTGAAACTTAACACACAAATAAATTACAAGTATATCCAATATTCAAGAATAATTATATAATATTTGCAAGGACAAACTACCTATTTCCTTTAAATATCATCGGCATTTTACTCACAGTGGCAAGGAGGGAAGGCAGAAAGATGAAGGTAACATACAAGCCCGTTGCACATATCAACGCCCAATACGACCGATTGTATGCAGCAGGGCACTATGAGGAAGCAGTCGACGTCATGCGCACCTTTCTGGCGGAATGCGAGCTGGACGGGAACCCCTATGGCTCCATGCTGGCGCACATCAGCATCGCTACATGCCATTATTCCATGGGCCAAATTGAAAGTGCCTTCCAGAGCATTTTGCATTACAAGAAACTATGCGACGAATACGGTGACCAGCATGAACGGTATAACTTATGCCATATCCAAGCCCTCATCTATGAGCACGAGCAAAATTACGCAAAAGCGAAGGAAGCCATCGAACAATGCATCCACCTCGCCACTACCTTGAACATGACCCATGAACTTTTGGTCAGCTATAGCATGCTCGGCTATGTCCATCTCATGACCGAGCAATATGCA
>JAZUQF010000395.1:0-5954 GCA_045605545.1 Lysinibacillus sp.
AGCAGCTGCGGGATATTGACAGGTTCCGCCGAGCTGAGCTTCAGGGAGCGTGACAGGACAATCTTATCGAGCTCGCCATTTTGGATTCTTTCGATTCCCTGCGCCACACCCTTTTTGTATTCTTCAGGCGACGGAATCGGAGTGATTTCATAGACAGCAGCAGGGGCCGATACCAAGCCTCCCCTTTCCTCCTTCTGATAGGAAGGGGCCAAGTGTATCATTTCCGGAATTGAAAGACTTGCCTTTTTATGATGGTCAAACGGAACCGCTCCTGCCACAATCGGCTTTGGATGGCCCTGTTCCTTCGCTTTTTTTAAAGTCGAAGCGACTCTTTCTGCAAGCCCTGCAATTTGGTTGTCCTGCTTTTCATCAGATGGAACCTCCAAGAATACACCCTTCCCTAAAATCGTCCACTTTGGGGACTCGATGAAAAAATCACCGGCTTCATAATCATCCAAAGGCTGCTTTTCTAATACTGCTTCTAGTTTGCTTACCATACTAACTCTCCCTTTTATATGAATGTCCAGAACAAAAAAGTGTATTTAAGAAGCTCCTAATGTCGCTCCGCCATCGACGACTAGATTGCCCATCGTAATATGGCTCGATCGATCTGATAGGAAAAACAAAATGGCATCGACGATATTTCCCGGTTCTGCAATCTTCTTCAGCGGAATCCCCACCTTAAAGTTTTCAGGCATACCCTTGATCATCATTTCCGCGCCATCATCATCTTCCCAAAGAGAGCGTTGCATATCTGTATCCGTGGAACCCGGCGAGACGATATTGCAGCGAATATTGTGCTCTGCAAGCTCCAGGCCGAGGCATTTTGTGAACATGACCGTGGCCGCCTTTGATGCTGCATAGGCCGCCATCGAAATTCTTGGCACGCTGGCTGCATTGGAGCCGACTGTCACGATGGTTCCCTTCTTCCTTGGAATCATATAACGGCTGACGGCTCTGGAGACGTAGAACACCCCGGTTGTATTGACGGAAAATGTCTTCGCCCAATCCTGGTCGCTGAATGACTCGACTGGACCGCCGCGCAGGACGCCTGCTACATTCACCAGCATGTCGATGGGCCCGATATCGCCCTCCACTTTCTCCACAATCACATCGATTGCCTCGCTGTCTCCTACGTCTGCAGGAAAAGCAAACACATCCATGCCCTGCCCCCTTAAACGGTTGACATGTATATTCAATTCCTCCTCGTTGTAATCCACGACCGCCACCTTGGTTCCCATGGCAGCCAAGCTTTGGACAAGGGCCCTACCGATTCCCTGGGCTCCCCCTGTAACAAGTGCAACTTTCCCTCTAAACTCCTGAAAGTCCACTTCAACACTTCCTTTCTCATTTACAGCCATATGTAAAAATTGCTTGATTCCTTATCGAAACAAGCGAATAACCAACAATGATAATCATTATCAATTAAATCTAATTGCAATCATATCGATAACTTCCATCACCGTCAATACACCTTCCCACATTCGCTCTGAAAGACCTACCCCCGCAATTTTAGGTAATTTCACGAAGGAAAAACGGTTTGTTTTTATAACTATTTAAGAATAACGGCTACTTAAATTACCATTTTAAGTAAGTAATATAACCCGTGATGACCTCCCTGCAAATCCTTAAAACAGCATCATTTCCACTTCATTTTCCTGAAATTTATTTTATGGATTCATGATTCCGGAACAATTCTTCCGGTAAATTGTACTCGCACAGAGTTCTCAATTACCTATAAGGATTGATTCCCTCTCTCCTTTCCTACGCAATTGCCCCGCACTGAATCCCTCCCCGCTTCATACGCTAAGAAAGTCGCATCAGAATGAAGGCGCAAATGCCAATAAGCTTGATACGCTGTCATCAGTGACCATCCATTTTAGCGAACGACCGCAGCACTATGAAGAAAATCACCATGCGTTTCAAAAAAACCATCAGTCGCATTCAGATACAAAAAAGGATGAACTACCAACAGGTATCCTTCAGCAAAACTTCTTCACACTCTATAATCACCTTCCTATTATACCCGCAATGTCTGATTGTCTCAGATATTCAAAACGGTGTCGGCCATTCATGCATCCATAAATTTAGAGGGAGTGAGAATAATGAGCGATTTGGCTGCTTTATTGCTGTTAGGATTGGCGGTAAGTCTGGATAGTTTTACGGTAGGGTTGACATACGGGATGCGAAAAGTGTCGATTCCCTTCAAATCATTCGTCATTATTTCCTCATGCACTTTCCTGGTGCTGCTTTTGGCGATGGGGCTTGGTTCATTTATTGAAGTATTCATGTCCTATGAAGCTGGGGAAAGGCTTGGCGGCATCATACTTGTCGGAATCGGTATTTGGGTCCTTTATCAATTCATCACTTCACAAAGTACCGCCGATGCCCCTCGGACAGACTGCAAAATCATTGAATTTGAAATTAAACCATTTGCCATCATCATTAAAATACTGAAGAAACCGATGGAAGCCGATTTCGACAAATCCGGACGAATCAGCGGCATAGAAGCATTGTTTTTAGGGCTGGCCCTTTCGTTGGACTCTTTCGGCGCCGGGATTGGTGCGGCACTGATCGACCTTCCCCCTGTTTTGTTCTCCATCGTCGTCACGATTTCGAGCACCATCTTCGTCGTAGCGGGCATCAATATAGGAAAGATTTTCAGAAGCGTTGCATGGATGAAGAACCTGACGCTCATACCGGCGCTAGCTCTGATATTGATTGGCCTTCTTAAAATGTAGATTCATATATACGCGGCCTTTCCGGCTTTGCGGCGTCAATCTATCATCGGATTGGCGCCTTTTACAGTCTCCTTCCCTCATACAGCAATCCCTGTACTGATAAAAAGAAGAGAAAAGTATTCTCCCAAATAGTATATTTTCATAACTGCAACCATACATTTGTTTATATTGAATGAGCCAATAAGCATAAACAGCTATATAAGCCGCTTGAATCTTGCAACCGATGTACAAGCCATTCTTATAGAAAGAAGGAGGGTCTCTAATGAATGCAACGCCACATTACCGCGCCTCGGCACAGGAGGTGATGAAACGATTGGATGTGACACCTCGGGGATTGACGGATTATGAAGTCCAATTGAGGTACAAGGAGCACGGGTTTAATGAGTTGAAGGAAGGCAAGCACAAAAATGCACTGCAGGTCTTTTTGGAGCAGTTTCAAGATTTCCTTGTCATCATCCTGATTACCGCAGCTGTCATCTCCATCATTCTGGGAGATGTCGAAAGTTCCGTCGTCATCATCGTGGTCATCATCTTGAACGCTGTTTTGGGCACCGTCCAGCATATGAAGGCGGAAAAATCATTGAACAGCCTAAAGGCATTGTCGTCCCCTACCTCAAAGGTGCTGAGGGACGGGGAAATCATTGAAATTCCATCAAGAGAAGTGATTGTGGGCGACCTACTTCTGTTGGAGGCCGGCGACTATATCAGTGCGGACGGCCGCATAACGGAAAGCCACGGATTACAAATCAACGAGAGTTCACTGACCGGCGAATCACTGGCGATTGATAAAATGACGTACATCATCAACGAAGCGGATGTAGCGCTCGGTGATAAAAAGAATATGGTCTTTTCGGGCAGCTTTGTCACAAAGGGGCGTGGACAAGCCGTCGTTACGTCCATCGGCATGAATACGGAAATCGGGAAAATCGCGCAGTTGCTGGACAATGCCAAGGAAAAGAGGACACCCCTGCAGGTCAGCCTTGATAACTTCGGAAAACGTCTTGCAATCGGCATCATCATCATCTGCCTTATCGTCTTCGGCCTCGATCTTATCCGGGGGCGTGAACTGGTCGATTCCTTTATGTTTGCGGTGTCGTTGGCCGTCGCAGCGATCCCGGAAGCACTTAGCTCGATCGTAACGATTGTTCTTGCATTCGGGACGCAAAACATGGCAAAGCAAAATGCCATTATGCGCAACCTGAATGCAGTGGAAAGCCTCGGCAGCGTATCGATCATCTGTTCGGATAAGACAGGTACGCTGACTCAGAATAAGATGGCCGTGCAAAAAATCTATGTGAGTGAAGGTGTTGTCGGGCATGAACAGCTGCAAGTCAAAAATCAGCTGCACAAAAAACTCCTAGACATGGCTTTGCTATGTAATGATGCAGTGGTGGCGGAGGACAAACAAATCGGGGATCCGACGGAATTGGCACTCGTCAATCTGGGACAGCAATACGAGCTGAAGGAGCAGATTGTCCGTGGGCTTCACCAACGTGTCGGTGAGCTTCCATTTGATTCTACACGTAAAATGATGAGCACGGTCAACCGGATGGGAAATCGCTATGTCATGATTACGAAAGGTGCAGTCGATATCCTGCTGCCGCGCATCAAGCGAATTGAAACATCCTTAGGTGCAACGACGATTACAGCGCAGCAGATGGAGGCCATCCAGCAGGCAACGCACAGGTTTTCGGGCGAAGGGCTCCGGGTGCTCGCCATCGCCTATAAAGATGTTCCGTCCACTCGCATCAGCCCGGCAGACGAACAGCATTATACGTTCGTCGGACTCGTAGCCATGATGGACCCTCCTCGAGAGGAATCGGCACAGGCAATCGCGGATTGTATCGATGCAGGCATAAAACCTGTCATGATTACAGGCGACCATAAACTGACGGCAGCCGCCATCGCCAAACAACTCGGCATCCTCAAAGACCCATCAGAAGCGATGGAGGGCGTGGAGATTGAGAGATTGACAGACCGCGAGCTGCAGGACAAGGTGGAAAACATCTCGGTTTATGCACGTGTCTCACCAGAACATAAAATTCGCATCGTGAAAGCCTGGCAGGAAAAAGGACATGTCGTGGCCATGACTGGGGACGGCGTGAATGACGCCCCTGCCCTGAAACAGGCAGACATCGGCGTGGCAATGGGCATCACAGGAACCGAAGTAGCAAAGGATGCCTCCTCCATGATTCTGACAGATGATAATTTCTTGACCATCGTGAAGGCGATATCCAATGGGCGAAGCATTTATGCCAACATAAAAAATGCCATCAAGTTCCTATTGTCCGGCAATGCGGGCGCCATCTTCGTCGTGCTGTATGCCACCCTTTTGGCACTACCCGTCCCATTCGCCCCTGTCCATTTATTGTTCATCAATTTATTGACAGACAGCCTGCCGGCGATTGCAATCGGACTGGAACCGCATAATAAAAAACTCATGAAGGAAAAACCGCGCAACATCCATGAGCCGCTATTGAACAAGAAATTCGCCATACAAGTCGGATTGGAAGGCCTTGTCATTGCAGCAGTGACCATCATCGCCTTCCAGGTGGGATTGTCGACAGGCGATCCGCTTGTAGGCAGCACGATGTCATTTGCTACACTATGCTTGGCAAGACTGTTCCACGGCTTCAACTGCCGCGCAGAGCAATCCATATTCAAACTGGGTCTCTTCTCAAATATCGCTGTGTGGATTGCCTTTTTGCTGGGTGTCACCCTGTTGAACACCGTGCTTATTGCCGGTTGGTTCGAGGTCGCAACATTAAGCCATGTCCAATTACTGACGGTGTACGGCCTGGCAGTGATTCCGTTGATCATCATCCAATTGGAGAGAGCGCTTTTTACGAAAGGTGAATGAAAATAGCTAATTGAGGGCGCTGATCATGCTGATCAGCGCTTTTTTTATCGTCCATTGTTTCCCCTTCGACAATATCTCCCCATACTGTTCTCGTTGGTATTAAAATGCGGATAAATTGACCAATCGAACGAAAGTAATATGAATTGATTGAAGCTGAGAACGAACCGTCGCCTAACTGTCATCTTGCTTTAAAGCAGCTGAATCATTTGGTTAAAAGAAGCCCTCCCAACGAAACCTGTTTCATGCTCAAAAGAGGCATATTGACAACAGTATCAAATAGTGTAAAATTACACTATAAAGTATATTTTATTCTTTTTGCTTCATCGAAAATCTTGGCTCATAAAAGGAGGTAG
>JAZUQF010000396.1:0-4456 GCA_045605545.1 Lysinibacillus sp.
AACAACTTCCACGTCGCCTGCCACAGCATTCAGATCAAAACCAGCAAACAGCTGGCCGGCAACTGCATCCATCTCGGCAGCACCGTTGTAGGTCAGGCCCAGACCAACCATTGGGCGGATATCGTCGAAGCAGAAAAAGGGATCCGTCTTCACGACTACCAGGGTGCAGGGGCAGCCGGGGGCATGGGGGGAGCCCTGATCGCCTTCCTGCAAGGGACGTTCCACCAGGGAATCCAGCTGGTTGTCGACGTCATGAACTATTGTGACAAGATTCAGGATGCAGACTACATTGTAACGGGTGAAGGAAAGTCCGACCGTCAAACATTGCACGGGAAGGCACCAATGGGCGTGTTGCATTGCGCCGAGCAGTACGCCATTCCGACGGTGCTGATGTCCGGCTGCATCGAGGAGCAGGACAAAGAAGTGCTCACCCAGCATTTCCACCACGTTGCATCAGTGGTGGACGATTGCGTGACGAACGACATGGCCATGAAGGAAGCGGCCAAGCATTTATCACAAAAGGCTTATGAAACGTTTATAAAATTAATCGGTTAAGGGGGAGAAAGGCATGTTATTTTTCATCATTTTACTAGGGGTGCTGTTTGTTGTACTCGCTACCGCAAAGCTGAAGCTGCATCCATTCTTAGCATTGATCCTAAGCTCATTCTTCGTCGGGATTGCGAGCGGCATGCCGTTGCTGGATGTCGTCACGAACATTAATACCGGCTTCGGCAGCCTGATGACGAGCATCGGAATCGTCATCGTCGCGGGGACGATGATTGGCGTGATTCTGGAGCGCTCCGGTGCAGCGTATCGTATGGCGGAGGTGGTCCTGCGGATTGTAGGACCGAAACGCCCGCAGCTTGCGATGTCCATGATTGGATATATCGTATCCATTCCCGTATTCTGCGACTCTGCCTTCATCATTCTATCAAGCTTACAAAAATCACTGGCAAAACGCGCGAAAGTGACGATTGCCTCCATGGGTGTGGCGCTCGCAACAGGATTGTACGCAACCCATGTACTTGTACCACCCACGCCAGGACCGATTGCGGCAGCCGGCAATATCGGCGCCACGGACTACCTCGGGACGGTTATTCTAGTAGGCCTGCTAGTAGCCATTCCGGCAACATTCGTCGGCTATTTATGGGCTGTAAAAGTAGCTTCGAAGATTGAAGTGCCTCTAGACAAGGAAGAGGCGGTGGATTATAAAGAAGTCATCGAATCCTTCGGTGAAATGCCATCGACATTCAAATCATTCTTCCCAATCATCCTGCCAATCGTCCTGATCGGCATCGGCTCGATCGCTGCACTAGTAGGCGATCCGGAATCGACATTGAACATGACCCTACGCTTCATCGGAAGCCCGGTCGTCGCACTTCTACTAGGCGTATTTGCGGCATTCCCATTACTGCCGAAGCTAAATGAAGAGACGCTGACTGGCTGGATTGGCGACAGCCTGAAGGACGCGGCACCGATTCTATTAATCACGGCAGCGGGCGGTTCATTCGGAACAGTCATTAAAGAAACAGGCGCCGGCGACATGCTGCAGCAGATGGACCTTGGCTCACTGGCACAGGGCTCGCTGTTCCTGCTTGTCCCATTCCTGATTTCAGCTGCACTGAAAACAGCACAGGGCTCTTCCACAACGGCCCTCGTCATCACATCGACATTGGTAGCGCCAATGCTTGTGACTGCTGGAATCGAAGGGGCCTTCCCGCTGGCATTAGTCGTCATGGCAATCGGTGCGGGTGCCATGACCGTATCCCACGTCAACGACAGCTTCTTCTGGGTCGTGACACAATACAGCGGCATGGAAGTAACACAGGCCTACAAGGCACAAACGATGGCGACACTGCTGCAAGGGGTGACGACGATTGCGGTTACGATGATTTTGTGGGTGCTGTTTGTGTAGGGCGATTCCAGTAATGGAATGAGTGCTTCATTCCTGATGGACGTAGATATTGGCATGACACTATACGAATGACAAGTGAAAAAATACACGCTAGACTACGGGAGTTGTGGGTGGCCGGTTCGACTTCCGCAACCTCCATAAATAAGCGAAGCCTCGATTCTTCTGTGAATCGAGGCTTTTTTGTATCGCTGATGAATGAGTGGTTGTCTCAAAAGCGGACATACCGTAACAGGTACTTAATCAATTACTTTCTAACTCAAATCATAAGACTGCTCAATATAAGCTTTGGCTTTTTCTAGTTCTTCATTATTACTGATACGTACTTCCAAGTCACCAGTTCCATAGTGTCCGATATTAGTGACGTCTCTTGTAAATCCTTGCTCTAAGTTAATAGTTGATGGATTTACTTTTAAGTAAAGTAAAATTACATTTGATTGCGGATGGATTTCGACGCATGCGAAATTTTTAATGCGCTTGAAGGCAATATAATATTTTAAAACTTTCTCTTGTACATCGTCGCCTAACGCGAGTATAAATGCTTTTAAATTTTCGTACCGATTCGTTAGTTCATCATTTGCTTGTCCTAAATAGTCTGTAACAGTTTTCCATTGCTTATTGTTAGAAGGTGCAATTTTAATAGGTCGATCATTTTCCATAAATGTTATTTGCGCTGTCGATGCATTTACTAAATCGAGCATTAAAAAGCCTTCCTCATAATGCTTGTATTGATACAACTCAATGTTACGATTGATTTGCTGCACTGCATGTTCATCATATTTCGTGAAGCTACCAGCAATACATAACAATCTTGGACTACTCCAATCAATGTTTTCGGCCACTTCCATCCCGTATTGACGCATTGTCATTAGCTCGAATTCTGCCTTATGATCCAGTAGCCAATCTAAATAAAACAAGCCTTGGTTAATAACATTTTCATTTATTGAACGTTTATATTCGATGATGATAGGAGAATTGTTTTCATCAATACCAAGCGTATCGATGCGCCCACCATGACGCTTGCCAGTCAAATATTCGGAAGCTAAAAATCGAATGCCAAGAAATGTTTCTAAATGCTGCTCAATCAACTTCTGCAAGGACTTCTCCAACGTAACCGACTGACCATGTAACTCCTCAATAGTATCTCCGTTTATTCTGAAAAATTTAATGTCTCCCATATAGAACCTCTTAAAATTATTTTATATATAATATATTTTATACTATTTTCTAATAGTAATTAATAATACAGAGTGGAATTTTAAGTACCTACATTAATCTTTTATGTAATTAAAATTTCATAGATACTATGCTAGAAGAACACATAAAAGAAGTACTAAAAGTTGTATAGGGCTATGCTCCATTGGGATACATAAAGACAGTGTCGACATACCATGCCTGGTACTTAGTCGACTACCTTAAAGAAGGGAAAAAGTCAATCCTACAGAAATCGAAAAACTATTTCTTGAATATAAAAGTTTGAAAATTATTCGAAAATAATAAATTGTGCTTAAAATATCGATGTTTTATAATAAAAACGATTACAGAGGAACGAGATTTACTCTAACCTGCAAGCTGACGGGCAGCGTTCCCGCAAATAAATCATTGGCGTTTATATCTGATATTCAATCCGGAGTTAGTGGAGTGATATTCCAGGCTTTGAGGACGAACAGCGAGGTCAAATTGATGCCGGACGTGCTGAAATTTGTGAGGAAAAAGAGCGAGAAGGAGAATGTTGGATTAAACGGACAAGACAAAGATCCCACAAGGTTAAGGTGTCAAAGAATACTATTTTGGTATAATTTGACGGAATAAAAGTCGAAAAAATTAGTGTCTTGTCAGTATTGGCTTTATTCATTCGAATGAATTGATTTATTTGATGATTCTAGCGTATTGATTTTACCTACATGGAAGTAAATCAAGGAGCGGGTTATCCTCTGTCCACATATGGTGAAGTAGTAAGGAGGACTTCAAATGAAAAAGGTGACAATAGGAATTTCGGTTTTGGCGGTTATCTGCATGCTTATAACCATGATGCCTAAGATTGATCTGGCAAACGACGTAACGGTTGAAAGCGTCGAGAAAAAACTGGAAGAAATCGCCACACTGCAGGAAATGCAGGATGCAAGAAAGGAATTCAATGGGAAAGAAGAATATGAGCAATATCTTGCCGATATGCGCAAAGCCCGCACGGAGGCTGCCGAGGCGTATGCATCGCTGTCGGCAGAGGATAAAGCATTAATTTCTTCCGAGAAACCCGAACTTATAGAAAAACTGGACAATAATCTTGATACTGTATGGAATAGCATTTCTTACAACGTGTCTCCTGGTGTCGAGGATTATCAGTTTCGGGCTGTATATCCTAAACCAGGATATGCATATCAGCTTAGCAACCATATGGTCTACAGGGATGGTGATGAAAGTCCAGAGATTCCTCAGACATTGGTGCTGGTGGATACAGCTAAAAATGTTGGAAATTGGACCCCGAACGGGAAGTACTCTTTTGGCACAAGCAACTATGAAGTTGTATATTGCAGTGACACTGAG
>JAZUQF010000397.1:0-2614 GCA_045605545.1 Lysinibacillus sp.
CAGGACGCCTGACAAAAGAATCGAAGCTCGATTTTGATGCAGGCATCAAGATTGTACCGAAAACACGTGATTCAATCCAAGCGGGAGACACGTTGGCCATCCTATTTGCCAACATCCCTGTAACGGAAGAAATGACGAAAAAAGCGACAGCGGCTTCCAAAATTCAATAGTAATGAGAGGACCTGCCTGGAAAGCTGAAACTTTCCGGGCGGCTCCCTTTTTTGTTACAAATCTATTAAGAAGTACTTCTGATGCGGCGACTCGCTGTAAAACGCTACCCTCCACATCCCAAGTCCCCGTTTAAAAACTTTTCCATGCATGTTGATTCCTCTTTTTATGTTTGTTAGAAGTAGAGTAGTTGCTAGACACCAGGTTTTTTCTTTTTATCTTGATAAATAAATTGTCAGAAAATTTATATTACTGTATAATTAAATTACATTTAATGGAATAACCGAATCGCTCCAAGTGCCATCGCACGATGTTGTGCCAGCAGGTCATGCTTGAGAAGATTTTTCTTATACCAACCACCATCAAATTGCCATTAATTACATATTGAATGTACCGAAATTGTTCTTTTAAAAATGAGCGAATATGATAAAATAGGTCAGTGATTTCGTCAGAAAATCTATTTTTTCTTAATTTTGATAGAAGAGAAGGGATTGTATGAGTCGTTTTAGGACGGGACGGTTTGAAGGGTACACCTTCAACCATTTTAAAAAGGATTTATTATCGGGGACGATTGTAGGGATTGTAGCAGTCCCGCTGGCCATGTCGTTCGCCATTGCTTCTGGTGTGAAGCCGGAGTACGGAATCTATACAGCAATCATTGCGGGTATACTCATTTCGCTGCTAGGTGGCTCAAAATACCAGATCGGTGGCCCAACAGGCGCATTCGTACCGATTCTGCTAGGTATTGTACTTGTATACGGGTATGAAAATCTATTGATTGCGGGCATCATGGCGGGCATCCTCCTTGTATTGATGGGTGTGCTGAAATTGGGCTCGCTCATCAAGTTCATTCCTCGCCCCGTGACAGTCGGATTCACTGCCGGTATTGCCGTCATTATCTTTACGGGACAAATCGGCAATTTCCTCGGGCTGACTGGCCTCCAGCAGCACGAATACCTCCTGGATACACTGAAGGATATCGCTTCACATCTCCACACGTTCAATTTTACGAGCATCATTGTGGCACTCATCAGTTTGGTAATGATACTGCTGACGCCGAAAATTGCGCCAAAAGTACCTGGAGCGCTGGTAGGGATCCTCGTATCTGCTGTCGTGACGTTTCTTTTCTTTAACGGGCAGGTTGCGACAATCGGGTCCACGTATGGATCGATTCCTAATACGTTGCCGGAATTCCGTATTCCGGAAGTGTCATGGGAAGTCATTTATTCACTGATTGGTCCTGCATTTGCCATCGCCATGCTTGGCGGGATTGAATCGCTATTATCAGCCGTAGTGGCAGATGGCATGACGAACAGTAAGCATGACAGCAACAAGGAGCTCATCGGGCAGGGGATTGCCAATATCGTGACACCATTCTTTGGTGGTATCCCGGCGACAGGGGCGATTGCACGTACAGCGACGAATATCCGGTCGGGGGCGGTATCACCGATGTCCGGTATCATCCATGGGGTCTTCGTCCTCCTTACCTTACTTGTACTGGCGCCTTTTGCGGTCCATATTCCGCTGGCAAGCCTTGCGCCTGTACTGATGGTCGTCGCATGGAACATGAGTGAACGTCATCATTTTGCCCATATCATGAAGCTGAAAACAGGAGACTCGATTGTTCTGATTGTGACGTTCCTGCTGACAGTCTTTACGAGCCTTACGATTGCCGTTCCGGTCGGGCTGGGGCTGGCAGTCGTGCTGTTTGCCAAACGAATGAGTGAAATGCTCGTTGTAGCGAAAGTGCTGCCGGACCATAGCACGGAACAAGGAAAGGTGCTTCCGCATATTGTGACGGAGGGGCACGATTGCCCGCAGATCAGCATGTATACGGTGGAAGGCCCGTTGTTCTTTGCGGCGGCCCAGACATTCGAGCGCTCTGTATTATCGGCCATCCATGACCGTCCGGAAGTATTGATTTTCAGGATGAGAAGTGTGCCGTTTATTGATACGACAGGTGAGGAATACTTCCGGAACATCGTACGTGATTTCAAGGCATCAGGCGGTACGCTGCTTGTTACGGGCGTCCAGCCGGCATTAAAAGCCATCCTCGATAAGAATGGCATATCGGAGCAGATAGGAGAGGAGAATTTCTTCTATCATACGGGAGATGCCATCAACGAAGCGATGCGTCGTATCCGCCCGGAAAAATGTCTAGGCTGCAAGCACTTCGCATTCAATGAATGTACAAAGCTTGCCGAGGGCGTCCAGGAGACAGCCGAACAATTGAAGTAGGCGTCCAGCTGGCAGGAGCAATGATGATGCTCCTGCTTTTTTTTGTCTGAATCCCTCGTCAGCACACCTGTTTGAGAAGAGATTATAATCATTTATATATAGCAAAGAAAAGACACTTCATGTCCCGAAAACCCGCAGGCGTATGAAGTGTTTTTTTTATTGCCGAGGGATAAAAAACATCCCAGTATACTTCCTGGTATGGAAGGAA
>JAZUQF010000398.1:0-47852 GCA_045605545.1 Lysinibacillus sp.
GGATACATTAAAGCGTACAAGAGGAAGACGAGGGTTGGATATTTTGAAACGCCTGCAGGATGAGCGCCAGTCGAAGGTGCTGATTGTGGAGGAGGATTTCGAGGATGTAACAGAGGTGGACCTGAAGCTGGTGCGTCTGGCGAAGCAGATGGGCGCGCAGATTTTAACAAATGATTTCAACCTGAATAAAGTATGTGAGCTCCATCAAGTAAAGGTGTTGAACATTAATGATTTGGCGAACGCCGTGAAGCCTGTAGTCATTCCTGGTGAGGATATGCAGGTGGTTGTGATTAAAGACGGAAAAGAACATAATCAAGGTGTAGCCTATCTGGACGATGGCACGATGATTGTAGTGGAAGGGGGACGCGCCTACATCGGACAGGCAATTGCCGTGACGGTGACAAGCGTCCTTCAGACATCGGCCGGGCGGATGATTTTTGCAAAGCCGAAAGAAGAAGAGGGTAGGAAGTGAAGAGGTGCGATATGAGGTAGTGCTGCCGGCAGCCGGCAGCGGCAAGCGGATGGGGGCAGGCCATAACAAGCTGTTCCTGCAACTGGCGGATAAGCCCATCCTGATTCATACGCTGCTCGTTTTTGAACAAGACGACGCATGCACGGGGATCTGGCTTGCCGTAAAAGATGAAGAACGTGCATACATTCAATCGATTATTACGAAATACAATATTACGAAAATCAAGGGGCTGCCGACGGGTGGGGAGGAGCGCCAGCACTCCGTCCACTCCTGCATCAAGGAGATGGAGGATGTGGAGATCGTCCTCGTCCACGATGCGGCCCGTCCATTCATCACCAAGCCGATCATCGCGGAACTTGTAGAGACGGCCCATGAAAAGGGCGCGGCCATCGCCGGGGTGCGGGCGAAGGATACGATGAAGATCGTGCGGGATGGCATCATCAAGGAGACGGTCGACCGGGACAGCCTATGGATGATCCAGACACCGCAGGCATTCCGCTTCAGTCTCCTGGCAGAGGCGGAGGATGTGGCGGAGAAGGTCGGCTTCCTGGGCACGGACGAGGCGATGCTTGTAGAACGGCTGGGGCATGAGGTCCATATTGTCGAGAGCAGTTATGAAAACGTGAAGATGACAACAAAGGAAGACTTAATTTTTGGCGAGGCCATTTTAAAGGCACGTGCCAAGTAGGAGGATATGTATGTTTCGTGTAGGACAAGGATATGACGTTCACGCTTTTGCGGAAGGTCGCAAGTTAATTTTGGGGGGCATCGAAATACCGCATGACCGAGGATTGCTCGGCCACTCGGATGCGGATGTATTGCTGCATACGATTACAGATGCAGCGCTTGGCGCGATCGGCGAGGGCGATATCGGCCGCCACTTCCCGGATACGGACCCGGAATGGAAGGATGCAGACTCGGCGAAGCTGCTGCAATATATTTGGAAGATGGTGGAGGAGAAGGGTTATGTACTTGGGAATGTGGATGCTACAATCATTGCACAGCGCCCTAAAATGGCCCCTTACATCGAGCCAATGAAAAATCGCATCGCGGAATTATTGAATGCAGATCCCTCCCAGGTGAACGTGAAGGCGACGACTACCGAAAAGCTCGGCTTTACAGGTCGTGAGGAAGGGATTGCCTCGTTGGCTACCATTTTGTTGATTAAGAAATGATGAAGGGAGCGTGTGTCGGGAAGAATTTCGGCACACGCCACTTTTATTTGGGAAATTGCAGTGGTAAAATGGACAAAGTAAATTTTAAGGTCGTCAAGACAGTATTTAGGAGGCAATTTTATGATCACAGAAGTTCGCGTTCGTTATGCGCCATCTCCGACTGGTTTCTTACACATCGGCGGTGCCCGCACAGCGTTGTTCAACTATTTGTATGCAAAGCATAATAACGGTAAATTCATTGTACGGATCGAGGATACGGATATCGAGCGTAATGTAGAGGGCGGAGAGGCATCTCAGCTTGATAACCTGCGCTGGCTGGGCATCATCCCGGATGAGTCCATCGATATCGGCGGGCCTTATGCGCCGTATCGCCAGATGGAGCGCCTGGACATCTATAAAAAACATGCAGAGGAATTGCTGGAGCGCGGTGTTGCGTATAAATGCTTCTGTACATCCGAAGAGCTTGAAGCTTCCCGTGAAGCGCAGAAGGCAAAAGGTGTAGCCGCTCCAACGTATGACGGCAAGTGCCGTCACCTGACGAAAGAAGAAGTAGCGGCGAAAGAGGCGGAGGGTACGCCTTATACAATCCGCATCCGCGTTCCTGAAGGCGTCACGTATAAATTCAATGACCTGGTGCGCGGTGAAGTGTCGTTCGAATCGAAGGATATCGGCGACTGGGTGCTTGTAAAGGCAAACGGTATTCCGACATACAACTATGCGGTCGTACTTGATGACCACTTCATGGATATCACGCATGTATTCCGTGGGGAAGAGCATCTATCCAACACACCGAAGCAGATGATGATCTTTGATGCATTCAATTGGGAATACCCGCAATACGGCCATATGACACTAATCGTCAACGAGGACCGCAAAAAATTATCCAAACGGGACGAATCGATCATCCAATTCGTTACGCAGTACAAGGAGCTCGGCTATTTGCCGGAAGCGATGTTCAACTTCTTTGCACTGCTCGGCTGGTCACCGGAAGGCGAGGAAGAAATCTTCTCCCCTGAGGAGCTCATCAAGAAGTTTGATGAGAAGCGCTTGTCCAAGTCGCCATCCATGTTCGACAAGACGAAGCTTACGTGGATGAACAACCAATATATTAAAAAGCTGTCTCATGAAGAAGTGGTGGAGCTTGCGCTTCCGCATCTTCAAAAAGCGGGTCTGCTGCCTGAAGAACTGACGGAAGAGCAGCGTGCATGGGCTTCGGATCTAATCGCCCTTTACCATGAGCAAATGAGCTACGGTGCAGAAATCGTCGAGCTATCAAGCCTATTCTTCGCAGATGAGCTTGAATACAATGAGGAAGCGAAGGAAGTGCTGGCGGGCGAGCAGGTGCCGGCAGTAATGGCGGCGTTCAAGGCGCAGCTCGAAACATTGGAAACATTTGATGCCGATTCCATCAAGGCGGCAATCAAGGCGGTGCAAAAGGAGACGGGTGCGAAGGGTAAAAATCTGTTCATGCCAATCCGTGTCGTAACGACAGGCCAGACGCATGGTCCTGAGCTGCCGAATGCCATCGCTTTGATCGGCAAGGAAAAAGTAATCGCACGTGTGGGGAAATTTGCAGGATAAAGCGGCAAAACCTTTGATTTTTGAGAGATTTTATGTACAATGGATGTACATTGGTTATGAAGTAAATAGGCCGGAGTGCAGGCTTCGGATGAAATAGCGTGGAGAAGGAGAAGTACACAAAAGGACAGGGTTTAGTAGAGAGGACTATCACCGGCTGAAAGTAGTCCATACCCGCTTTGTGGAAATGCACCTTCGAGCACTTTGCTGAACGCAAGTAGGCAGGTCGGGTTGTCCCCGTTAGCGGACAGTAGAGGGGAAGGGCAACCTTCAAGTCAGAGTGGAACCGCGCAAAAAAGCGTCTCTGTCATCAGTAGATGGCAGGGGCGTTTTTTATTACCATAAAATGATTGAAAAATCCTTATTTTCCATCACGTGACGTGGGTATGGAAATGGGGCAGGTCCCTTGACGGGGACGTTATTATCGAGGCAAAAAAATGCATCGTTAAAAAAGGAGCAAAAGTGATGGGTATTCAAATCTTTAACTCGTTGACTCGGCAAAAGGAAGAGTTCATCCCTCTTGAAGAGGGGAAGGTCAAAATGTATGTATGCGGACCGACTGTATACAATTACATCCATATCGGCAACTCGCGGCCGGTGATCGTCTATGATACGGTGCGCCGCTACCTGCAATATGCAGGCTATGAGGTGAAATTCGTGTCAAACTTCACGGACGTCGACGACAAGATCATCAAGGCGGCCAATGAACTGGGCGAAGAGGTATTCGAATTGACGGAGCGATTCATTTCCGCCTATTTCGACGACATCACGGCACTGGGATGCAAAAAGGCGGACGCCCATCCCCGTGTGACGGACCATATGGACGACATCATCGAATTCATCAAGGTTCTAATCGATAAAGGGTATGCATATGAATCTCAAGGCGATGTATACTATCGTACGCGTAAATTCGAGGGCTACGGCAAGCTGAGCCACCAGTCCATCGACGACCTCAAGGTAGGTGCCCGGATCGAGGCGGGCGAGAAGAAGGAAGATCCGCTCGACTTTGCGTTATGGAAAGCGGCCAAACCGGGTGAAATCAAATGGGCGAGCCCGTGGGGAGAAGGCCGCCCGGGCTGGCATATCGAGTGTTCGGTCATGGCGCGGGAGCATCTGGGCGATACAATCGATATCCATGCAGGGGGGCAGGACCTGACATTCCCGCACCATGAAAACGAAATTGCCCAGTCGGAGGCCCATACCGAAAAGACATTTGCACGTTATTGGATGCATAATGGCTACATCAATATCGACAATGAAAAGATGTCCAAATCCCTGGGGAACTTTGTGCTGGTGAATGATATCCGCAAGCAGATCGACCCGCAGGTGCTGCGTTTCTTCATGCTGAGCGTGCATTACCGCCATCCGATCAACTTTGCGCAGGATTTGGTGGAGGCGGCGCAGGCGGGACTGGAGCGTCTGCGTACAGCCTATGCAAATGTGCAGCACCGCCTGACGGCAACAGCCGGACTTGGAGAATCCGGGGATGAGTGGCTGTCGAAGGTGGCAGAGGTGAAATCGCAGTTCGAGGAAGCGATGAATGACGACTTCAATACGGCGAATGCCATTGCCGCATTGTTTGAACTGGCGCGCGTCGCCAATACGTATTTGAATGAGCGCAACACGGAAGCGGCCGTTCTTCAGGCGTTCATCGATACATTCGACCAGCTCGGTGATGTGCTGGGCATCGAATTTGCCGCCGAGGCGGAACTGCTGGATGAAGAAATCGAGGCGCTGATCGAAGAACGGAACCAGGCACGTAAAAACCGAGACTTTGCCCGTTCGGATGAAATCCGTGATCAGCTGCTGGGTATGAACATCATCCTGGAAGATACTCGTCAGGGAACACGTTGGAAACGGGGATGATAGGGGACATGATGAAACTTCGACCTGAGGATGTTAAGCAGTTGAACGCTCTGGCGCTTGCCTATATGGGGGATGCCGTACTCGAACGACGGGTACGGGAGCATCTCCTGATGGCGGGGCGCGTCAAGCCCAATACCCTCCACAGGGAAGCGACCAAGTATGTATCCGCAAAAGCCCAATCCGCCATTGTCCTGCAGATGATGGAGGAAGGATTTTTATCGGAAGAAGAGCTTGCCGTCTTCCGGCGCGGACGGAATGCCAAGTCGGGTACGGTGCCGAAGAACACGGATGTCCAGACCTATCGCAACAGCTCTGGATTTGAAGCCGTATTAGGCTATTTATACTTGTTGAAACAAATAGAACGTACAGACCAAATTATCGATTATGCAATAGATATTATTGAGCA
Organism: Lysinibacillus sp.; assembly: GCA_045605545.1. Taxonomy (GTDB): domain Bacteria; phylum Bacillota; class Bacilli; order Bacillales_A; family Planococcaceae; genus Lysinibacillus_B. Next base: position 5,498 of record JAZUQF010000398.1, read on the forward strand.
GCAGAAGGGAGTGTAGGAGATGGCGGAACAAAATAGTGAAATGATCGCAGGGAAGAACCCGGTGCTAGAAGCGCTTCGTTCAGGTCGAGAGATAAATAAACTATGGATTGCGGAGGGTGTAAAGAAGACCGGGGTCAACGAACTGTTGGACCTTGCCCGGGAACGCGGTGTCCTCGTGCAGTTCGTCCCTAAGAAAAAGGTGGACCAGCTGACGGATGCAAACCATCAGGGAATCGTCGCATCAGTAGCAGCCTATCAATATGCAGAATTGGAGGATTTGTTCGCGGCGGCGCAAAAGAAAAATGAAGACCCGTTCTTCCTGATTCTAGATGAATTGGAGGACCCCCATAATCTGGGGTCGATCATGCGTACGGCTGATGCAATCGGCGTACATGGCCTCATCATTCCCAAAAGGCGTGCAGTGGGGCTGACGGCTGTGGTAGCGAAGGCATCGACGGGCGCAATCGAGCATGTACCGGTCGTAAGGGTGACCAACCTGGCCCAGACGGTGGACGAGCTGAAGGAGCGGGGCGTATGGATTGCAGGGACGGATGCGAAAGGGTCTGCCGACTATCGGAAGATGGATGCCACACTTCCACTTGCCATCATCATCGGCAGTGAAGGGAAGGGAATGAGTTCGCTGCTGAAGAAAAAGTGCGACTTCCTTTATCATCTGCCGATGGTCGGCCATGTCACGTCCCTGAATGCCTCTGTTGCTGCAGCGCTTCTCATGTACGAGGTATACCGCAAGCGGCAAGAACAGAACGGATAACAGATATGCAAAACATTTTGCTGGTGGATGGCTATAACATGATCGGGGCGTGGAAGGAGCTGCGCATCCTGCGGGATGAAAATTTCGAGGATGCGCGCGACCGGCTGGTGGAGCTGATGGCGGAATATAAGGCGGTGAAAGGATGGCGTGTCATCGTCGTATTTGATGCCCACCTTGTACCCGGCACCGAGCAGCTGTATATGCAACATGAGGTGGAAGTCATTTATACGCGGAAAAACGAAACGGCAGACGAGCGGATCGAGAAGCTTTCCAACGAACTGAAGGGGCGGAAGGTCCAGATCCATGTGGCGACCTCCGACATGACGGAGCAGAACGTCGTATTTGGGCACGGGGCGCTCCGGAAATCTGCAAGAGAGCTAGAAATCGAGATTGGCATTATTCAAACAAATATTTCTCAAAAGGTAAAAGAAACGCAAAGCGGAAAACCGTCCAGCCGCATCCAGGTGCCGGCCGATGTGGCCCTGCAATTGGAAAAGTGGCGGAGGGGCCTAAAATAATTCATTGACCTTTATTTTCCATTTCTATTATACTATTTCTAACGATTCTGGCGTACTGGGGTGATAATATTGCTTAAAAGCGAAAAATTGCAGGTCGTACAGCACTTTGAAGAACTGTCAGATGAGGAACTTGTAGATCAGGTTCATTTAGGCAATACAAATGCGTTAGATTATCTAATTACAAAGTATCGTTTTTTTGTAAAAGTGAAGGCACGGTCCTATTTCCTGATCGGAGCGGACAAGGAGGACATCATCCAGGAAGGGATGATAGGCCTTTACAAATCCATCCGCGATTTCAGGGGGGACAAGCTTGCATCATTCCGTGCGTTTGCCGAATTGTGCATCACGCGTCAAATCATCACGGCCATCAAGACGGCTACCCGCCAAAAGCATATTCCGCTAAATTCATATATTTCGCTCGACAAGCCCATCTATGATGAAGAGTCGGAGCGTACGCTCATGGATGTCATCATCAGTCCACTGACCGATAATCCGGAGCACCTGATGATCAACAGGGAAGAATATAGCAGGCTGGAAGGGAAGATGAGCGAGGTGCTGAGCGAGCTTGAACAGCAGGTGCTGGCACTTTACCTGGAAGTGCGCTCCTATAACGAGATTTCCGAGCTGCTGAACCGCCATGTCAAGTCCATCGATAATGCCCTGCAGCGTGTAAAGCGCAAGCTGGAGCGCCATTTGGAGTACGGAGAATTGTTCTAGGACGCCGTCGTATAAAGCCCCCTCCACGTGTTTTTGCGGGTCCGCAGACCGGGCGGGGAGCCGGGGGCTATCGGCATACCTCTTATTGACAGTACGCCTATTAGGTGTTAGTCTTGATTAGACATAATGCCGGAAATAGGTGGTTTGAATGGCGAAGAAGGTCGTTTTGAGCTGTGAGAAATGCGGTTCCCGGAATTATTCGATGCCGGCGAAGTCGAACAGTGAGGCACAGCGGCTGGAATTGAAGAAGTTTTGTTCGCATTGCAATGAGCATACCGTGCACAAGCAGACGTTATAAATTGATTGGTGACTTAAAGAAACGATTTTTCCGGAGGTTAAGCTAGAAGATGAGCAAGATTACGAGCTTTTTTAGTGAAGTCGGCTCAGAAATGCGTAAAACGAGCTGGCCGAAAAGTAAAGAGTTGACGAAGTACACAGTAGTCGTAGTGGTGACTGTTATTTTCTTCGCCTTATACTTTACGGTAGTGGATTTAGGTATTTCCGAGGCGTTACGTTGGTTCTTGGAACTATAAAAATAGTATATTGATGAAATGGCCCGTCTTCGTGAAACAACGGGTTTTTTCATTTGGATAAAATGTGCGTGGCGAAGGGCATCATGAGGATTAAAAGGAGGGACGGACGAGCAGTCCAGAAATTATGGAGAAAAATTGGTATGTAGTGCATACTTATTCGGGTTACGAAAACCGTGTGAAGGCAAATCTTGAGAAGCGTGTAGAAACAATGGGCATGCAGGACAAGATCTTCCGCGTCATCGTACCGGAGCATGAAGAAATTGATATTAAAGAAGATGGCAAGAAAAAGACGGTCATGCGCAAAGTGTTCCCGGGCTATGTATTGGTGGAGCTGATCATGACGGATGATTCCTGGTATGTGGTCCGCAATACGCCGGGTGTAACTGGATTCATCGGTTCATCAGGTGGTGGAGCGAAGCCGACGCCGCTTCTTCCTGAAGAGGCAGACCGCCTACTTGCTCAAATGGGCATGAACGAGACTGCGATCGGCGAGATAGCCGTAACGGTAGGCGAAGTGGTCGAAGTGCTGGAAGGACCTTTTGCACACTTCCAGGGCAAGGTAGAGGAAGTTGATGTAGAGAAGGGCAAAGTGAAGGTAACAGTTGATATGTTCGGCCGTGAAACGAAGATGGAAATGGATTTTGCGCAAATTCGCAAAATATAGAATGATTCCCACTTGCACGATTGAAATAAAAGTGTTATCATTTCATAGGTCAGACTGGCAATTTATTCAGTGTGATAGATAAATGTTTAATGTTATCGGATTTAAGCCGACAGACAGATATTGAGTGGGAGGGGCAACCCTATGACCACATCACGGACTTAAGGAGGTGTGTCTCGTGGCTAAAAAAGTTATTAAAGTTGTAAAACTTCAAATCCCTGCTGGTAAAGCAAACCCAGCACCACCGGTTGGTCCTGCATTGGGTCAAGCAGGTGTGAACATCATGGGATTCTGTAAAGAATTTAACGCTCGTACTGCTGATCAAGCTGGTCTTATCATTCCAGTTGAAATTTCAGTATTCGAAGACCGTTCATTCACTTTCATTACGAAAACTCCGCCGGCTGCAGTTCTACTTAAAGTAGCTGCTGGTATCCAATCTGGATCTGGTGAACCAAACCGTAAAAAAGTTGCAACGGTTAAACGTGATAAAGTTCGCGAAATCGCTGAACAAAAAATGCCTGACCTAAACGCTGCATCTGTAGAAGCTGCAATGTTGATGGTTGAAGGTACTGCACGAAGCATGGGTATCGTCATCGAAGACTAATCCCATCTTCAAAGACTTGATGATGTATTTGTTTTTGGAAGGTTGCTGCACTCTTAGGGTGCGCAACCTTTATTCGTGGGAGGTTCAATCCGTTACAACCACAATCAAGGAGGAAATTAACAATGGCTAAAAAAGGTAAAAAGTTACAAGATGCCGCTAAATTAGTGGATCGCTCTAAATTATACGAAGCTGCAGAAGCAATCGCTCTTGCTCAAAAAACGAGCACAGTAAACTTCGATGCAACTGTTGAAGTAGCTTTCAAACTAGGAATCGATACTCGTAAAAACGACCAGCAGATCCGTGGCGCAGTAGTGCTTCCAAACGGTACTGGTAAAACTCAACGCGTATTGGTATTCGCTAAAGGCGAAAAATTGAAAGAAGCAGAAGCTGCTGGCGCTGACTATGTAGGCGATGCTGAGTACATCCAAAAAATCCAACAAGGCTGGTTCGACTTCGATGTAATCGTAGCGACTCCGGACATGATGGGTGAAGTTGGTAAACTTGGTCGTGTATTAGGTCCTAAAGGCTTAATGCCAAACCCTAAAACTGGTACAGTTACTTTCGACGTAACAAAAGCGATTGAAGAAATCAAAGCTGGTAAAGTAGAATACCGTGCTGACAAAGCTGGTATCATCCACGCTCCTATCGGTAAAGTTTCTTTCGAGACAGAAAAATTAGTTGAAAACTTCTTGACAGTATTTGATGTAGTTCAAAAGGCGAAGCCTGCTGCTGCAAAAGGTACTTACATGAAATCTGTAAACGTTACTACTACAATGGGCCCTGCTGTTAAAGTTGACGCTCAATCTGTAGTTGTTAAATAATATAATTTCTTAACAAAAAACAGTTGACAACGCTCCGCTTACTTGGTAAGATGGGTGCTGTTGTGAATCATCCATTTGTACCGTAGACAGTAGGAGTGACTTGTCACTTAATGATCCTACCGAGGACATAGGAGTTCGGATTCTTTTAAGATGATGACTTTTCTGCCCTTATGTCTACCAGGCATAAGGGCTTTTCTTTTGTCGGTATAAATGACTCATTCTAATAGGAGGTGTCATCATGAGCAAAGCAATCGAAACTAAATCGGTTCAAGTGCAAGAAATCGCTGGTAAATTCCAAGCGGCTAGCTCAGTAGTTGTTGTTGACTACCGTGGCTTAACTGTAGCGCAAGTTACAGAATTACGTAAACAACTTCGTGAAGCTGGTGTTGAGTTCAAAGTATACAAAAACACTTTAACTCGCCGTGCTACTGAAATCGCAGGTGTGGACGGTTTGAACGAATTCTTAACTGGTCCAAACGCTGTTGCGTTCTCAAACGAAGACGTAGTAGCTCCAGCAAAAATCATCAACGAATTCGCTAAGAAAAACGAAGCGTTGGAAATCAAAGCTGGTATCATCGAAGGTACAATCGCATCTGTTGAAGACGTTAAAGCTCTTGCAGAACTTCCATCACGCGAAGGTCTACTATCTATGCTTTTATCTGTACTTCAAGCTCCAGTGCGCAACTTCGCACTTGCAACAAAAGCTGTTGCAGAACAAAAAGAAGAGCAAGGCGCATAATATTCGCCCCACGACTTCAAAAATGGGCGTAGTCGCCTAAAAACATAAAACATCCAATAGGAGGAAATTAAAATGAACAATGAGCAAATCTTAGAAGCTATCAAATCTATGACAGTTCTTGAATTAAACGATTTAGTAAAAGCAATCGAAGAAGAATTCGGTGTAACAGCAGCAGCTCCTGTAGCTGTAGTTGCTGGCGGTGCTGCAGCAGCTGAAGAAAAAACTGAGTTCGACGTAGTATTAGCATCTGCTGGTGCTGAGAAAATCAAAGTTATCAAAGTGGTACGCGAAATCACTGGTCTTGGCTTGAAAGAAGCTAAAGAAGTAGTAGATAACGCTCCTAAAGCTCTTAAAGAAGGCGTTGCTAAAGAAGAAGCTGAAGCAATCAAAGGTAAACTTGAAGAAGTTGGCGCATCTGTAGAAGTTAAATAATTTATCTTCTATGACATAAGAAAAAGCTCGTCAATGTGACGGGCTTTTCTTTTTATCGACGATGACGGCTTCTTCCAATTAGGAAAGTAAGGGGCGTGTTGTGCTATGTCTGATCATTATTATTCGAATAAACCTCAAACGGAAAGTAAACCACGCCAATGGAAATTTACTTTGCTAGGACATGTTTTCACCTTTGAAACGGATATGGGCGTGTTCAGTAAAAGCGAAGTAGATTTTGGATCCCGTGTACTGCTCGATGCCTTTGAAATGCCGGAAGTTGCGGGTGATATACTGGATGTTGGCTGCGGCTACGGTCCGATCGGGTTGTCCATTGCCAAGGCGAATCCTGAGCGTTTCGTCCATATGATGGATATCAATACACGAGCGGTTGCGCTTGCTGAGAAGAATGCGAAGCTGAACGGGGTTCAAAATGTACGTATTTTTGAAAGTGACGGCCTTGCTGCGGCAGGAGATGTGCAGGCGGCGGCCATTTTGACGAACCCGCCCATTCGCGCGGGGAAAGAAACGATTTTCAGATTTTATGATGAGTCTTATGAGAAGTTAGTCGAGGACGGCGAACTGTGGGTGGTCATCCAGAAGAAACAGGGGGCCCCATCGACGGTCAGTCATCTAGAGGAAGTGTTTTCTGAAGTGGAAGTGGTCGAGAAGAAAAAAGGCTACTGGATTATAAGGGCAAAAAAATAATCAACCTCCTTAGAAAAGATTGACTTGACAAATCGACTATGATAACATAATAAAATGCAAAATTATTATTTTGAAGAAGTGTGCCCTTTTGTATTAAAAAGTAATTTTGAAGGGTAGACTGCTCAAAAATAAGTTGAGTTTAACCGAAAATGAGATCCAATGAGCGTCTCGTTTTCTTTTTGTCTTTCGAAATCATACACCATTTGGTTGGTTTTGCAAAGACCTATTATCGCTTTATTGAGGGGTGAATGAGTTGACAGGTCAACTAGTTCAGTACGGACAACACCGCCAGCGTAGAAGCTTTGCGCGTATTAACGAGGTGCTGGAGCTTCCGAACTTAATCGAAATCCAAACAGCATCTTATGAGTGGTTCCTTGAAGAAGGATTGCGTGAGATGTTCCACGACATTTCTCCAATCGAAGATTTTACAGGTAATCTTTCACTTGAGTTCGTCGACTATACATTGGGCGATCCGAAGTATGATGTCGATGAGTGTAAAGAACGTGACGTGACGTATGCTGCGCCATTGCGCGTAAAAGTACGTTTGCACAACAAAGAAACAGATGAAGTAAAAGAGCAAGACGTCTTCATGGGCGATTTCCCATTGATGACGGAAACAGGCACGTTTATCATCAACGGTGCTGAGCGTGTTATCGTTTCTCAGTTGGTTCGTTCTCCAAGTGTTTACTTCCATGATAAAACTGACAAAAACGGTAAGAAAGGCTTTGGCGCTACAGTGATTCCAAACCGTGGCGCATGGCTTGAATATGAAACGGATGCAAAGGACGTCGTCTACGTTCGTATCGACCGTACGCGTAAGCTTCCTGTAACGGTATTGCTTCGTGCATTAGGCTTCGGCTCCGACCAGGAAATCATCGACATCATCGGTGACAACGAGTACCTGCGCAATACGCTCGAAAAAGACAACACAGAAAGCACTGAAAAAGCGCTTCTTGAGATCTACGAACGTCTACGTCCAGGTGAGCCGCCGACAGTTGAAAGTGCGAAAAGCTTACTTTACTCTCGTTTCTTCGACGCAAAACGCTATGATCTAGCGAATGTCGGTCGTTATAAAATGAATAAAAAGCTTCATATCAAAAACCGTCTGTTCAACCAGACGATTGCAGAAACACTTGCAGATCCGGAAACGGGTGAAGTGTTAGTTGAAAAAGGTGCGTTGATCGACCGTCGTACATTGGATAAATTGATTCCTTATCTAGAAAACGGCATCGGCTTCCGCAAACTGTCGCAGGTCGGCGGGGTGCTTGAAGACGACATCACAATCCAGTCAATTAAAATCTATGCGCCGAACGATGAATCACAAAAGGAAATCAATGTGATTTCAAATGCCTATATCGATGAAGAAGTGAAGAACATTACGCCTGCTGACGTATTAGCTTCTGTATCCTACTTCTTCAACCTATTATATGGTGTAGGTAACACGGATGACATCGACCATCTAGGTAACCGTCGTCTGCGTTCGGTTGGTGAGCTTCTGCAAAACCAATTCCGTATCGGTCTATCCCGTATGGAGCGTGTGGTGCGCGAGCGTATGTCCATCAATGACACGGCAGCAATCGTACCGCAGCAATTGATCAACATCCGTCCTGTTATTGCTTCCATCAAGGAGTTCTTCGGTTCTTCCCAATTGTCGCAATTCATGGACCAAACGAACCCACTTGCTGAATTGACGCACAAACGTCGTCTTTCTGCATTAGGACCTGGTGGTTTGACACGTGAACGTGCTGGTATGGAAGTACGTGACGTTCACTACTCCCACTACGGTCGTATGTGTCCGATTGAAACGCCTGAGGGACCGAACATCGGTCTGATCAACTCGCTTTCATCGTTCGCAAAAGTAAACAAATTTGGCTTCATCGAAACGCCGTACCGTCGTGTCGACCATGAAACAGGCCAAGTGACGGACCAGATCGACTATTTGACTGCAGATGAAGAAGACAACTATGTAGTGGCACAGGCGAACTCAATCTTGAATCCGGATGGCACATTCGCGAACGAAGAGGTTGTAGGTCGTTTCCGTGGTGACAACACCGTGTTCAAACGCGATGCCATCGACTACATGGACGTATCACCGAAACAGGTAGTATCCGCTGCCACAGCTTGTATCCCGTTCTTAGAGAACGATGACTCAAACCGTGCGCTTATGGGTGCGAACATGCAACGTCAAGCTGTTCCTCTACTTTACCCGAATGCACCATTCGTAGGTACAGGTATGGAGCATGTCGACGCGCGTGACTCGGGTGCTGCTGTTGTTGCGAAATATGATGGAATCGTGGAGCATGTAGAAGCCCGCTCGATCCACGTACGCCGCATCGAATTGGTGGACGGCAAGGAAGTTAAAGGCGATCTGACGAAATACAAATTACAAAAATTCATTCGTTCAAACCAAGGTACTTCTTATAACCAGCGTCCAATCGTAAAGGTTGGCGACCGTGTAAAACCTCGTGACATTTTAGCTGATGGTCCATCTATGGAAAAAGGCGAATTGGCACTTGGCCAGAACGTACTTGTTGCGTTCATGACATGGGACGGCTTCAACTACGAGGATGCTGTCATTATGAGCGAACGCCTTGTAAAAGACGATGTATATACTTCTGTTCATATTGAAGAATACGAATCAGAATCTCGTGATACAAAATTAGGGCCTGAAGAAATTACACGCGACATCCCGAACGTAGGGGAAGATGCACTTCGCAATCTAGACGAGCGCGGCATCATCCGCATCGGTGCGGAAGTGCGCGATGGTGATATCCTGGTAGGTAAGGTAACGCCTAAAGGGGTTACAGAGCTTACAGCTGAAGAACGCCTACTACATGCAATCTTCGGTGAGAAGGCGCGTGAAGTACGTGATACATCATTGAAAGTACCTCACGGAGCTGGCGGTATCGTTCTTGATGTAAAAGTATTCAACCGTGAAGATGGCGATGAGCTGCCACCAGGTGTCAACCAATTGGTTCGTGTCTACATTGTTCAAAAACGTAAAATCCGCGTTGGGGACAAAATGGCCGGACGCCATGGTAACAAAGGGGTTATCTCTCGTATCCTGCCGGAAGAAGATATGCCATTCATGCCAGACGGCACACCGGTGGACATCATGCTTAACCCACTTGGGGTACCATCCCGTATGAACATCGGACAAGTGTTGGAGCTTCACTTGGGAATGGCCTCCCGCTATTTAGGCGTACACATGGCCACTCCTGTATTTGACGGCGCCAACGAGGACGATGTTTGGGAGACGATGGAAGAAGCCGGCATGAACCGTGACGGTAAAACAATCCTTTATGATGGACGTTCAGGTGAGCCGTTCGACAACCGTGTATCGGTAGGGGTCATGTATATGATCAAACTTGCCCACATGGTAGATGATAAGCTTCACGCACGTTCAACTGGTCCTTACTCATTAGTAACGCAACAACCGCTTGGTGGTAAAGCGCAATTCGGTGGTCAGCGTTTCGGTGAGATGGAGGTATGGGCACTTGAAGCATACGGTGCTGCCTACACGTTACAAGAGATTCTGACAGTGAAGTCCGATGACGTTGTCGGCCGTGTGAAAACATACGAAGCAATCGTTAAGGGCGAAAGTGTTCCAGAACCGGGTGTACCGGAATCATTCAAAGTATTGATCAAGGAGCTTCAATCTTTAGGTATGGATGTTAAGATGTTAACAATCAACGACGAAGAAGTTGAGCTTCGCGATTTAGATGATGAAGACGACCTTCAGCCTGCGGATGCATTGAATATTGCACCAATTGCAGATGAAGAGCCTGCTGAGTCATTCGAATAAGCAAGTTTTCTATAGGGCAGGTAGTGCCTGCCCGTCCCTATCTTCTGTTGCGCGGATGCCCTGGCGCTAGCGCAGCAGGGAAGGGGAAGCTTGCACCTGATTATGCCGAGGCGTAATCAATCAATTTTTAATCTTTTCTGTGCAAAAAAGTTTAATCGGTTTCGGTTTAAACTTTTTTTGGTGGATAGGGGTGGCAACAGCCTTATCTTCAACAGCAAGCATGTCATCCGGGGCGTGATGAGGCCCGGGTGCGTCTTGCAACCGTTAATTGTCGAGCTGCGGAAAGAGTCATAGAGGACTTATACTAAAGGGAGGTAGGCTCCTTGATAGATGTTAATGAATTTGAATATATGAAAATTGGCTTAGCTTCACCGGACAAGATTCGTTCTTGGTCTTATGGTGAGGTCAAAAAGCCTGAAACAATCAACTACCGTACATTAAAACCAGAAAAAGACGGTCTGTTTTGCGAACGGATTTTCGGACCGACGAAAGACTGGGAATGTCACTGTGGTAAATACAAACGCGTACGTTATAAAGGCGTGGTCTGTGACCGTTGTGGCGTTGAAGTGACACGGGCGAAAGTCCGCCGTGAGCGTATGGGGCATATCGAATTGGCTGCACCTGTATCGCATATCTGGTACTTCAAAGGGATTCCAAGCCGAATGGGTCTAATCCTGGATATGTCTCCACGTGCACTTGAGGAAGTAATCTACTTTGCATCTTACGTAGTAATCGATCCTGCAGGCACAAATCTGGAGCATAAACAGCTTCTTTCCGAAAAGGAATACCGCGCATACCGCGAAAAATTCGGCAGTTCCTTCGATGCTGCAATGGGAGCAGAGGCAATCAAGCAGCTTCTTGAGCAAATCGATTTGGAAGAAGAAACAGCTACGCTGAAGGAAGAGTTGAAAACAGCGCAAGGCCAGCGCCGTACACGTGCAATCAAGCGCCTTGAAGTTGTAGAATCATTCCGTAACTCAGGCAACAAGCCTTCCTGGATGATTCTTGACGTACTTCCTGTCATTCCACCAGAGCTGCGTCCAATGGTGCAATTAGACGGTGGCCGTTTTGCGACTTCCGACTTGAATGACCTATACCGTCGTGTCATCAACCGTAACAACCGTTTAAAACGTCTACTGGACCTTGGTGCACCAAGCATCATCGTGCAAAACGAAAAACGTATGTTGCAAGAAGCGGTGGATGCCCTGATTGACAATGGTCGTCGTGGCCGTCCTGTCACAGGTCCTGGTAACCGTCCGTTGAAATCACTTTCACATATGCTGAAAGGGAAACAAGGTCGTTTCCGTCAGAACTTGCTTGGTAAACGTGTAGACTATTCTGGTCGTTCCGTTATCGTAGTAGGTCCAAACTTGAAAATGTACCAATGCGGTCTACCAAAGGAAATGGCAATCGAGCTATTCAAGCCTTTCGTCATGAAAGAATTGGTAGAGCGTGGTCTAGCACATAACATTAAGTCTGCGAAGCGTAAAATCGAGCGCATGCACAATGAAGTATGGGACGTTCTTGAAGACGTCATCCGTGAACATCCGGTACTGCTTAACCGTGCACCGACGCTTCACCGCCTTGGTATCCAAGCGTTCGAGCCTACATTGGTAGAAGGCCGTGCCATCCGTCTTCACCCATTAGTATGTACAGCCTACAACGCTGACTTCGATGGTGACCAAATGGCGGTTCACGTTCCATTATCAGCTGAAGCGCAAGCGGAAGCCCGTCTATTAATGCTGGCTGCACAAAACATCTTGAACCCGAAAGATGGTAAACCGGTAGTAACACCATCTCAGGATATGGTATTAGGTAACTACTACTTAACACTTGAGCGCGAAGGCGCACGCGGTGAAGGTTCTATCTTCTACGGTTCTGATGAAGTGTTGATCGCTTACCAAACGGGTCATGTCCACTTGCATACTCGTATCGCAATCCAGGCTTCTTCTTTAAACAACCCGACGTTTACAGAAGAGCAAAATAAAATGTTCTTGTTAACAACTGTAGGTAAGGTGATTTTCAATGAAATTCTACCTGAATCATTCCCTTACATTAATGAGCCGACAGATACAAACTTAGAAGACAGAACACCTGAGAAATACTTCGTGAACTTGACGATCGACGAAGAGACACTTGCAGAATTGGAAGCATCTGAAGAGTACAAAGCTCTATCAGAAACGGAGAAAGTTGAAGCGCAGCGCCAGGCGGTTCTACGCAAGCACTTTGCTTCCGTACCTGCTGTACCGCCATTCCGCAAGAAGTTCTTAGGAAATGTCATTGCACAAGTATTCAAGATGTTCAAAATTACTGAGACTTCTAAAATGCTTGACCGCATGAAAGACCTAGGCTTCAAATATTCAACTCGTGCTGGTATTACAGTAGGTGTATCCGACATCGAGGTATTACCGGAAAAAGGCGAAATCCTTGAAGAAGCACAAGCGAAAGTAGATAAAGTCATGAAGCAGTTCCGCCGTGGTCTGATCACGGAAGAAGAGCGTTATGACCGTGTAATCGAGATCTGGTCAAAAGCCAAGGATACAATCCAAGGCAAGCTGATGGACTCATTACAAAAAACAAACCCTATCTTCATGATGTCCGACTCCGGTGCCCGTGGTAACGCATCGAACTTTACGCAGCTTGCCGGTATGCGTGGTCTGATGGCCAACCCGGCTGGTCGTATCATCGAGTTACCGATCAAATCTTCATTCCGTGAAGGTTTAACGGTATTGGAATACTTCATCTCTACCCACGGTGCGCGTAAAGGTCTTGCCGATACAGCCCTGAAAACGGCTGACTCAGGTTACCTGACTCGTCGTCTAGTAGACGTAGCGCAAGATGTAATCGTTCGTGAGGATGATTGTGGTACTGACCGTGGTCTGACAATCGGTGCGTTAATGGAAGGCAACGAGGTAATCGAAGCTTTAGATGAGCGTATCATCGGCCGCTACACGAAGAAGACAATCTACCATCCGGAAACGGGCGAAGTGATCTTAGAGCGTGACGGCCTCATTACGCAAGATGTAGCACGTGTAATTGAAGAAGTCGGCATCGAACAGGTGACAATCCGCTCTGCATTTACATGTAATACAAAACACGGTGTATGTAAAAAATGCTACGGCATGAACTTGGCTACTGGCGACGAAGTAGAGGTTGGGGAAGCGGTAGGTATCATCGCTGCTCAATCCATCGGGGAGCCAGGTACACAGCTGACGATGCGTACATTCCATACAGGTGGGGTAGCCGGAAACGATATCACACAAGGTCTTCCGCGTATCCAGGAGATCTTCGAGGCGCGTAATCCGAAAGGGCAGGCGGTCATCTCTGAGATTTCAGGTAAAGTAGTGGAGATTGAAGAAATCCGTGAAGGCTTAAAAGAAATCACAATCCAAGGCGACGTGGAAACGCGTAAGTATCAAGCACCATACAATGCTCGTCTGAAAGTACAATTGGACGACATGATCAAACCAGGTCAGATCCTTACAGAAGGTTCCATCGATCCGAAGCAATTGCTGAAAGTAAAAGACGTAGCGACAGTTCAAGAATATCTGTTGAAGGAAGTACAGAAAGTATACCGTATGCAAGGGGTAGAAATCGGTGATAAGCACATCGAGGTAATGGTTCGCCAAATGCTTCGTAAAGTGCGTGTAATCGAAGCGGGCGACACTGAGCTGCTGCCAGGTTCATTACTTGATATCCACCAGTTCCTTGAAGCGAATAAGGATGCAGTGCTAAGTGGCAAAAACCCTGCTACTTGCCGTCCAGTCATCCTTGGTATCACGAAAGCTTCTCTTGAAACAGAGTCATTCTTATCTGCTGCATCATTCCAAGAAACGACTCGTGTGTTGACGGATGCTGCAATCAAAGGTAAGCGTGATGAGCTTCTTGGTCTGAAGGAGAACGTAATCATCGGTAAACTTGTTCCTGCAGGTACTGGTATGCAACGTTACCGCCAGATTCGCATCGCAGATGACGAGCCGGCAACGGAAGCAGAACTGACTTCATTCGAATAAAAGGAGCGGGGATTGTATGGCATGCCGCACAATCCCCGTACCTGCGGGTGGATGCCAGGGTGCTGGGGACCTTCAAATGGATTCCGGCATCTTCTGCGAAAGAAAATACATCGCCTCGGTCTTTATGAAGACCGGGGGATGCTTTTCTAAAGATATCAGTTGACAGTTGGAATTAGGAATGATAATATATTCAAGGTTGATAGTTAACTGTCTGTGCTTTTGGAGGATATGCAAATGTCTTATGCTAAAGTAAAACAGGCCAGTCAAACAATCATAGGTACAAAGCAGGCAGTGAAAGCAATGCGTGCTGGACAAGTACTCGAAGTTTTTGTCGCACTTGATGCAGACAGTTGGGTAACCGATCCGGCCATTCTTCTCGCGAAAGAAATCGGGATACCAGTTCATCTCGTCGAGTCAAAGAAAGAACTTGGAAAAGCTTGCGGCATTCATGTTGGAGCTGCGATTGTTGCGATTACTGCGATGTAGTTTTTGTGTAGTTGTACACAAAGACTTTGTTTTTACCCAAAAAATGAACCACCTGGATGTGTGGTATTAAAAGGACTCAATGAAGGGAGGAAAAATCGATGCCTACAATTAACCAATTGGTACGTAAGCCTCGTAAATCTAAAATCACGAAATCAACTTCACCAGCGTTAAACAAAGGATATAACTCATTTAAAAAATCTTTAACTGATGTTAAATCTCCTCAAAAACGTGGTGTTTGTACTCGTGTAGGTACTATGACGCCTAAAAAACCTAACTCAGCGTTACGTAAATACGCTCGTGTACGTTTAACTAACCAAATCGAGGTTACAGCGTACATTCCTGGTGAAGGCCACAACTTACAAGAGCACAGTGTTGTTCTTATCCGTGGCGGTCGTGTAAAAGACTTACCGGGTGTTCGTTACCATATCGTACGTGGTGCTCTTGATACTGCTGGTGTAAACGGCCGTATGCAATCACGTTCTCTATACGGTACAAAACGCCCTAAAGAAAAGAAATAATCAAACGAAAATACTCTAAATAGATATTTATCTGAAAGGAGGAAAACACATGCCTCGTAAAGGTCCTGTTTCCAAACGTGACGTGTTACCAGATCCACTTTACAATTCAAAACTAGTAACTCGTTTAATCAATAAAATGATGATTGACGGTAAAAGAGGTACTTCTCAAAAGATTCTATACGGTGCGTTCGAGCTTGTAAAAGAACGTTCTGGTCAAGATCCACTAGAAGTATTTGAAGCTGCATTGAACAATGTAATGCCAGTTCTTGAAGTACGCGCTCGCCGTGTTGGTGGTTCTAACTACCAAGTACCGGTTGAAGTTCGTCCAGAACGCCGTACTACTTTAGGTCTTCGTTACCTAGTTAACTACGCTCGTCTTCGTGGTGAAAAAACAATGGAAGAGCGTTTAGCTAACGAAATCCTTGATGCATCTAACAACACAGGTGCTTCAGTTAAGAAACGTGAAGACATGCACAAAATGGCAGAAGCGAACAAAGCATTCGCTCACTACCGCTGGTAATATCACCCATGCTCTAGCTTGCTAGAGCATGAGTTATACTTAACCGTTCTACCCCAATATGGAAGGAGAAATTTCCTATGAAACGCGAATTCTCACTAGAGAATACACGTAATATTGGGATCATGGCTCACATTGATGCTGGTAAAACAACAACAACTGAGCGTATCCTTTATTACACTGGTAAGATTCACAAAATCGGTGAAACTCACGAAGGCGCTTCTCAAATGGACTGGATGGAGCAAGAGCAAGAACGTGGTATTACAATCACTTCTGCTGCGACAACAGCTCAATGGAAAGGTCACCGCGTAAACATCATCGATACTCCAGGACACGTAGACTTCACTGTAGAAGTAGAACGTTCTCTACGTGTACTTGATGGAGCGGTAACAGTACTTGATGCTCAATCAGGTGTTGAGCCTCAAACTGAAACGGTATGGCGTCAAGCTACAACTTACGGCGTACCACGTATCGTATTCATCAACAAAATGGATAAAATGGGTGCAGACTTCCTATATTCTGTAGGTACTCTACATGAGCGTCTGCAAGCAAATGCTCACCCAATCCAATTACCAATCGGTGCTGAAGACGAATTCAAAGCAATCATCGACCTAGTGGAAATGGATGTAACTTACTACGACAACGAAGAAGGTACAGCATTACGCGAAGGTCAACCAATTCCTGAAGAATACCAAGCACAAGCTGAAGAATACCGTGAAAAATTAATCGAAGCAATCGCTGAAGTTAATGAAGAGATCATGGAAAAATACTTCGCTGGTGAAGAAATTACGAAGGAAGAGCTTAAAGCGGCTATCCGTAAAGCGACAATCGATGTAGAATTCTACCCAGTAATCTGCGGTACAGCGTTCAAACACAAAGGTGTTCGTAAAATGCTTGACGCAGTAATCGACTACCTGCCATCTCCAGTAGATGTACCTGCAATCAAAGGTACTGACATTGATGGAGACGGAGAATTAGTACGTCATTCTTCTGATGAGGAGCCATTCTCAGCTCTTGCATTCAAAGTTATGACTGACCCATTCGTAGGTAAATTAACATTCTTCCGTGTGTACTCTGGAACACTTGATTCAGGTTCATACGTACAAAACTCTACAAAAGGTAAACGTGAACGTGTAGGTCGTATCCTTCAAATGCACGCGAACAGCCGTGAAGAAATTTCAAAAGTATTCGCTGGTGACATCGCTGCTGCTGTAGGTCTTAAAGATACTACTACTGGTGACACTCTATGTGACGAGAAAAACCTTGTTATCCTAGAGTCAATGGAATTCCCAGAGCCAGTTATCTCTTTATCTGTAGAACCAAAATCAAAAGCTGACCAAGATAAAATGGGTCAAGCTTTACAAAAGCTTCAAGAAGAAGATCCAACATTCCGTGCACATACAGACCAAGAGACTGGTCAAACAATCATCTCTGGTATGGGTGAGCTTCACCTTGACATCCTGGTTGACCGTATGAAACGTGAATTCAAAGTAGAAGCTAACGTTGGTGCTCCAATGGTATCTTACCGTGAGACATTCCGTGGTTCTGCTCAAGTTCAAGGTAAATTCACTCGTCAATCTGGTGGTCGCGGTCAATACGGTGACGTATGGATCGAGTTCTCTCCAAATGAAGAGGGCGCAGGCTTCGAATTCGAAAACGCTATCGTTGGTGGTGTAGTTCCTCGTGAATACATCCCGGCAGTAGAAGCTGGACTTCGTGATTCTTTAGACCGCGGTGTTGTTGCGGGTTACCCGTTAATCGACATCAAAGCTAAATTATTCGACGGTTCATACCATGACGTTGACTCCAACGAAATGGCATTCAAAATCGCTGCTTCCATGGCTTTAAAAGCCGCTGCTTCTAAGTGTAACCCAGTTATCTTAGAGCCGATGATGAAAGTGGAAGTTGTTATTCCAGAAGAGTACCTTGGTGATATCATGGGTAACATTACTGCTCGTCGCGGTCGCGTAGAGGGTATGGAAGCTCGTGGTAACTCACAAGTAGTACGCGCAATGGTTCCACTATCTGAAATGTTCGGATATGCAACAACGCTACGTTCTGCAACTCAAGGTCGCGGTGTATTCTCAATGGTGTTCGATCACTATGAAGAAGTACCGAAATCAATTGCAGAAGACATCATCAAAAAAAATAAAGGTGAATAATTGAAATTTCATCTTGTATCAAGTATAAATAACTTGTAAGCTATGATTGCATGGCTGATAAGGGCCCTTATCAGCCAGCAGTTATAACATAAAAAAAAAAATTAAAACATATATTTAGGAGGCTTTCTCTAATGGCTAAGGAAAAATTTGACCGTTCGAAAACGCATGCTAACATTGGTACAATCGGACACGTTGACCATGGTAAAACAACTTTAACTGCTGCTATCGCAACAGTTCTTTCTAAAAAAATGGGTGGCGAAGCTAAATCTTACGCTGACATCGATAACGCTCCAGAAGAAAAAGAGCGTGGTATCACAATCAATACTTCTCACGTAGAGTACGAAACTGAAACTCGTCACTATGCACACGTTGACTGCCCAGGACACGCTGACTATGTTAAAAACATGATCACTGGTGCTGCTCAAATGGACGGTGGTATCCTAGTAGTATCTGCTGCTGACGGCCCAATGCCACAAACTCGTGAGCACATCCTTTTATCTCGTCAAGTAGGTGTACCTTACCTAGTAGTATTCATGAACAAATGTGACATGGTTGACGACGAAGAATTATTAGAATTAGTAGAAATGGAAATCCGTGACCTACTATCTGAATATGACTTCCCAGGCGACGATATTCCTGTAATCAAAGGTTCTGCTCTTAAAGCTCTTGAAGGTGAGCCAGAGTGGGAAGAAAAAATCGTTGAATTAATGGACGCTGTAGACAACTACATCCCAACTCCAGAACGTCAAACTGACAAACCATTCATGATGCCAGTAGAGGACGTATTCTCTATCACTGGTCGTGGTACAGTAGCAACTGGCCGTGTTGAACGTGGTCAAGTTAAAGTTGGTGACGTTGTTGAAATCATCGGTCTAGTTGAAGAACCAAAATCTACTACTGTAACAGGTGTAGAAATGTTCCGTAAATTATTAGACTACGCTGAAGCTGGTGACAACATCGGTGCACTTCTTCGTGGTGTAGCTCGTGAAGAAATCCAACGTGGTCAAGTATTGGCTAAACCAGGCTCAATCACTCCACACACTAACTTCAAAGCAGAAGTTTACGTTCTTTCAAAAGAAGAGGGTGGACGTCACACTCCATTCTTCTCTAACTACCGTCCTCAGTTCTACTTCCGTACAACTGACGTAACAGGTATCTGCATGCTGCCAGAAGGCGTTGAAATGGTAATGCCTGGCGACAACATCGAAATGACTGTAGAACTAATCGCTCCAATCGCTCTTGAAGAAGGTACTAAGTTCTCTATCCGTGAGGGTGGCCGTACTGTAGGCGCTGGCGTTGTAGCTTCTATCCAAAAATAATTTTAGCTTAGGCTAATTTCCAAAAAACCTTGAGGGGACGCTCTCAAGGTTTTTTGTTTTTTGTGGCTGAAATTTACAATAAAAGGTTGTTTATAGTATGCTTATTGGAAGGAGGCGGAAGAGATGAAAGTGTTATTGATAGAAGATGATCCATCAATTTTTGAACAGATCAAGCACCGTTTTTCCCAATGGTCGATTGAAACGGTGGCACCTGGCGATTTTCAAAAAGTGATGGATGACTTTCTAAAGGAGCAGCCGCACCTGGTCATCATTGATATCCAGCTGCCTGCTTTTGATGGGTTCCATTGGTGTCGGGAAATAAGGAGTCTTTCAAAGGTGCCGATTCTTTTCCTGTCATCACGGGACCACCCGATGGATATGGTGATGGCGATGCAGATGGGGGCGGATGACTTTGTGCAGAAGCCGTTCCATATGGATGTGCTGATTGCGAAGGTACAGGCCCTGCTCCGGCGTGCATACGATTATAAGGAACAGCCCGTAGAGACGGTTCGATGGAACGGGGCGCTCCTGGATTATGACCGGGCACTTGTTGCCTATGGGAAAGAACAGATCGAGCTGACGAAGAACGAGCTGTTCATATTGAAAATCCTTGTAAAGGCAAGCGGTCAGATTGTTTCACGGGACGAGCTGATGCGCAAACTATGGGACGATGAACGATTCGTAAACGATAACACCTTGACGGTCAATGTCAACCGGCTCCGGCAGCGCCTTGCAGAAATCGGCATGGAGGATGTCATCGTCACGAAAAAGGGCCTCGGCTATATGGCGGTGGAGAAATGATGGGCTGGCTATTCCTGAAGGAGCATGCTGTATGGATCGGCTTCTTTTTTCTTTCCCTTATTTGCTCGAATGTCGTGTTTGCACTGGATGCGGGCTTTTCAGGCGTTTCCATCGTCTACTTCAATGTCATCCAGTTGGTCCTGTTGTTCATGTTCTTGGGGTGGCGCTTTGCCGTCGAGTATAAGGCCATCCGCACAGTATTGGATAGTGAAGGAATCGAGGATATAGCACAGCTCAGATTGACGGCTGTCCAACGTCTTTATATGGAACGTTTTTTGGAGGAGCTGGAAGGCAAGGCGCGGATGATCAGTAGGCTGAGCATCCAGAGGCAGGAGGAGTCCGATGACCTGCTGGCATGGGTGCACGAGATGAAGGCGCCTCTCACGGCGATGAAATTGATGATTGAGCAGATAGAGGAGATGAAACTGCGCTCGAAGCTGGAGCAGGAATGGCTTCGGATCTATCTGCTATTGGACCAGCAGCTGCATCAGACACGGCTTCTGACAATCGAGCAGGACAATCGGCTGGAACAGGTACGGATCCGGGAAATCGTGTACAAGGAAATCCGGGATTTCCAATCATGGTGCATGGAGAAAGGCATCGGCTTTGAGGTGGATGGGCTTGACCGGGTGACCAAGACGGATGCGAAATGGCTTGGCTTCATCGTGCGGCAGGTGCTGTCGAATGCCATCAAGTACAGTCCATCTGATGAGGTAATCCATATAACGGCCCATACAGATGACAGTGGCCATCTGGTCCTTCAAATACGGGACGATGGACCAGGCATCAAGGCGGAAGATCTACCGAGGATATTCAAGAAATCCTATACGGGCACGGTTGGAAGGGAATCAACGGCAGCCACGGGGATGGGGCTATACCTGGCGAAGAGTGCAGCGATGAAATTGGGCATCAGCCTGGGCGTGGAATCGGCAGTCGGGGAAGGAACCGTTGTCATCCTCCGCTTCCCGTTAGAAAACGCATATGACCAATCATACGGTAGGTGACGAAATTGTCACCTACCGTTTGTTTTTGTCATGTAAAACGCACGAAAAGACGTAGTCCTCCTTGTAGAATGAAGGTACAAGGTATAGAGAGGGGTTTTCCACATGAGTATTTTGACGGCTCGTAAGGTGCGTAAAGTATATGGAAAGAAGACCACGGCCCAGGAAGTGTTGAAAGGGATTGATTTGGACGTAGACAAGGGGGAGTTCGTAGGCATCATGGGGGCTTCGGGCTCGGGCAAGACGACGCTGCTCAATGTCCTCTGCTCCATCGACCAGGTCACGGAGGGCATTGTGGAGATTGATGGACGCCACCTTCAAGGAATGAAGGAACGGGAGCTGGCGAATTTCCGCCGGGATCAGCTTGGCTTTATTTTTCAGGAGTACAACCTGCTTGATACATTGACGGTAAAGGAAAATATCCTTTTGCCGTTATCGATTAAGAAAATACCGAAGGCAGCTGCGGAGGCGAGGTTCCGGGAGCTTATAGGAATTCTGGGCATCGAGGAAATTGTCAATAAGTATCCGAATGAGATTTCGGGAGGGCAGAAGCAGCGTACCTCCGCTGCGAGGGCATTGATCACGAAGCCGTCCATTGTCTTTGCCGACGAGCCGACGGGAGCACTTGATTCGAAGGCTGCAACAGCGCTGCTGAAGAACCTGGAGGATATCAACCGTCAGCAACAGGTGACAATCATGATGGTGACGCATGATGCGGTGGCGGCAAGTTTCTGCTCGCGGGTGCTGTTCTTGAAGGACGGGGCGCTGTATACCGAACTGTACCGCGGGGACAAATCCCGCAATGAATTCTTTCAGCAGATATTAAGTACACAGAGTGTGCTGGGCGGTGACGGCTATGAGTCTTAGCCAGCTGGTCTTCCGAAGCATGCTGAAAAATATGAAGCAGTACTTCTTGTATTTCTTCGCCCTCATTTTCAGTGTGACACTGTACTTTTCATTCGTCACCCTGCAGTACAATCAAGCTGTAATCGAACAGACCTCTATAAGCGGTACAGCTTCAGCAGGCTTCGAGGCGGCCACCTATATGCTGTATTTCATCGTATTGTTCTTTGTCCTCTATGCAAATCATCTGTTCATCAAGCGCCGCAGCAAGGAAATCGGCATGTATCAGCTCATTGGGATGACAAAGGGCCTGATTTTCCGGCTCATCGCGCTTGAAAATATAGTGCTGTTTGCAGGAGCGGTATTAAGTGGAATGCTGCTCGGCTTTTTAAGCTCCAGGTTATTTGCGATGATTCTGCTGAAGCTGCTAGAGCAAAGTGTCGTAGTAGAAATGGCATTCAGTAAGGAAGCTGTGATAAAAACAGCTGTTGTATTTACGGTTCTGCTAGTCATTATCCTGCTTCAAATGGCTTGGATGATACGACGTGTGACACTCCTTGACCTATTCACTGCTTCAAAGCAGGCGGACGAGCGAGTGAAGCGCTTCAGTCCTGTTAAGATGGTTATTGGAGCGATTGGCATTGGGCTAATTGCATATGGCTACTATGCATCGACGAAATTGTTCGATATAAATGCCGGGACAAATTTGCTTTTGAATATGCTCGTCATTTTAGCAACTACAATCGGCGGGACGTTCCTTGTCTTCCGCTTCTCTGTTTCATTTGTCATGAACTTGCTTCGGCTGAAGAAAAACGGGCATTTATCGACTGTCGATGTAGTGGCAGTCACACCAATTATGCATCGGATGAAGGGGAATGCAAAATCTCTGACGCTCATTACGGTCCTGACGGCAGTGTCGTTGGGTATTACAACCCTTTCCTATATTGCTTATTATTCTATAGATGCAATGGCAAAGATGAAGGTACCGGCAGATTATGTTGTGATGGATGACAAAGGAGAGCCGTTTTTCAAGTTATTAGAGGAAAACGGCATACCCTACGAAACGATGGAGTTCCCTTATACCGATGTTTCTGTAGCGATGGAACAACTATTAGAGGAAGAAGGAAATGTGAATAGCCCTTTATACGGTATGGTCGGTATTATACCTGTCATTAAGCTGCAGGACTATCAGCAGGTGCATCCTGAAGTGAGGCTGGATGGAAATGAAGCGATTCTAACGGGATACGGCGGCTATATGGCTGAAATGTTTCCCATGCAGGCAAACCGTGATGTAACGGTGAGGACAACGGAGCAAGAATATACACTACATGTAAAGGAAATACAGGAAACGCATGTGTTTGCGAACAACGTGTTGATGGAGGGTGTGCCCACATTGGTCGTCACGGAGGAACAATATAAAGCAATTGAAGGAGATGATATAAATGGAGGGTCGGAGTGGTCCAAGCAGACATCGGTCAATTTGGTGAATCGAAAGAATCTTGAAGAGGCTGAAGCACTGTATTTGAAATCAGGTGTCCATATAGTAGAAACGTATGAAGATGGAACGAGACACACACAGTCTTCACAGGAAAGTGTCCGTCTGGATAATATACGTTCACTGGGGGTAACAATCTTCACTACGGCATTCCTGGGGCTTGCATTTTTACTTGCCACATGCAGTATTCTCTACTTTAAGCAGATGGCCGAAGCGGATGACGAGCGCACCTCATATACGGTGCTTCGCAAAATCGGTTTCTCCGAGCAGGAATTGATGCGCGGCATTTATGCCAAGCAGCTCTTCAACTTCGGGGTCCCGTTATTGATCGGCCTGCTGCACAGCTATTTTGCCGTGAAATCGGGCTGGTTCCTGTTCGGTTCGGAGATGTTGGCACCCATGCTGATTACAATGGCTTTATATATCGCCATGTACATTGTATTCGCACTTCTATCCGTCAGCTATTACAGAAAGGTCATCCGGCATACTTTATAAGACTATCTAACCATCAATTTTATAAAAATTGATGGTTTTTGTATTGACTTTACTATCTTAATATAGTAACTTTAACGCATTAGCAATTTAGTATACGAAAGCGAAGTGTGAAGAATGAATGCAGTATTAGTGGCTGTAGGCGTCATGCTTGTATTGAGCCTGCTCCGGATAAATGTTGTATTATCCCTGACAATCGGGGCGATCATTGGCGGGCTTGCTGGCGGACTGCCGATCATGGAGACGATCGATGCATTTGTCGGCGGCCTGGGCGGCGGTGCGACGATTGCGCTTAGTTATGGTTTGCTTGGCGGGTTTGCGCTCGCCATTTCGCGTACGGGCGTACCGGAAGTATTGGTCGGGGCCATCTTGAAGCTGGTGCAGCGGGAAGGCGATTCCCAGAAAAAAGGACTCGCGAAAGCACTCATCTTTTTAGTGTTGCTGGCATTGGCCATCATGTCGCAGAACGCGATTCCGGTGCATATCGCGTTTATTCCATTAATCGTACCACCAATCATTAAAATAATGAACATGCTGCAGATCGACCGTCGTTTGATTGCGTGTATTTTAACGTTCGGGCTGGTCATGCCCTATATGTTCCTGCCGTATGGCTTCGGCTTGATTTATCAGGATATCATTGTGACGCAGATGGGCTTGGCGGGGCTTGAGGTGGAATTAAGCGATGTACCGAAGGCAATGGCCATCGTAGCGCTGGGAATGGCTGTAGGCCTTGCTGGTGCGTTCATTGCATACCGTAAGCCACGCTCGTATGAAGCGGTTGAAATCCTGGAGGAGAAACAGCAAAAGAATGAGGTCAAGCCACGCAATCTCGTCTTTGCAGCGATTGCCCTCATCGCATCGCTGGCTGTACAGATTCCTACAGATTCGATGATCATCGGTTCTCTTGTCGGGATTGCCATCCTGTATGTGACAGGTGCCCTGAAGGTCAAGGAGGCGGACGCTGTACTGACGGAGGGCATGCGCATGATGGCGTTCGTCGGGTTCGTCATGATTGCGGCAAACGGCTTCTCGGCTGTCATCAATGCGACGGGAGACGTAGAGCCGCTGGTGGCAAACGCCATGGAGCTTTTCGGCGGTAATGTCAGCATTGCTGTTCTCGTCATGCTTGTTGTCGGACTCATTGTCACGATGGGCATCGGGTCATCATTTGCGACGATTCCAATCATCGCAGCCATATTCGTTCCGTTTGCCATTGAGCTTGGCTTGAGTGAACTGGCCATCATCTGCCTTGTAGGTACGGCGGGAGTGCTGGGGGATGCCGGCTCGCCCGCGTCCGACTCGACGCTTGGGCCTACTGCTGGATTGAATGTGGACGGGCAGCACAACCACATCTGGGATACATGCGTACCGACATTCATCTTCTATAATATCCCGCAGATCATCTTCGGCTGGCTGGCAGTCGTGTTCTTCCTATAGTATATAGTAGCCATCTTCCCTAGTGAAGGTGGCTTATTTTAATGGGAGTAGTATTCTGAATATTTTATTTAAGGGTATTTGAGTTCTTTGGGGTTGCTTTCCCCAGCAGTCTCTTATATACTAGAAAACGGCTCAGAAAGAGCGAATGTATCCAAAGATATAACATTATAGCCTTGTGAAAAAAAGAATTTTGCTAAAATACTTGCGAACTTCTTTTTTATTGTATATAATGTTGAATGTTGGTCTTTGACTGCGATGAAGCGAGAGGTTGCCGACACACCCGGCCGCTTTGCCATGGCGCGTGTGTGGGAAATTTTCGTGGAGAATGTCTAGAAAATAGGCGAGAAGGAGGGAAAATTATGGCAAAACAAAAGATTCGTATCCGTTTGAAAGCGTATGATCACCGTATCCTTGATCAATCTGCTGAGAAAATCGTGGAAACAGCGAAACGTTCAGGTGCAAGTGTGTCAGGTCCGATTCCACTTCCAACTGAGAAGTCTGTGTACACAATCTTACGTGCTGTTCACAAGTACAAAGATTCTCGTGAACAATTCGAAATGCGTACGCATAAACGTCTAATCGATATCGTTAACCCAACACCACAAACTGTTGATGCGTTAATGAAACTTGACTTACCATCTGGCGTTGATATCGAAATCAAACTTTAATGGTAAAAACAAATATAACTTTTTAAAACTTATAGGAGGTGTGACGAATGGCTAAAGGAATCTTAGGTAGAAAAATTGGCATGACTCAAGTTTTCGCTGAAAATGGCGACCTAATCCCAGTAACAGTAATCGAAGCTTCTGCAAACGTAGTGCTTCAAAAGAAGACTGTTGAAACTGACGGTTACGAAGCGATCCAAGTTGGTTTCGAAGACAAGCGTGTGAAGCTTTCAAACAAACCAGAACAAGGTCATGTGGCAAAAGCAAATACTGCTCCTAAGCGCTTCATTCGTGAGTTCCGCAACGTAAACGTGGAAGAGTACGAAGTTGGTCAAGAAGTCAAAGTAGAAATTTTCGCAGAAGGCGATGTAGTTGATGTAACGGGTGTTACAAAAGGTAAAGGTTTCCAAGGTGTTATCAAACGCCACGGACAATCTCGTGGTCCTATGGCCCACGGTTCCCGCTACCACCGTCGTCCTGGTTCAATGGGTCCTGTTGCTCCGAACCGCGTATTCAAACAAAAGAAATTACCTGGTCAAATGGGTGGTACAGTTGTTACAATCCAAAACCTTGAAATCGTTAAGGTTGATGCAGACCGCAACTTACTATTAGTTAAAGGTAATGTTCCTGGTTCTAAAAAAGCTCTTGTTGCAGTTAAAACTGCAATCAAATCTAAATAATTCTCTGAAGAAAGGAGGACACAGGAATGACAAAGGTATCTGTACTTAGTCAAACAGGTGCTTCAGTTGGTGAAATCGAATTAAACGATGCGATCTTCGGAATCGAGCCAAATGAAGCTGTATTATTCGACGCTGTAATCGCTCAACGCGCTTCACTACGTCAAGGTAATCACAAAGTAAAAAACCGTTCTGAAGTTGCTGGTGGTGGTCGTAAGCCATGGCGTCAAAAAGGAACTGGTCGTGCACGTCAAGGTTCGATCCGCTCTCCACAATGGCGCGGTGGTGGTGTCGTATTCGGCCCAACTCCACGTAGCTACTCTTACAAATTACCGAAGAAAGTTCGCCGCTTAGCTCTTAAATCAGCTTTATCAGCGAAAGTTGTAGAACAAAACTTCGTAGTTCTTGATGCATTAACTCTAGATGCACCAAAAACAAAAGATTTCGCTGCTATCCTAAAAGCATTGGAAATCAACAAAAAAGCTCTTTTCGTAACAGCTGAGCTTAACGAAAACGTAGCATTATCTGCACGTAACATCCCTGGTGTTACTGTTCTAACTGCAAACGGAATCAACGTTCTTGATCTTCTAGGTCATGAAAAAGTTGTATTCACACAAGATGCAGTAAAAAAAGTTGAGGAGGTGCTTGGATAATGGAAGCACGTGATATCATCAAACGTCCGGTCATTACTGAGCGTTCTTCTGAAATTATGGCAGAGAAAAAGTATACTTTCGAAGTAGACACTCGCGCCAACAAAACACAAGTGAAGCAAGCAGTAGAAGAAATCTTTGGCGTTCAAGTTGAAAAAGTCAACATCATGAACTACAAAGGTAAATTCAAACGCGTTGGTAAATTCGGTGGTTTCACTAACAAACGCCGTAAAGCAATCGTTAAATTAACTGCTGATTCAAAAGAAATCGAATTATTCGAAATCTAATCCGTCAAGGATTTAAACCGAACAATACAGAAGGAGGGAAAACACATGGCGATTAAAAAGTATAAACCAACCTCAAATGGTCGTCGTAACATGACGTCATCTGACTTTGCGGAAATCACAACTAATAAGCCTGAAAAGTCTTTATTAGAGCCAACGAAACGCAAAGCTGGTCGTAACAACCAAGGTAAAATTACTGTTCGTCATCATGGTGGTGGTCATAAGAAGCAATACCGCGTAATCGACTTCAAACGTCTTAAAGACGGCATTCCAGGACGCGTTGCTACTATCGAATATGATCCAAACCGCTCTGCGAATATCGCATTAATCAACTACGCTGACGGTGAAAAGCGTTATATCCTAGCTCCGAAAGGTCTTGAAGTAGGTCAAACGATCGTTTCTGGTCCAGAGGCTGACATCAAAGTAGGTAACGCATTACCATTAGCAAACATCCCAATGGGTACAACAATCCACAACATCGAGTTGAAACCTGGTAAAGGTGGACAATTAGTACGTTCAGCTGGTACTTCTGCACAAGTACTTGGCCGTGAAGGTAAGTATGTAATCGTTCGTCTTCAATCTGGTGAAGTTCGCCTTGTACTAGCTACTTGCCGCGCTACAATCGGTCAAGTTGGTAACGAGCAGCACGAACTGATCAACATCGGTAAAGCAGGTCGTTCTCGTTGGTTAGGCAAACGCCCAACTGTTCGTGGTTCTGTAATGAACCCTAACGATCACCCACACGGTGGTGGTGAAGGACGTTCTCCAATCGGACGTAAATCTCCAATGACACCATGGGGCAAACCAGCTCTTGGTTATAAAACACGCAAAAAGAAAAATAAAACTTCTAAGTTTATTATTCGTAGTCGTAAAAAATAATGTGATTGAACTACGGTTCGCATCGAGAGCCGTGGTTGAGTCACGGAGGGAGGTTCCCAAATGGGTCGCAGCTTAAAGAAAGGACCTTTTGTAGACGACCACTTAATGAAAAAAGTGGAAGCGCAAGAGGCTTCTGAGAAAAAACAGGTTATCAAGACTTGGTCTCGCCGTTCAACTATCTTCCCGAACTTCATCGGTTTAACGATCGCTGTATACGATGGACGTAAACATGTTCCTGTATACGTGACAGAAGATATGGTAGGACACAAGCTTGGTGAGTTCGCACCGACACGTACTTATAAAGGTCACGGTGCAGATGACAAGAAAACAAGACGCTAATTTTGAGAGGAGGTAAATCCTAATGACACAAGCTAAAGCTATCGCTCGTACAGTTCGTATCGCTCCTCGCAAAGTACGTCTAGTTGTAGACTTAATTCGAGGCAAGCAAGTTGGTGAAGCAGTTGCAATTTTACGTCATACTCCAAAAGCGGCGTCTCCAGTCGTTGAAAAAGTATTAAAATCTGCAGTTGCTAACGCTGAACACAACTATGAGTTAGACATCAACAACCTAGTTGTTTCTGAAGTTTTTGTTGACGAAGGTCCAACATTAAAACGTTTCCGTCCACGTGCTCAAGGACGCGCAAGCGCAATTAACAAACGCACAAGCCACATCACTGTTGTGGTATCTGAGAAAAAGGAGGGGTAATCCGTGGGTCAAAAAGTACATCCAATAGGACTACGCGTTGGTATTATTCGTGACTGGGAGTCAAAATGGTACGCTGAAAAAGACTACGCTGATCTTTTACACGAAGATATCAAGGTTCGTAAATATATCGAAACTTCACTGAAGGATGCATCTGTATCTAAAGTTGAAATCGAACGCGCTGCAAACCGCGTAAACATCACAATTCACACTGCGAAGCCAGGTATGGTAATCGGTAAAGGCGGTACGGAAGTTGAAAACTTACGTAAACACCTTAGCGAATTGACTGGCAAGCGTGTACACATCAACATCGTTGAAATCAAGAGAGCAGATTTGGACGCTCGTCTAGTAGCTGAAAACATCGCTCGCCAACTTGAGAACCGCGTATCATTCCGCCGTGCTCAAAAACAAGCAATCCAACGCACAATCCGTGCTGGTGCAAAAGGAATCAAAACACAAGTATCTGGTCGTTTAGGTGGCGCAGACATCGCGCGTGCTGAACACTATTCTGAAGGAACTGTACCACTTCATACTCTACGTGCTGACATCGATTATGCACATGCTGAAGCTGACACTACTTACGGTAAGCTAGGCGTTAAAGTATGGATCTATCGTGGTGAAGTCCTTCCGACTAAGAAGAACTCTGTGGAAGGAGGCAAATAATAATGTTATTACCTAAACGCGTAAAATATCGTCGTGAACACCGTGGTAACATGCGTGGCGAAGCGAAAGGCGGCAAAGAAGTAACTTTCGGTGAGTGGGGCCTTCAAGCTCAAACTGCATCTTGGATTACTAACCGTCAAATCGAATCTGCCCGTATCGCTATGACTCGTTACATGAAACGTGGCGGTAAAGTCTGGATCAAAATCTTCCCACATAAGCCTTATACGAAAAAGCCTCTAGAAGTCCGCATGGGTTCTGGTAAAGGTTCTCCTGAAGGCTGGGTAGCAGTAGTAAAACCAGGAAAAGTAATGTTCGAAATCGCTGGCGTATCTGAAGAGGTAGCACGTGAAGCACTTCGTTTAGCATCACACAAACTTCCTGTTAAATGTAAGATCGTAAAACGTCAAGAAACTGGTGGTGAATCTAATGAAAGCTAATGAAATCCGTGACCTTGCCACTTCTGAAATTGAATTAAAAGTGAAATCACTGAAAGAAGAGCTTTTCAACCTTCGCTTCCAATTGGCGACTGGTCAATTAGAAAACACAGCTCGCATCCGCGAAGTTCGTAAAGCGATTGCGCGTATGAAAACTGTGATTCGCGAAAGAGAAATCAGTGCACAATAATACTGATAAAGGAGGTTTTCAGGCATGACTGAGCGTAACCAACGCAAAGTTTACACTGGCCGTGTTGTTTCTGACAAAATGGACAAAACTGTAACAGTTTTAGTTGAAACTTACAAGAAACACAAATTATACGGTAAGCGTGTAAAGTACTCTAAAAAGTTCAAGGCTCATGATGAGCTAAACACAGCGAAAATCGGTGATATGGTTCGTATCATGGAAACTCGCCCGCTATCAGCTACTAAACGTTTCCGCGTAGTGGAAGTTGTAGAAAAAGCGGTTATTATCTAATAACTAATTCGGAAATTACGTAAGTAGCCAAATTCCGAAGGGAGGTAACCTAAGTGATCCAACAAGAAAGTCGTATGAAAGTTGCTGACAACTCAGGTGCACGTGAAGTATTAACAATTAAAGTACTTGGTGGTTCTGGCCGCAAGACTGCTAACATCGGCGATATCGTCGTATGTACAGTTAAGAAAGCAACACCAGGTGGCGTTGTCAAGAAAGGCGACGTTGTTAAGGCTGTTATCGTTCGCACTAAATCTGGTGTACGCCGTAAAGACGGTACTTATATCAAATTTGACGAGAACGCTTGCGTAATCATCAAAGATGATAAGTCTCCACGCGGAACTCGTATTTTCGGACCTGTTGCACGTGAACTACGTGACAGCAGCTTCATGAAGATCGTTTCTCTAGCTCCAGAAGTTCTTTAATTTCATGACAGTACCAATCAAGGAGGTGCGACACACAATGCATGTTAAAAAGGGCGACAAAGTAAAAGTAATTACTGGTAAAGATAAAGGTAAAGAGGGCGTTATCTTAGCTGCTTACCCAAAACAGAACCGCGTTCTTGTTGAAGGTGTAAACATCGTTAAGAAACACGTTAAACCTAACCAACTTAACCCACAAGGTGGCATTGTATCTCAAGAAGCTGCAATCCACGTTTCGAACGTAATGCTGATCGATCCAAAATCTGGCGAGCCGACTCGCGTAGGTTACAAAATCGAAGACGGCAAAAAAGTTCGTGTTGCAAAAAAATCCGGTGTAGTAATCGACTAATAGCAAATAGATGAAGGGAGGTAAAACTACATGAGCCGCCTAAAAGAAAAGTATTTAAATGAAGTTTCACCTGCTCTTATGAGCAAGTTTGAATATAAATCAGTTATGCAAGTGCCAAAAGTGGACAAAATCGTAATCAACATGGGTGTTGGTGACGCAGTTCAAAACTCAAAAGCACTAGACGCAGCTGTTGAAGAATTAACTATCATCACTGGTCAAAAGCCAGTAGTAACAAAAGCAAAAAAATCGATCGCAGGTTTCCGTCTACGTGAAGGTATGCCTATCGGTGCTAAAGTTACTCTACGCGGTGAGCGTATGTATGAATTCTTGGACAAATTAATCTCTATCGCACTTCCACGTGTACGTGACTTCCGCGGTGTTTCTAAAAAAGCATTCGACGGTCGCGGTAACTACACTTTAGGTGTTAAAGAGCAGCTAATTTTCCCTGAAATCGATTACGATAAAGTTTCGAAAGTACGCGGTATGGACATCGTGATCGTAACGACTGCGAATTCTGATGAAGAAGCTCGCGAGTTATTGACACAATTCGGTATGCCGTTCCAGAAGTAATTAAAACAAGGAGGGCGAAAACGTGGCTAAAAAATCAATGATCGTTAAACAACAACGTAAGCAAAAGTTTAAAGTACAAGAATATACACGTTGTGAACGCTGTGGCCGTCCACACTCTGTATACCGCAAATTTAAACTTTGCCGTATTTGTTTCCGTGAACTTGCATATAAGGGACAAATTCCTGGCGTTAAGAAAGCCAGCTGGTAATCCCCTAAATTTGGGAAGGAGGTAAATTTTCATGACAATGACTGATCCGATTGCAGATATGCTAACTCGCATCCGTAATGCGAACATGGTTCGTCACGAGAAATTAGAAGTTCCGGCTTCTAACGTTAAAAAAGAGATCGCTGAAATCTTAAAACGTGAAGGTTTCATCCGTGACGTAGAGTACGTAGAGGACAACAAGCAAGGTATCATCCGTATCTTCTTAAAATACGGTAAAGATAACGAGCGTGTTATCACTGGTCTAAAACGTATTTCTAAACCAGGCTTACGTGTATACGCAAAAACAAACGAAGTACCTAAAGTATTAAACGGTCTTGGTATCGCTTTAGTATCAACTTCACAAGGTTTATTGACTGATAAAGAAGCTCGCGCTAAACAAGTTGGCGGAGAAATCTTAGCATACGTTTGGTAATTAGTAGTAAAAAGAATGGAGGTGCAACTAAATGTCTCGCGTAGGTAAAAAGGTTATCGAGGTACCTGCTGGCGTTACTGTATCTGTAGCAGCAGACAACGTAGTAACTGTTAAAGGTCCTAAAGGCGAATTGACTCGTCAATTCCATAAAGATATGAAAATCGAGCAGGAAGGCAACATCATCACTGTTGTTCGCCCTTCTGAATCTAAAGAACACCGTACAAACCACGGTACAACTCGTGCGTTACTAGCTAACATGGTAACTGGTGTTTCTGAAGGCTTCACTCGTTCTCTAGAACTTATCGGTGTAGGTTACCGTGCTCAATTACAAGGCAAAAAGCTAGTATTGAACGTTGGTTACTCTCATCCAGTAGAGTTCACACCAGAAGAAGGTTTAGAGATTGAAGTTCCTTCAAACACGAAAGTGATTGTTAAAGGTATTTCAAAAGAGCGTGTAGGTGCATTAGCATCTAACATCCGTGACGTTCGTCCACCAGAGCCGTACAAAGGTAAAGGGATCCGTTACGAAGGCGAATTCGTTCGTCGCAAAGAAGGTAAAACAGGTAAATAATGCTGCATAAGCATTAGAAAGGAGTGACCTCTATGATTACGAAACAAGATAAAAATCAAGTTCGTAAGAAACGTCATGGGCGTGTTCGTTCTAAGATCTCAGGTACTGCTGAGCGTCCACGTTTAAACGTATTCCGTTCAAACAAGAACATCTATGCACAATTGATCGATGACGTAGCTGGCGTAACTTTAGTTTCAGCTAACACTCAAGAAAAAGGTTTCGAGGGTTCAGGCTCAAACGTAGAAGCAGCTGCTAAAATCGGTGAAATCATCGCAAAACGCGCTGTTGAAAAAAATATTACTGCTGTGGTATTTGACCGTGGTGGTTACTTATATCATGGACGTGTGAAAGCTTTAGCTGAAGCTGCACGTGAAAACGGCTTAGAATTTTAATAAGAAGGAGGGACATACTTCATGAGTCGCATTGACGCAAACAAATTAGAACTTGAAGAACGCGTAGTTACGATTAACCGCGTTGCTAAAGTTGTTAAAGGTGGTCGTCGCTTCCGCTTCACAGCACTTGTTGTTGTTGGAGATAAAAACGGCCATGTAGGTTTCGGTACTGGTAAAGCTCAAGAGGTTCCAGACGCAATCCGCAAGGCTGTTGAAGACGCGAAGAAAAACTTAATCGAAGTACCACGCGTGGGTGGAACTACTCCACACTTAGTGCAAGGTCGCTTCGGTGCAGGTTCAATCCTAATCAAACCTGCAGCTCCTGGTACAGGAGTAAT
The DNA here is from genome assembly GCA_045605545.1 of Lysinibacillus sp. GTDB lineage: Bacteria > Bacillota > Bacilli > Bacillales_A > Planococcaceae > Lysinibacillus_B. The sequence continues at coordinate 39,599 of JAZUQF010000398.1, forward strand.
CGCTGGTGGTCCAGTACGTGCCGTACTAGAACTTGCTGGTATTACTGATATTCTTTCAAAATCTCTAGGTTCAAACACACCAATCAACATGGTGCGTGCAACTGTAGCAGGTTTATCTGAATTGAAGCGCGCTGAGGAAGTTGCAAAGCTACGCGGTAAATCAGTGGAAGAATTATTAGGATAAGGGGGGAATTATAATGGCTAAATTACAAATCACCCTTACTAAATCTGTGATCGGTACAAAACCGGCACAACGTAAAACTGTTGAAGCTCTTGGCTTACGTAAAACAAACCAAACTGTAGAACATGCTGATAACGCAGCTATTCGCGGTATGTTAACAAAAGTAGCTCACTTAGTTACTGTAAAAGAAATCTAATTTCAACAACATTGAACAAGGAGGTGCCACCATAATGAAACTTCATGAGTTAAAACCAGCAGAAGGCTCTCGTAAAGAACGTAACCGTGTTGGTCGTGGTATCGGTTCTGGTAACGGTAAAACTGCAGGTAAAGGTCATAAAGGTCAAAACGCCCGTTCAGGCGGCGGCGTTCGTCCAGGATTCGAGGGGGGTCAAAACCCACTTTTCCGTCGTTTACCGAAACGCGGCTTTACGAACATCAACCGTAAAGAATATGCGATCGTTAACCTGGAAGCACTTAACCGTTTCGAAGATGGTGCAGAGGTAACACCTGCATTATTGCTAGAAACTGGTATCGTGAGCAACGAAAAAGCTGGCATTAAAGTTTTAGGTAATGGAACTTTAAACGTCAAGCTTACTGTGAAAGCTCACAAGTTCTCAGCTTCAGCTAAAGAAGCAATCGAGAACGCTGGCGGAACTACTGAGGTGATCTAATGTTTCAGACGATCTCTAACTTTATGCGCGTTCGAGATATACGAAATAAAATCATCTTCACTCTATTAATGTTAATCGTTTATCGTATCGGGACCTTCATCCCGGTACCAAACGTTAACGCAGATGTACTGAAGGCAACTGACGAGTTCAACCTTGTCGGCTTCCTGAATACATTTGGAGGCGGTGCACTGGGCAACTTCTCCATCTTTGCGATGGGAATCATGCCGTACATCACAGCCTCAATCATTGTTCAGCTGCTGCAAATGGACGTTGTACCGAAATTTGCTGAATGGGCTAAGCAAGGTGAAGTGGGCCGACGCAAACTCGCCCAATTCACTCGTTACTTTACGATCGTGCTAGGATTCATCCAATCATTCGCCATGTCATTCGGGTTCAACCAATTCTATGGCGGATCATTGATCATGGATACAAGCGTCGGATCCTATTTAACAATTGCGATTGTCCTGACAGCAGGTACTGCATTCCTATTATGGCTGGCTGAGCAGATTACTGCACATGGTGTCGGTAATGGTATTTCAATCATTATCTTCGCTGGTATCGTTGCGGCGATGCCAAACGCAGTCAACCAAGTGTACGCACAGCAAATCGAAGGTGCTGGAGACCAGTTGTTCATCAACATTGCAATCTTGGCCCTTTTAGTGCTAGTGCTGCTAGCTATTGTTGTTGGTGTTATTTACGTACAACAAGCTTTGCGTAAAATCCCGATTCAATATGCAAAACGAGTTGCCGGACGTGGTCAAGCTGTTGGCGCGCAACAAACGCATTTACCGTTAAAAGTAAATGCTGCAGGGGTTATCCCAGTAATCTTTGCAGTAGCGTTCATTATGACGCCTCAAACGCTTGCTACATTCTTTGGTCAGAATGATGTGACAACGTGGATTACTAACACGTTTGATTATACAAAGCCGGTTGGCATGATCATTTATGTTGCTCTGATCATTGCATTCACATACTTCTATGCATTCATCCAGGTGAATCCAGAAAATGTGGCTGACAACTTGAAAAAACAAGGTGCATACATTCCAGGCATCCGTCCTGGTAATGATACGCAGACTTACTTGACAAAAGTACTTTATCGTTTGACTTTCGTAGGTGCATTATTCCTTGTTGTCATCTCTGTTATACCGATCATCTTTACAACCTTCATGAACCTTCCTGCATCCGTGCAGATTGGTGGTACGAGTTTGATCATCGTGGTCGGGGTAGCGTTGGAGACGATGAAGCAACTGGAGTCGCAGCTGGTGAAACGTCATTATAAAGGCTTTATGAAATAATGCAGGTTTAGGGAAACGCTCAAGTTTCCTTAACCCGGCTGCTCATATAGATAAGCTTAGTCATAGGGGGAGTAATTACGTATGAATATCGTTTTAATGGGCCTACCGGGCGCCGGCAAAGGCACTCAGGCAGAGAAAATTGTTGAGAAGTACGCAATCCCTCATATTTCTACAGGCGATATGTTCCGTGCAGCGATCAAAGAAGGTACTGAGCTGGGGCTAAAAGCGAAGGCGTTTATGGATGAAGGGAAATTGGTTCCGGATGAAGTAACGATCGGTATCGTGCGCGAGCGACTTAGCCAGCCAGACTGTGAAAAAGGATTCTTACTAGATGGGTTCCCACGTACGGTTCCTCAAGCGGAGGCTTTAGATAGCATCCTTGAAGAGCTTGGACGTCCTGTTGAGCACACAATCAACATCGAAGTCGAAAAAGAAGAATTGATCGCACGTTTGAGCGGACGTCGTATTTGTAAAACTTGCGGCGCTTCTTACCACTTGATTTTCAATCCACCAGCCGTGGAGGGGAAATGTGATAAGGACGGCGGAGAGCTTTACACTCGTGCTGATGACAATCCTGAAACGGTAGCAAACCGTCTGGAAGTAAATATGAATCAAGCACAGCCTTTGCTTGATTTCTACCAAGCTAAAGGTGTTTTAACAAATATCGATGGACAGCAGGATATCAATAAAGTATTCGCTGATCTTGACGCTCTATTACAGGGCATCCGCAGCTGATACCTGACCGGGCGCGAGAATAGCTTCCGTCGGATGGTGTGCGGAGGCAACAGAAAACGAATTTTTTGAGAGTTGCAAAAGCATATTGTGCCCGGTATATACTTTTATGGACGAATTTGAGCGCTACGGTGTGATGACACTTCGAAAAAAAGGTATAATGGGTTTCGTGGAAGCATCTGTGTAATCGGGTAGGTGGCTCATCGGAGACATTCCGGCTATCGTGTTAACATGCGGAATACACAGTTTTCCTTAACAGGTTCTGTACATTCCATGGATTGTGTGAAGCGAAACCAGACGAGCGTCTTTCGAACATCCCTCATACAATCCAAACATATGTTGAGACGTATTGCTTCTTCTAGAAGAGAACAATAGCTTTGGTTCTCAAGGGAATCAAAAATTGCATATAGAAGGGAGTTAAGGGTTGATGGCGAAAGATGATGTAATTGAAGTCGAAGGAACAGTTGTTGAGACTTTGCCAAACGCGATGTTTAAGGTAGAATTAGAAAATGGGCACACTGTGCTCGCACACGTTTCTGGAAAGATCCGTATGCACTTTATCCGTATCCTACCGGGAGATAAGGTTACTATCGAGTTATCTCCTTATGATTTAACTCGCGGTCGTATCACATACCGTTTTAAATAATCTTTTGCACTCCGGACTATTAAGGAGGTTAGGTTAGATGAAAGTGAGACCATCTGTGAAACCGATCTGCGAAAAATGTAAAGTAATTCGCCGACGCGGTAAAGTAATGGTAATCTGTGAAAATCCTAAGCACAAACAAAAACAAGGTTAATTCTAAGGAGGTGCACAAGTAGATGGCACGTATTGCTGGTGTTGACATTCCTCGCGACAAACGCGTGGTAATTTCATTAACTTACATTTACGGTATTGGTAAAACTACTTCTCAAAAAGTATTGGCGGCAGCAGGTATTGACGAAAATATCCGTGTACGCGATCTTACTGAAGATCAATTAAACCAAATCCGTGAACAATTGGATTCATACAAAACTGAAGGTGACCTACGTCGTGAAATTTCTTTAAACATCAAACGTTTAATGGAAATCGCTTCATTCCGTGGTATCCGTCACCGTCGTGGTTTACCAGTTCGTGGTCAAAATACGAAGAACAATGCGCGTACGCGTAAAGGTCCTCGTAAGACTGTAGCGAACAAGAAAAAATAATTAAGTAAAGGAGGTTCCTTCTTAACATGGCTCGTAAACAACAAACTCGTAAACGTCGTGTGAAAAAGAATATCGAATCTGGTATCGCACACATCCGTTCTACATTCAACAATACAATCGTAACGATTACAGATATGCAAGGTAACGCTGTTTCTTGGTCTTCAGCTGGTGCTCTTGGTTTCCGTGGTTCACGTAAATCAACTCCATTCGCTGCGCAAATGGCTGCAGAAACTGCTGCAAAAACATCCCTTGAGCATGGTCTGAAAACGTTAGAAGTAACTGTTAAAGGTCCTGGTGCAGGTCGTGAAGCTGCAATCCGTGCACTTCAAGCTGCTGGTTTAGAAGTAACTGCAATCAAAGACGTTACTCCAGTTCCTCACAACGGTTGCCGTCCGCCAAAACGTCGTCGCGTGTAATGGGTGCAGCTTAAGGGGATACCTTTAAGTACTACATCATTATCTTGTGCAAAAGGCTTGTGCAATTTTTAACGGTCAATCTAGATCGACAACTATGATGGTATGAACCTATACATTCGATGTTTTGAAGGAGGGTAAATTGAATGATCGAAATTGAAAAACCAAAGATTGAGACGATCAGCGATGATGCCAAGTATGGCAAGTTTGTTGTAGAACCGCTTGAACGCGGATATGGAAACACTTTGGGTAATTCACTACGTCGTATCCTTCTATCTTCACTGCCTGGTGCGGCTGTCACATCAATCCAAATTGATGGCGTACTGCACGAATTCTCTACTGTAGAAGGCGTTGTAGAAGACGTTGCTTCCATTATCTTAAACGTGAAGAAGCTTGCTCTGAAGATTTACTCTGATGAAGAGAAAGTGATTGAGATCGATTTCAAGGGTGAAGGCGTAGTTACGGCTGCGGACATCACACATGATAGCGACGTGGAAATTTTAAACCCAGATCTATATATTGCAACAATCGCTAAAAACGGTCACCTGCGCATGCGCATGTATGCACAAAGAGGCCGTGGTTACACTCCTGCTGATCAAAACAAACGTGAGGATCTTCCTATCGGCGTGATCCCGATCGACTCTATTTACACTCCAGTTTCACGCGTCAACTTCCAAGTAGAGAACACTCGCGTTGGACAAAATTCTGACTACGATAAGTTATCACTTGATGTGTGGACAGATGGAAGCATCGGTCCAAAAGAGGCGATTTCGCTTGGAGCGAAAATCTTAACAGAGCATTTAAACATCTTTGTGGGCATGACGAACGAGGCACAGACTGCTGAAATCATGGTCGAAAAAGAAGAAGATCAAAAAGAAAAAGTTCTAGAGATGACTATCGAGGAACTGGACCTTTCTGTTCGTTCTTACAACTGCTTGAAGCGCGCTGGTATCAATACGGTACTGGAGCTTGCCAACAAGTCGGAAGACGACATGATGAAAGTTCGCAACCTTGGCCGTAAGTCTTTAGAAGAAGTGAAGGCGAAGTTAGAAGAGCTTGGTTTAGGATTACGTAAAGAAGACTAAGCGACATTTACAATATATAAGCTAGATCAGATATTTATAAAGGAGGGAAACATCCATGGGTTACAGAAAACTTGGCCGTACAAGTTCTCAACGTAAAGCGATGTTACGTGACTTAGCTACTGACTTAATCATCAACGAGCGCATCGAAACGACTGAAGCTCGCGCGAAGGAAGTTCGTAAAGCTGTTGAAAAAATGATTACTTTAGGTAAACGCGGTGATTTACATGCTCGTCGTCAAGCGGCTGCATTCATCCGTCGTGAGTTAGTGACGAAAACTGATGAAGAAGGTAACGAAACAACTTCATTCGCACTTCAAAAGTTATTCGATGAGGTTGCACCACGTTACGCTGAGCGTCAAGGTGGCTACACTCGCATCCTTAAAGTAGGTCCTCGTCGTGGAGACGGCGCACCTGTAGTTGTGATTGAATTAGTTTAATCTTAACTTAAGGTTTGGGGGGTGCCTAGTTCACCTGTTGAACGGCACTCCCTTTTTGAATAAGTGCGTTTTAGCACTTTTACTTCGATTTATACGACAATAAATAAGCTGAGCGTTATGATGAGCGGGCCATCTGGCGGCGTCTCGTCTAGCTCTCGCACCTCATTCATATGAACAAACGGAAATGAGCAGCCGTGCGTTCAATCTAATGTTGTGAAAAGCGCATTTCTCTGAATGGGGTGCGCGCTTTTTTATTCTTCAGGAAAATTGTCATTTACATATGTGGAAATAAAGTACGTTTGGTGAAACGTGCTTTATTTTTATATATGTCGGCCCTTTGTCCAAAAAGGTGGCGCTTATGGATGAAACAGTGTAATTTTAGTAGGAGAGCAGAGAACCGAGGAGCGGAGAATATGACAGAAATCTTATCATTGAATCATGTGACGTTTTCATATACACCGGAAGTTCCTGAGGGGCGCAATGCGGTAGAGGATGTCTCGTTTGCCGTGAAGGAAGGTGAATGGGTGGCGATCGTCGGCCATAATGGCTCGGGGAAGTCTACAATCGCCAAGCTGATGAGCGGATTGCTGTTTCCACAGGGCGGCGAAGTACGCATCATGCGGAATGTGTTGACGGAGGAGTCCTTATGGGAGATGCGTTCCCAAATCGGCATGGTGTTCCAAAATCCAGACAATCAATTTGTAGGGGCGACCGTCCAGGATGATGTCGCCTTCTCCCTTGAAAATAACGGGGTTCCTTACAAGGAGATGGTAGAGCGCGTGCACGAGGCGTTGCGGCAGGTGAAGATGGAGGGCTTCCTCAATCATGAGCCGCACCATTTGTCCGGCGGTCAGAAACAGCGTGTGGCGATTGCCGGTGCATTGGCCATGCAGCCGAAGATTCTGATCCTGGATGAAGCGACATCCATGCTTGATCCTTTGGGGCGGGAGGAAGTGCTGCAGACGGTGCAGGCCCTCCGTGAGAAGACCGGTTTGACGGTACTTTCCATCACCCATGACCTCGAGGAGGCGATGCTTGCGGACCATGTTCTATTTATGAACCAGGGCAAAAAATATGCCGAGGGGAAGCCGGAAGAGATTTTTGCACTCGGGGATAAGCTGATGGAGCTGGGGCTCGATCTTCCCTTTGCGATGAAGATGACGAAGCTCCTGCAGGCCCACGGTGTAGCGCTGGTAGGACAACATATGACGGAAGAAGAGCTGGTGAATGATTTATGGACATCAAACTTCAACAAGTAAGCTATGCGTACGCAAAAGGTACGCCATTTGAAAAATACGCGCTGTTCGATGTGGATTTGGCAATCGCATCAGGTACATACCAGGCGATCATCGGGCATACGGGTTCCGGCAAGTCGACCATCCTGCAGCATTTCAATGGACTTTTGAAGCCTTCAAAGGGACAGGTTCATATCGGTGGACGCATTATTGAAGCAGGGAAGAAGGCGAAGGAATTGAAGCCGGTCCGCCAAAAGGTCGGCATCGTCTTCCAGTTTCCGGAGCATCAGCTGTTCGAGGAGACGGTACGGAAGGACATCATGTTCGGCCCGATGAATTTCGGTGTAACACAGGAAGAGGCGGAGCGACGTGCCCGTGAACTCGTGCAGCTTGTGGGCCTTCCGGAAGGCGTGCTGGACAAGTCTCCCTTCGACTTGTCAGGCGGGCAGATGCGGCGTGTGGCGATAGCTGGAGTCCTCGCAATGGAGCCGGAAGTGATCGTCCTCGACGAGCCGACAGCCGGCCTTGACCCGCGCGGCCAGCAGGAGATTATGGACATGTTCCATACCTTGCATAAGGAACGTGGACTAACGACGATTCTGGTGACGCACAGCATGGAGGACGCGGCGCGCTATGCAGATGAAATCGCCATCATGCATGAAGGTCGCTGTGTCATGACAGGGACGCCACGAGAGCTGTTCAGCGATGGGGATGCATTGAAGCAGTATCGTCTGGAGCTGCCGCGCATCGTCAAATTCCAGCGCAGGTTGGAGAGCTTGATGGGCAGAAGACTGCCAAAAGTATGCCTGACGGAAGAAGAGCTGGCTGCAGAAGTGGCGCTTGCTATAAAGGGGCGTGAGCAGTCATGATGGAGAAAATGATATTCGGACGCTACATCCCCGGAGATTCCGTCGTCCATCGCCTGGACCCGCGCTCGAAGCTGCTATTCGTCTTTGCCTTCATCATCATCGTATTTCTGGCAAACAATGCAGTTACGTATGGGCTGCTGCTTGCATTTACG
>JAZUQF010000399.1:0-3741 GCA_045605545.1 Lysinibacillus sp.
GCAAAATTCCCGATGATTACGGCAAACGTCGATTTTTCAAAGGACCCGCTGTTTGAAGGCATGTTCAGTGACGATTATGCCGTGAACCCCGAGCCGGGAAAAATCTATAACGGCATCATCAAGGAAATCGACGGCGAAAAGGTCGGAATCTTCGGATTGACGACAGAGGAAACGAAGGATATCTCATCTCCGGGTTCCATTGCATTCGAGAACTACATTGAAGAAGCGAATAAGGCGGTAGCTGCGTTTGAAGCGCAAGGGGTAGATAAAATCATCGCCCTGACGCATATCGGCTACAATGATAATCCACAGGTGGATAATGACATCCTTCTTGCTAAAAACGTGGAAGGCCTTGATATTATCGTAGGTGGTCACAGCCATGACCAGCTGAATGAACCGTTCGTAGTTGATACGAATACGGTGGGGGCTGAGAAGGATGCGACATTGATTCTTCAAGCGTATCAATATGGGAACTACCTCGGGACATTAGATGTCTCCTTTAACGAAGAGGGCGTCATCACGGAGTATGATGGCCAATTGGTCAAGATTGCCGACGTAGCAGCGGACGAAGCAGGCTTGAAAATGCTTGAGTCTTATAAAAAAGAAATCGACAACCTTTCGCAACAGGAAATCGGCGTTGAGCTGAAAGCAGCGTTGGAAAGTCCACGCGCAAAAGACGAAGAAAAATTTAGTGTACGTGCGAATGAAACGATCCTGGGCAACCTGATTACAGACGGCATGCGTGCGAAAGCGCAGCAGTATACTGATGAAAAAGTGGCGCTCGCCATTCAAAACGGCGGGGGAATCCGAGCTGCAATTCCTGCTGGCAAGGTGACGGTCGGCCAGGTCATCACTGTTCTTCCGTTTGGTAACACTTTAGCCCTGATGGATGTAACCAGCGCTGAGCTGAAGGCGGCATTTGAAACATCTGTAAAATTGGTGCCAGAAGAAAACGGAGGCTTCCTGCACGTCTCCGGCGGACGAGTGACATATGACTCCTCCAAACCTGAAGGAGAGCGTATCGTATCCATTGAATTATTGAATGAAGATGGAACGTATTCGGCGCTTGAAGAAAGCAAAACATATACAATCGCTACGAATGCATTCACTGCAAAAGGCGGTGATGGTTTCGATATGTTCGCAAAAGCGTATGAAGAAGGCCGTGTGAAGGATCTCGGGCTGTCTGACTGGGAAAACTTCAGAGACCACTTGACGAGCGGCATTTCGATTCCTGCTGAAACAGAAGGACGCATTGTCGATGTGGCAGCTAAATAACAATATGGGCCATCCCGTTTTAAGGGATGGTTTTTTTGTATATAAAGAGGGTTGCCTAAAAAATGATATTACAAAAATAGTTGAAGCTGTAGTATAGTGAAGATATTTGTTGAAATAGTTTGTAAAGTAGGTGGTGTTTTTGATTCAATTTATTATTGGAATTGGTGCAATATTCCTTGATCGATTAGTAGGTGACCCTAAAAGGATGACGCATCCGGTTGTTTTGATTGGCCGATTCATTGCTTTTTTAGAAAAGCATTGGAATAAAGGGGGCGGGAGAAAACGTAAAGGTCTGTATCTAGTGGTTGCTACGGTTTCGACCACGGCCTTGACAGTGGGCTCTATTGTCTGGCTGAGCTACACGGTACATTGGGCTTTGGGTATTGTCGTGGAAATGGTCCTCATCAGCTTGGCATTAGCTCAAAAAAGCCTGGACGAAGCGGCGATGCTTGTTTACAAGGCACTGGACTCTAATGATTTGGAGACGGCGCGGGAAAAGCTTGGCTGGATTGTCGGGCGTGATACCGCTCATCTAGGTGAAGGTGAAATTGTACGAGGCGTGGTGGAAACAGTGTCGGAAAATACGAGCGATGGGGTGACCGCTCCGTTATTCTATGGCTTGCTCTTCGGTGCAACAGGAGCGTGGGTTTATAAGGCCATCAACACACTCGATTCGATGATTGCATACAAAAACGAACGTTATGAGGATTTTGGCTATGCAGCGGCTAAACTGGATGATGTAGCCAACTTCATCCCCAGCCGTATAACAGGGTTTTTGCTAATTACGTGTACGAAATCCCTATGCCGCCAGCCATTTACAAGGCGTTTTACTGCGTGGCGAAGTGATGCCAAAAAGCATCCCAGTCCGAACAGCGGCTATTTGGAGGCGGCAACCGCAATCCAGCTGGGCATTCGTCTTGGGGGTGAAAATACATATGGTGGGAAGAAATCTTTCCGGGCTTATATGGGGCAGCCGATTTTTGAAATGGAGAGAAGGCATATTTTAAAGTCCATTCAACACATGTACTTGGTTACAATCTATTTTTTAGTTATTGGAGGAGGAATCATTCTTGCAGTATCCAGCACATGGGGCTAACGCAGAAGGCCTGTATCAGATTTTAGGGCTGAAGAAGCCGGACACCATCATTGATTTAAGCGAAAACGTGAATCCTGCAGGGGTTCCGCAATCTATAAAAGATGCCTGGCCGAAAATAATTGATGCTGTTTCACAATATCCAAATGAACAGGCAGAACCGTTCCGCTCTAAGGTGGCGAGTTTTCATAAGGTCATACCAGAGCAGATTGTAGTAGGAAACGGTGCTGCTGAGTGCATCATGGTTTTAGCTAGATATTTTTCCGGGAAAACGATTGGGCTGCTGGAGCCATCCTTTTCAGAATACAAGCGGACATTGCTTCAGGAAAAGGTACAGTTGGAGCCGCTACTTGTTGACGATATTTGTACATATAGTTTTTCAAGTGAAACAATAAAGGATCGAATGGCCGCACTTGATGCCATCTATCTATGCAATCCGAATAATCCGACGGGTGTAGTAACGACGAAACGGCAAATCGAGGAGCTTTTACAGTATGGGGAGGGTGTGGATTGCACCATTGTAGTGGACGAGGCATTCATGGATTGGACGGATGAAACAGAAAGTGTCATTCCTCTTGTCAGCCAGCATGAGAATCTTATTGTACTGAGGTCGATGACGAAAATGTATGCACTGGCCGGGATAAGACTTGGCTACATGATCAGCCAGAAGGCACAGCGGTTGACCGGCTATTTTCCGCATTGGAATGTGAGCGGTGTTGCCATCCAACTGGGGTGTCTTTGTCTTGAAGAGCAGTCGTATGTACAGGAGGCGAGACACCGCAGCGCTGAAGCAAGAAAGGACCTGTACAACTTTTTACATATGCTTGGATGCAAGGTATCGCACAGCTCGGCGAATTTTTTATTATTTAAAATGCCGACCAAATACGACCCGGATCACTTTTTCACCTCTCTTATGATGAAGGGGGTTGTCCTCCGGCATACAAAAAATTATACAGGCCTGGATGGACAATGGTTTAGAGTTGCATTGAAGGGGTCTGGACAAATGAACATATTTAAGCGGGTGTTGAAGGAATATGTACAAAACAATTAAAATCTACCGGCACGGCGAAACGGAATGGAACAAGCGAGGGATGCTCCAAGGATGGCTCGATTCACCGTTGACGGAATTGGGGAAGCAGCAGGCAATTGAGGTCGATTGGCATCCGGATGTGGTATATACAAGCGATCTTGGCCGTGCTGTAGCCACTGCCCAGCTCATGTTTCCAAATAGGCCGATCATCCAAGATAGCCGCTTACGTGAAATATTTCTGGGAGATTGGCAAGGACAGGAAATCGATGAATTGTTGAAGGATGCCGCTTATCGCAGCTATTGTGAACGGCCTGAGGCATTCGTTGCTACCTCTCAGGAGTCA
>JAZUQF010000400.1:0-1510 GCA_045605545.1 Lysinibacillus sp.
GGATAGCAAAAAAATACTCTAAAACGGTATAATTTTTTGAAGAGAGGGTATTTTGATAGTGTAATCGACAAAAGAGGAGTGGAACTTGATGATGAAGAAAACGAAGTGGCTCGCAGTCCCATTAAGCATGCTTTTATTGGCAGCATGCGGCAATGGCGATGACAAGGAGAATGTAACGAACGCACCAGAGAACGCGCCAACTGAGCAAAATGGCAATGCAACTGGTACAAATGACAATAACGGCACGAATACGAATAACAATACAGGAAACAACGAAGCAGTATCAAACGCCAATGCAACATTCGATTTTACACACTTCTCAGTAGATGCGGACTATTCAATGACGGAGAGCTTTGAAGCTGATTACGAAAATGAACAGTCAGGTGTAGAGGCATCAATCGAGGATGATGTGAAGGGTGAAAGACTATACGGTGATGACGCTTATGCCCGATTGGAGCCAATCCTTCAGGGATTCACATTCGATCAGTCAACTTCGGATGATGAAGTGATTGCAGAAGTTCTTAAGGGCTTCGGTTTGGCTGAGGATTATCAGGATATAGAAATAGAAGTACGCTTTGCAGACGGTACTGAAAAGGAATACCATCAGCGAAAATAATATTCAAGGCCACCTGACGATTGTTGGGTGGCTTTTTTGTGCCGAAAAAATAGCGCAATGTGAAGCGCAACCCTTGTCTAGACCTATACACTAGGGACGGGTTTCTGTATTCGAGCTGTTTTAAAAACGGGGCGGTTATTGAATTGTGAAATGGGAAAAGCAAGGGTAGAAGACTTATCTTTCTCAAGCCCTTGCTTTATGTGAAAATACTTCGCCTATTGAATGCGCCTCTTGGATGGCTTCCAGTTTGAATTCTTTCACTTTCGTCTTTACTCCTGCTCCCCCTAAGAAGAACTTTACATGCGGGACGGTCTTTGCAAAGGCATCGATTGCTAGGATGCCTTTCCCGCCATCTTCCCACACGGCGTCTGTTGTTGCACTTAATAGTACAATGTCCGGATTTGTAAGATGTACTGTGGATTCGATGGCTGACGGCGCTGGTGCAGGTCCTAACATCAACGTACGGTAGCCGCGCAGCATGCACTGAACAAGCAGGATTTGTATCGGTATTTCATGGCGCTCGTTCGGCAGACAGCTGCCTACAGCGAGAGGGGCACTTTCCGGGACATGGAAATGGCGGCGGACATTCGCTAAAAAATCGCGAATCGTCTGGCTGCTGACGGCCTCCTGACATTCTCCCCATTCCTTATCGCACCAAAGTTCTCCGATTCTTTGTAAAAAGGGCAGGACGACCTGGTGAATGGCTGCTTCGATTCCAAACTGGTGATGAGCCTGTTCGAGAAGGGAAAGCACCTTTCTGTCATCGGCCAGCTTTCCAGCATCCTCTAAGGCGGAAAGGAAATACAAAATACGGTCTGTCGGTAATTCCCGCACTTCTTCCTGTTCTATGGGCTCCTGCTGGACAAGTGCCGCCGCCTGCTTAATAGAATGGCC
>JAZUQF010000401.1:0-1671 GCA_045605545.1 Lysinibacillus sp.
TATGAAGAGCTGGAGAAGAACGGATTCATCTATTCAATTGTCGGGAAGGGATCCTTTGTCTCCGAGCAGAACACGGAGATGATCAAGGAGAGGAAGATGAAGGTCATCGAAGAAAAGCTGTCGGAAGCAATCCAAAACAGCAAGGAAATGGGCATCGGCCTAACCGAGCTGAAGGAGATGCTCACATTATTATATGCGGAGGATGAATGATGGAAAATGTCATTGAATTAAGGAACGTCAATAAATCGTGTAAAGGCTTTCAGGTGAAGAATCTTTCCATTGATGTAAAAAAGGGCTTTGTAACAGGATTCATTGGAGGCAATGGGGCAGGGAAGTCGACAACGATTAAGCTGATTATGAACTTGTTGAAACAGGATAGCGGCACTGTTTCTGTCTTCGGCCAGACGCATGAGACGTATGAGCGTGCCATCAAGGAGCGCATCGGCTTCGTCTATGATGAAAATATATTCTATGAAGACCTGCCATTGAAGGATATGAAGAAGATCATCCGTCCTGCCTATCAAAAGTGGGACGATGCACTTTTCAACAGATACGTCGAGCAGTTCGAGCTGCCGCTTAATAAAAAGATCAAGACGTTTTCAAAAGGGATGAAAATGAAGGCGTCACTGGCCATTGCGCTTTCCCATCAGGCAGAGCTGATTATCATGGATGAACCGACTTCCGGGCTTGATCCGGTATTTCGCCGGGAGCTGTTGAATATCCTCCACGAACTGATGCAGGACGGGGATAAGACGATTTTCTTTTCGACCCATATTACAACTGATTTGGACCGTATCGCGGACTACATCATCTTTTTGAATAACGGCGAGCATGTGTTTACAAAGGAATTCTACAAAATCGAGGAGGACTATGCCATTGTCAAGGGACCGCTTGACCTGCTGGATCCAGATACCGAGCGGGAATTCGTAGCCGTCCAGAAGACGAAATCGGGCTTTGAGGCATTGACGATGAACAAGGAGCGTGCCGCGAGTCTATTCGGGGAAATGGTCGTACTGGAAAGGCCGACACTGGAAGATATTATGTACTATACGAAAAAAGGGGGCTTTTAAATGGTACATCTTATATGGAAGGATATTTTTATTCAAAAGAGGATGATGCTTCTTTATTCAGCCATCATTGCATTCTATTTTTGGATGGAGATACCACTTGTTGGAGTGGTGTTTATGACGAGTGCATCGTTTATCATGAATGCTTTTTACTTTGATGAAAAAGATAATATCAATATTTTGCTGAATTCCCTGCCATATACGCGAAAGCTGATTGTCACCTCGAAATACATCGGTGCAATTGCTTTCACGGTGGCAGTCGTAGGGTTGACTATCTTAGGCAACTTAATAATAGGTGGTGTAGACATGCAATTCACCTTGAAAAATGCAATGCAAGCGTTTGGCCTTGTACTGGTTTGGCAGGCAGTCATCTTTCCGTTCTCCTATAAATTCAAACAGCAATATTTACTAATTGGAGTGGTTGTTTTCTATGTTATTGCTATCTCTCTATATAACATAGTAACTTACGGATTCAAAGAGCAATCTGCAAAATTTCTCCATTGGATTACTAGCTTGCCCGAGCTACAGTTGTATTCTTTTAGCGCCCTTATTCTTCTATTACTATACTGGGGATCGTGGAGGCTATCCGTACGCATTTATGAAA
>JAZUQF010000402.1:0-2173 GCA_045605545.1 Lysinibacillus sp.
CTAAAATCACATCCGGTTTTATTGTTTGCACGACTTCTGTAGGCGCTTGCGAAAAGGCGTCTGTTGAATACTCATTAAGTTCTTCATTCGTTACAATATACACGTTGTCTGCTCCGTACTGTGCTAATTGCTGCGCTTCGTCACTATTTCCTTTTCCGAATACAACAGCTGTTACTTCGCCGCCGTTTGTCATTTGCTGTGCAGCATTCAATACTTCAAATGAAACATTTCTTAAGCTTCCGTCTCGTCTTTCGACAACAACTAATACATTTTTGCTCATCCTTATCGTTCCCTTCATAAATAGTCAACGTCGATCCCTTATACTACTTTCGCTTCATTACGCAGTAAATCTACTAGCTCCGACATTTGCTGATTTAATTCTCCAGCAAGTACTTTTCCTGCAGCCTTTTTCGATGGCAAGTATTGTTCTACTACTTCTGTTTTTGAAACAATATCCGCCACATCGATCTTTAAATCCACTGCCGTTAATCGCTCTATTGTTTTTTTCTTTGCCTTCATGATTCCTGGAAGAGAAGGATAACGAGGCTCATTTAATCCTTGTTGCGCAGTGACTAATACAGGCATCGCCACTTCAATAATTTCTGTATCGCCCTCCACGTCCTTTTCCACTCTTACTTTGCCGTCGACAATTTCCAACTTCGTAATCGTCGAAATATGCGGAATATCCAACTCCTCGGCTACTCGTGGACCAACTTGTGCTGCTCCGTCATCCACAGCCATATGCCCACCGAGAACTATATCGTACGTATCTTGCTTTACAACGGCAGCTAATACTTTTGAGATTGTATATTCATCGCCGAAAAGTGATTCGTCGTCTACAATGATTGCTTTGTCAACACCAACTGCTAATGCTGTGCGCAGCGCTGCCTCCGCGCGTTCTGGTCCAACGGTTACGGCGGTTACTTCTCCTCCGAATTTCTCTTTAATAGCAATCGCTTCTTCTAGAGCGAACTCATCGTAAGGGTTAATGACGAATTTGACACCGTTCTCATTTAATTGTCCATTCACTAGTACAATTTCTTCTTCTGTATCGAATGTTTGCTTAAGTAACACCAAAATTTTCATAAGAACCTCCTAAAAGTGGATTATTGTCTACCGAACTTTATAAGTTCGAATATTCTGTATTTAAAAATTTAACACAAAATTTAGTATATTTCCAATATCTGTATTATAGCCTTGCCATACAATTTAAATATGACAAGCGGATCAAGGCCCCTTCCACTTTCCATTTCAATTAACTCCGCCATTTCACGCGATTTACTTCCATCTCCCCGGAAAGTATCGTTTAATTTAAAGGAACAATTAATTACACCTTGAAAAGATTGCAAAATAAAAAACCCCCCCAAAATCGGGGAAGTTCATATAAAACATTTCCACTGACGAGTCACCAGCAACATGATGTCCGTGCTTTATGCAAATTAATTCCTTCATACTTAATAAATATTCCTTCTGCTACTTTTGAGGAAATCACCATGCTCGCCGCTAAAGCGTTCACACCCATTGTTAGCACGTCACTTATACCGTGTGTACGGCCTATTCAATATAGCTGGCACCACCTTTTGCTATATAGCCGACAATTCATCGAACTTGCCTGGATTCCTCGCTTCATTCTGCTGTCATACCCTTCTTCAAATTACACTTCAACATCGGCTGCTAATTTTCCACGTTTATTTTTGATACCACTGTAGATGCTCAATGCAAATACCGCAAGTGCAATAAACATAATTACGCCTGAAATTGGACGTGTAAAGAAGATCAGGAAACCTTCTGTTGAAATCGATAAAGCTTGCAACATTGAAGATTCTAATTGTGACCCCAAGATAAATGTAACAATCATCGCAGACATTGGGATATCCAGCTTTTTCATGGCATAACCAACTAGACCAAAGAATAGCATCAGGCCAACATCCCAAGTACTACCATTCAAACTGTATGTTCCAACCAAAATCACCATAAGTATAATAGGGAACAATAATTTATACGGGATCATCGCAATTTTCGCCCACACTCCAACTAAAGGAACGTTCAGAATTAATAGCAAGACGTTCCCGATGAACATGCTAGCAATCAGCCCCCATACAAAGTCGGGGCTATTCGTAAACAGGGCAGGTCCTGGCGTTAAACCATGCATGATAAATGCCCCTAAAATAAC
>JAZUQF010000403.1:0-2088 GCA_045605545.1 Lysinibacillus sp.
TGATGCCGCTTGTGCTGCCCCCATCGGTCATCGGCTTCCTGCTGATTGTGATATTCGGCAACCAGAGCATCATTGGCACGTGGCTGAAATGGCTGTTCGGCCATTCGATTATGTTCACGTGGTACGCCGCCGTCATCGCCGCTACGGTCGTCGCCTTTCCACTGATGTTTCAGACGGCGAAGGCTGGCTTTCAGGGAGTCCAATCAAAGTTCGAGGAGGCAGCAAGGGATTTGGGGGCAAACAGCCTGCAGGTACTGATGCGTGTGACGCTGCCTTTGACGAAAAGGGCGCTGGTGGCGGGAAGCATCCTAAGCTGTGCTCGGGCACTGGGGGAGTTTGGGGCGACATTAATGTTTGCGGGCAATATACCGGGCATAACCCAGACGGTGCCGACCGCGATTTATATGGCCATCGACCGCGGCGACATGACGCTTGCCTGGCTATGGGTGGCGTCGATTGTCCTCATTTCTTTTGGATTGCTACTGGTTGCCCGCACAAAAGAACACTAGAAAGGAGCATGCTGTATGAAAGAGCGCTATGTAAAGCAGGAGATGTGTTCGTTTATCGGCAAGGCCGGTCAGGAAATGATTCGAAGCAAGCATGTGTTGATTGTCGGAGCCGGCGCCTTAGGGAGTGCGAGCTCAGAAATGCTGGTCCGTTCGGGCATCGGCAGCCTGACGATCATAGACCGTGACTACGTGGAATGGAGCAACCTGCAGCGCCAGCACCTGTTTACCGAAGCCGATGCAAGGGAGGCTCTACCGAAGGCGATTGCTGCCAAGACACGCCTGCAGGCAATCAATCAGGACGTCCACATCGAAGCACACGTGCTCGATGCAACACCGGAATCCCTGCAGCCAATCATCCAGAACGTAGATGTCATCGTGGATGCAACGGACAACTTCGATATTCGCTTCATTTTGAATGATTTAGCGCAAAAAAATGATATCCCGATGATCTTTTCCGCCTGTGCAGGAAGCTTCGGATCTACCTTCACAATTATCCCTGGGAAGACTCCCTGCCTGCAATGCCTGCTAAAGCAGATACCGGTGACGGGTGCTACGTGTGATAACGAAGGCATCATCAGTCCAATCATTCAAATCATGGCCTCACACCAGGTGAGTGAATGTCTAAAGCTGTTGGTGGAGGACGAATCCTCACTGCGGAATACATATTTATCGATGGACCTATGGAAAAATCAGCACTACGCCTTCCGAGTCCACCATGCCAAGCGGACAGATTGCTCGTCATGCGGCACAGATCCTACGTATCCCTACTTGCAGTATGAGGGACAGACGAAGGCAGCCGTCCTATGCGGCAGAAATACGGTGCAGATTCGGCAAAAGCAGCTACAGCAAGCGGATTGGGATTCCCTCGAAGGCAAGCTGAAAAAGCGCGGGCTGGTGAAACGCAATCCCTTTTTACTTTCCTGTCAACTCGAGGCACATCATTTCATCTTCTTTACAGATGGGCGTGTGCTGATCCACGGAACAAACGATGTGCTGGAGGCTAAAAAATTGTATTACAGTTTAATAGGATAGAGGTGGAACGATATGCTGCAGGAAAGAAAGGCCATTCCAATCGGTGAAGCCATCCAAAAAGTGCTGGCGGATGATTGGGTGCAGCCGATTGAAACAATCAGCCTGATGGCATGTGCAGGCCGCTTTTTAGCGGAGGATCTCATCGCCAATCAGGATGTACCGGCATTCAACCGGGCGCTGTATGACGGCTATGCCATAAGAGCGGAGGATACGAATCACGGGAGCCCAACCGCATTTGAAGTGGTGGGCGAAATCGGTGCCGGCTCCGTCTTTACAACCGATGTCCAACAATATCAGGCGGTAAGAATCATGACGGGTGCAGAAGTGCCGAACGCCTGTAATGCCGTCATCATGCTGGAGCACGTAGAAGCGTATGAAAAAGAGGGAAGAAACTACATCAAGGTTCAGCAGGCCATCCCGGCAGGTGAGCGGATTCTACAAAAGGGAGCCGAAATAAAGCAGAAATCGTGCCTTGTGACGAAAGGTACACGCATCACTCCGGGCGTAATCGGCTTAGTCGCTACATTCGGCATCCATCAGGTACCTG
>JAZUQF010000404.1:0-1615 GCA_045605545.1 Lysinibacillus sp.
ATGCCAGGAAAGCTTTTAAGGGGTAGTTTGGGCAATGAGGATGGTGCTTCGTAAAAAATACTCCCCCCTTCTATATGATAGTTTAAGAATCAGGGCTTCACAGAAAGCTCCTACTTTCCGGACAGCCCCAAAATAGTTTGCACTGCATAATAACTAGCTGCGCTGTTTTCTCCAGCAGCAAAAAAGGGATTGCCTGGTAGACTAGGCTACCGGCAATCCCTTTTCCCCTTTACAAAACGGCGATGATGACGCATATCCAGGCGGCAAGCTGAAGCAGACCGCCGATTGGTGTGATGGCCCCCAGCTTGCGGATGCCGGTAAGGGACAGCACATAAAGGCTTCCTGAGAAAATCAGCGAACCAATGAACATGCACCAAACCGCAGCCGTCAGCGCGCCTGATTGTCCCAGACTATGTATGAGAAGACCTACCAGAATCAGTCCAAGTGCATGATACATTAGATAGCGGCAGGCCGTCTCCCAGTTATCTGCGTATTTCTGCTCCTTGAACTTGTCCTTCAGCGCATGTGCACCGAACGCTCCAAAGGCGACCGCCAAAAAGGCCATGGCCGCCCCTAATATGATTGCCAATTGCATGTTGCAACACTTCCTTTACTCATTTCTCCATATATGATAGCACATCTTCGGTCGCCGGCAGGGCTGTCATGGCTCCAATCTTGGTGCAGACAAGTGCTCCTACGATGTTACTGAACCTCGTTAATTGCTTGAAATCCTGAAAGGTTTTATTATTTAGCGTCGGATAATCAGATAGTTGCTTTAATATTGCACCAACGAATGCATCGCCTGCTCCCGTCGTATCGACCGCCCGCACCGGAATGCTTGGAACGAGAGCCTCCTCCACACCGTCTGAAATCCATGTACCCTGCTTGCCCTTCGTCACAGCAAACCATTTTCCTCTTGGGACGGGCTGTCCGTACATGGCAAATTCCTCCTCGCTCATCTTCACAAGGTCCGCGAGTTCTACACATTCCCCTACAAGCCGGCGGTACTCCTCCTCTCTTCCTTTCCATAGATCCATACGGAAATTCGGGTCGAAGGAAATGAAGGAACCACGGCTCCTCATCATTTTCATCATGTTCATGTACGTATGACGAAAAGGGTCGGAAAGCAGTGCAGTAGCAGAGCCGAAATGGATGATGCCCGCATCCAGCCTTTCCATGTCGATATCTTCCATGACAAGCATCCCGTCGGCACCTCGGTTGAATAGGAAATCCCGTTCCCCATCCGCGGTACGCGATACAAAAGCGAGTGTGGTCGGCTCATGTCCCCTGACAAGCATCGACGTATCGACTCCGTTGTCTGCAAGCGCCCGTTCCAGAAAGTCGCCGAACGCATCATTTCCTACTTTGCCGCAAAATTTCGCCTTGCCTCCCAATTTTGCGATGGCGGCGCACACATTCGCCGGGGCCCCGCCCGCCTGTTTTTCATAGTGCACCCCTTCTACCAGCGTCACATCCACCTCTGTACAAAAGAAATCGACCAATAGCTCGCCGATGCATAGAACTGTTTTCATTTCATCACCTCTCCTCTCATCATACCCGGCGAAGCTTATTTTGAATAGAATGAGAGGTTTATATATCGCTGATTATGGGTATT
>JAZUQF010000405.1:0-3276 GCA_045605545.1 Lysinibacillus sp.
AGAAATCCCGGAGCGAAAAGTCGCCGGCCGTGATGCGGTTGCTCAGTCCCTGCGTCAGAAAGTCCTTGATGTTCAGGAAGCCGATGATGTTGTCGCGATCCCCTTCATAGATGGGATACCTCGTATAGCGCTCCTCCGATATCTGCGTCAGCACCTCCCGATACGTCGCACCCACTTCGAATCCGGCAATTTCGGTACGTGGCACCATGATTTCCCGAGCGATTTTATCATCGAACTTGAAGACGTTGTTGACGTACTTCAGCTCATTGCCATTGATTTCCCCTGATTTATAGCTTTCCGCGAGCAATAGGCGCAGCTCCTCCTCCGAATGTGAGAGTTCTTGCTCACTGGCCGGCTTCATTCCGAAAATTCCGACAAGTAGACATGCAGAGCCGTTCAGGAACCAGATGAATGGGTAGAGGATTTTGTAGAACAGCGTGAGAGGCCGGGAAAATGCCAGCGTGACCGCCTCCGCCTTTTGGATGGCAATCGTCTTCGGCGCGAGCTCTCCTACCACTACATGCAGAAACGTCGCAATGAGGAAGGCCGCCGCAATCGTAAACCATTGGACATAGTCCGTACTCAGGCCAAGCCAGCCGAAGAAGGGATGCAGGATGAATTCGAATGTAGTCTCGCCGACCATCCCGATAGCCAGTGCCGTCACTGTAATGCCGAGCTGGCAGGCAGATAAATATTCATCCAGATGCATGGTGACGCGCTTTGCGGCTGTCGCCTGGACGTTCCCCTCCGCAATCAGCTGGTCAATGCGCGATTGCCTTACCTTGACAATCGCAAACTCCGTCGCCACAAAAAAGGCGGTCAATGCAATCAATGCCGTAAAAACAGTCAGTTTCAGTATGGTCAATCAGCCGTCTTACTCGCGAAAGTAAGACTTCACCTCCCAAGAAATGATGATGTATGTAAATACAATCCTACCGGTCATCTGTTCCCTCCATTATACCAGATAATTACTTTTCTAGAGATGATCCACGTCTTCAAGTCAGGCTTTTTTATACAAATAATCGTCCGCCTCCGGAAACCGGATTCGGTGTTCCATCCTATCTATACCTTTTTCGAAAAGGTTCGGGGCATTCTCTGGAACCATCAGATTTCCTCCGCTGTTTTTACAATGATAGTAAACTATATTCCTCCATGTGAACGGATGATGCGTCCCGTAGATAAGGCTTTTCTATTTATTTCTGAAAATTTAGATAAAAGTTTTCGCAGGGCAACCGTTTTATTTTACGGACTAAAGACATACATTTTTAAACAGATGATAGTCAGCTTGTTTCTTTTTTAGTGGAATTTCAGTCAACTGCCCCTTTTTAGCAACCATCATCTCAAGATACAGCCTGCTCCATACTCCAGACGAAATTTTAAAATAATATAATAGGAGGAATGCACATGCTTTATGTTTTCGTCGCCCTTACGCTCGCCTCACTGATTTATGCGCTCGTCCGCAAAAAGTTCATCTACCTCACAGTCCCCATTGCAGCCATGCTGATCTATATAGCGGTCAAAATCGTGATGGTCCCCTTGCCATTGGGCGAAACACTTCAGTTCATCTTTGGTCTTCGTTGATTCAATGCCACTGCCTCATGTTCATAATTCCTTCTGCAGCTGCAGGGGTGATTATACGATTCACTTTTTTGAAGGGAGGACGACTGCACACTACAACGTCTACTTATCAAATGACCGACAGTTGAAAATTTCATAAGGAGGGATTTTTGTGCGAAAGATTGATAAAAGCAAGGCGGATGCCTACTTCCGTGAGAAAAATATGTATATGTTCATCATGTTCTTCATCTGGTTCATCGTTTCCTTTGGCGTCGTTGCATTTGCCGATTCGCTGACCGATATCGAGATTCTCGGCTTTCCTTTCCATTACTTCATGGGCGCGATCGGTGCTTTACTGACATTCATCATCCTGTTGTTCGCCAATGCCATCATCGGGGATAAGATCGATAAGAAATACGGGATAGACGACAAGCGAAATGAAGAGCTCAGCTCCGGCAAAACGCTGGACCACTAGTTTCATGACAAGGATATAGGGAGGGATACGCATGGATAGTCAATTCTTGGTATCACTGGTCATCATTTTAGCCACGTTCGCTTTATATATCTGGATTGCCATCATCAATACGGCAAAACAGACATCCGAATTCTACGTCGCTGGACGGGGCGTGCCGCCGATTTTCAACGGGATGGCAATCGGCGCCGACTGGATGAGCGCCGCTTCCTTCATCGGGATGGCCGGAACGATCATGCTATTGGGGTACGACGGCCTGGCCTACATCATGGGGTGGACAGGCGGTTACTTATTTTTAGCCATCCTGCTGGCACCGCAGCTACGCAAATTTGGACGCTTTACGGTACCTGAGTTCATCGGTGACCGCTTCAATAGTAAGGCTGCGCTCGTACTGGCCGCCATCTGTACCATCATCATCAGCTTTACCTACTCCATCGGGCAGCTATCCGGCTCCGGGGTGGTCATCGGACGCCTATTCGAAATCGACGCAAAAGTCGGGACGATGATCGGCGTGGTGCTCATTGCAGTCTATTCGGCATTCGGTGGGATGAAAGGGATTACATGGACGCAGGTAGCCCAGTACATCATTTTAATCATCGCCTACCTGGTGCCTGTCATCTTCATGTCCCTGCAACTGACAGGCAATCCGATGCCTTGGGTTTCCTATGGTGAAATCATCGCGAAGATGGGAGAACTCGATCGGGAGCTCGGCATTTCGGAATACTTCGCACCGTTTACGAATGGAACCAAATGGCAGTTCCTAGCGCTCATGTTCACTCTGATGTGCGGTACTGCCGGCCTTCCTCACGTCATTGTCCGCTTCTACACGGTATCGACGATGAAGGCTGCTCGCTGGTCCGGCGCCTGGGCTTTAGTCTTCATTGGTCTTTTATACTTCAGCGCCCCGGCCTATGCTGCATTCGCCCGCTTCATCCTTATGACGGAAGTGGCAGGAAGCCAGATTGCCAATTTACCTGCATGGACGAAATCCTGGGTCGATACCGGGAAACTGCAGATTGCCGATAAGAGTGGGGACGGCATTCTCCAATGGAATGAGCTGGTCATAGCGAATGACATCGTCGTCATGGCGACTCCTGAAATCGCCAACCTGGGCATGTTCGTCATCGGCCTCGTAGCCGCCGGTGCCATGGCTGCTGCCTTGTCGACAGCTGGTGGATTAATGATTTCCATCTCGTCATCATTCGCCCATGACATCTACTACCGCATCATCAATCCAAACGCTAGTG
>JAZUQF010000406.1:0-3656 GCA_045605545.1 Lysinibacillus sp.
GGTGTTTCCGCATTTTTGTCCCACCAGTCCAGACTGCGTACGACAAATGACGCGAACTGGCCACGCGTCACATTGGCATTCGGACTGTAGGTTATAGCCGTAGTACCTGTTGTCAGTCCATTTTCGTATAGGGCCGCAATAGCCCCGGCATATTCATTGCCTGCAGTTACATCGGTAAATGGAGAGTTTGTCGTCCCTTCACTTGCCACATCTAGAATTTTCGTTAAAATTTTCGCGAACTGGCCGCGTGTAATCGGTTCATTCGGCTTGAAAGTGCCGTCGGAATAGCCATTGATGATTTCAAGGCTCGCCAATGTTTGGATCGCTTCATGATATTCATTGGATGCTGCTACATCCGTAAATGGAGAGTCTGCCTGCCCTTTTTCCAATGTAAACGCGCCAACCAGCATTTTCGCGGCTTGTCCACGAGTGACCGCCTTCCCCGGCTTGAACGTACCGTCCGGATAACCGTTGATGACGCCCACTTTCTGCAGGGCAAGGATATTTTCATAGTGGCTATCGGATTCTGCTACATCCGTAAAACCTGTGTTCGCCGATACCCCAGTAACGGCCACCATTCCGGCAGTCAAGGCGCCTGCCGTGATGAATAATTTACGACCCTTCAATAAAAACCCTCCATTCCAAATAATTGTTACAAATCCATTTTACTCCAAATTATTCGACTATTCTACTTTCTTATCTGAAGTTTCATGATTTATTTATGTAAGTTGATTTTATAATTCCATTTCGTACACTATCAATCGTTAAAAACGCCCTACACTGAGTCTATGTAATCTTCCATAGTATTCGCACATTCGGATGTACATAAAAGCGCAAAATCACCTCCTGTAAATTAAGTCGGAGAATAGATTTCGCGCTTCGATGATGTATTGTTAATGATGATGGTTCTCTACTATTGTTTCCGATTGCGTTTTTGAACCTGTGTCGAACGAGGCAACGAGTGTAGAGCCGACTAGAACGAAAACCGCAACTGCCGCCACCCCCATGAAATGAGCAGGAACAGCCTTTCTAAATACAGGGTAGTCTTCTTTATTCCACAGGCCGATTGCTATAATCGTACTTGCGATATACACAGCTGTGAAAAATACAAGACTAAGCACTTCGTAATTTGTAGTCATTAGACTAAGCATTGCACCCATCATCGCACCCATAAACAACATCGTCGAACTTTCGATTATAATCTTAATCGGAAGCTTGTATGTAAGCACCATTACCAATGCAGCACTTACGATTATTGAAATGATTGTCGACAGGACCATATCCGGTACCCATACAGCAATAATAATTCCAGTAGCTGTGCTCATTGTCATGACAACCAACATTGCCAAGCAGTTTGCAATACTATTATTCTTATATTGCTTTCTAAAAACTTGTCCTGTCAAAAAAGCCAATATGATAATAATGCCTGAACATAAAATTTCAATCATACATTCCCTCCGTTCCTTATTAAATGCTACAGTCTAGCCTGCTCGATACTGTATGAATGATCGATTGCAAAGCTTTGATTTCCTCCGAATACAATGTAATACCTTGCCACATAGGGGGAAAGATGAGTGACGTGTAGCTACCAGGTAAAATAGTCATCTTTAAGGTTCGTTTACAATGGTCTTCGCTCATTGTAAGAGATGCAAAGTCGACCACATTCCAATCTAATGAAAACTGCTTATTTGCTACCTCTAATAAACAGTTTGGACTTTTTCCCACCCAACATTTTTTTCGAAATGAATAGCTCACTTCTTGTTTCGCTGCATTTGAAGCCGGGATTGTTTTTTCAATAATAATGGTGAAGTTATAATTTCTTGAAAATAATTTATTTTGCTTTTCATAACCTATTGCACAAAAAGCATCGCTATTGCGGAATTTATACATAAACGCTTCCTTCTCAAATTCACCGATATCAAATTGAGCCACAATGTGCTCTAAAAATCGATTGATTTTCACCTCACCTAGTAATTGCGCCATTGTCTCACCAACCCTTTTCTGATGTAGCTATATGAATCACTTCTGGTTTCAGATTTTCAGCTGGTACCTCTGGATTGACTTTTAATTGACGCATATCTTCTAAAGCAACCGGTGTGAATAACGGTAACTTTTTATACTTCAACCAAACAAATGCGTACGTTGCAATGCAAAGCAATAATGAAAATGCGATGATATAGATTGTGCCTTTCATTGCCGGATCCGGATGAATGGTTACAATCATATACACACAAAAAGCAATCCCGATGATTTGGGTAACAGGTGTAAACGGCGCTTTAAACGGTCGTTTACTATTTGGATAACGTCTACGTAAAATTAATACGTTTATTTGTGCAATGATGTATGTGATTAACCAAGTCACACTTGCAGATAATAACAAAGTTGTAAATACCGTAATGGTAGACTCTAATACAAAGAGGGGTAAGCTAAATAATAAAAATACGAAAACAATGCCAAATGACGGTGTTCTAAACTTAGGGTGGATGTACTTAAACGCTTTTGGCAGCAATCCTTGGCGTGCTAATCCATAAAACATACGCGGGACTGCAGCGAAACTCGCATTAATCGTACTAATAGCTGCAAGGATTGTTAATACAGACATCATTACTCCACCTACGTTACCGAAAATAGCAATTGCACCCTCAATTTGCGGTGTAGCAGAAGCACTTAATGCATCCAGGTCCATATGGCGAGTCAATGCAAAACCGAATAACATATCTACAACAAAGATTGTTAACAGCCCACAAATCATTGCCTTTGGAATGGTTTTTTCCGGCTGCTTCACTTCATCACCCAACGGAATCACATACTCGATCCCAATAAATAGCCATAGCCCCATCGCTAATGCCTGGAACACAGTCGACCATCCAAATGGATTGAATTCTGAAACAACGGAAGGATTCATGGTACCAATATCTACCATTCCAAATACACCTAGTCCTGCTGTTCCTAGCATTAAAAGTAGAACAACCGCCAATTGAATTGAACCAAAAATCTCCACGCCTATTAGGTTTATCACTAAAAAAATCAGCAGCAGTACTAAAGCAACGACTAACGTATTCACACCAGGGAATAAAAATTCTATTGCTACACTTGCCGTCATGGTTTCAAGTGGCCCGACCGCAACTGTTAACACTAAGTAACCACCAAGTACAGCTATAATTGCTAAAAAGCGCCCCATCGCTACAGAAGTGTAATCTCCAATCATACCTGTACCCGGTAAGATAGAAGATAGCTCTGCATAGGAAAGTGCAATCAAAATACTAATAATCATAGCGATAAATGCTGCAACAATAAACGCTGGGCCGATTGTACCAAAACCATTACCGAGTGATACCATTGTAGATCCAGCAACTACCAATCCTGTTGCCGTTGCATAAGCACGCCAAAACCCTAAGTTACGTTTTAAATTAGCCATGAATTGCAACTCCCCTCATATTTAGTTTTATAAAAAGAGAAACGCTAGTAACGTAGCGTTTCTGTAAATGCTTATCTTGGAATTATGCCGATTAGTGCGAGCATCCGGAAGAGGATTGTGTATTGGACACACTGCAAGCACTTGCTTTGTTCAAACGTGGCACATCAAGTGCCGGGTTGCGGTCGAAGAATCCTACTAAGTCGGATCGTAGCCATGTCGTTCTGTGAGCCAAGGAGTT
>JAZUQF010000407.1:0-13306 GCA_045605545.1 Lysinibacillus sp.
TACTTGTAACGGCAAGAGGTGATGAGAACATCCCCCTGCATGCAAGGACGATGAATGACTATTTTGAAGCCCTGCGGAAGAGGGGATTTAAGGCTGGCGACTCACTTCAAACGCTTACACAGATTTTAACTATGTATGATATTCATTTTCATATGGAGCTTGCCGAATATGTCACACAGCTTAAAATAGAACTGGAGAATAAGGGTATACATATTAAGAAGCTTCATTATCCGTTTATTGGTATCCTTGCGTTGAGTGCCGCCGATTTACAGGTTGTCGGGGAGGTCGCATTGTTGGAAGGGCTTCTCCGGGAGACGACGGTGCTACGGAGGGTGAAGGAGCTGGCATTGATTGTGGCCATTCAAAAGCTCGTGCGGAATCATGCAGAGATACAGGAAGCAATTGATACGACAAGCGCTATACACTGGGAAGAGATACTTGAGATGGGTGATTTCTTTCTCTCTTTCCCTTCAGGTATTCCAGACGGCCTATCGGATTTATTAGGTGTCGATTTGAATTTTTAGTGGAGGTGTCTTTTATGCAGGAGACAAAATTATGGATTAATGGACAGTGGGAGTCGGCAGAAAGAACATATGATTTGGCTTCACCCTATAGCGGGGAAGTGATTGCGAAGGTAGCGAAGGCGAGCGTGCAGGACGTGGAACGTGCCATTGAGGGCGCTCATACGGCATTCCAGACGTTCAAGAAGATGACGGCCTATGACCGGGCGGAGATTCTATATAATGTCGTGAATATTATGCGGGCACGCAAACAGGAGCTGGTAGAAATTCTGGCAAAAGAAGCGGCGAAGCCAATATCGGCCGGTCTTGTCGAGATTGACCGCACAATCGCCACATATCAATTTTCAGCGGAGGCGACAAAGCAGTCGACAGGTGAGACCGTACCGATGGATGCAGCGCCTGGCGTGACGGACCGCTTGGGTTATACAAAACGTGTGCCACTGGGTGTTGGCAGTGCCATCACACCGTTCAACTTTCCGTTCAATCTGGTAGCGCATAAAGTCGGTCCTGCCATTGCAGCAGGGAATACGGTCGTGCTAAAGCCAGCTACACAAACACCGCTCAGTTCCCTCGTGATGGCGGAAATCTTCAAGGAGGCAGGCCTTCCGGACGGATGCCTGCAGATTGTGACTGGCTCGGGCGGGGAGCTTGGCGATATTCTGACGACACACCCGCTTGTCAAGAAGGTGACGTTCACCGGAAGCGGCGCCGTAGGTTTGAAAATGAAGGAAAAAGTCGGCCTGCGCAGAATCACGCTGGAGCTTGGCTCGAACGCGGCCGTCATTGTGGAGCCTTCCACGCCGATTGAGAAGATGATTCCGCGTGCCGTCGGTGGGGCATTCAACTTTGCCGGCCAGTTGTGCATCTCGCTGCAGCGCATCTATGTGCATCAATCCATTTACGATGAGTTCGTTGAGCAGTTCGTGGCCGAGACGAAAAGGCTGCGTGTAGGCGACCCGATGGACAAGGACACGGATGTAAGCGCCATGATTCATCCTGATGAAGTAGGGCGCATCAAATCATGGATTGAGGATGCAAAGGCGAAAGGGGCTATCATCGCTGCAGGAGGGGAATTCACGGAACGTACGCTTTCCCCGACAGTCATGACGCATGTGACGGCGGATATGAAGATTGTATGTGAGGAAACATTTGCACCAATTGTATCAATTGTTCCATATGAAACATTGGATGAGGCGATTGCCCTTGCCAACGATACGGAGCTTGGCCTGAATGTAGGCATCTACACGAATGTATTGACCGATGCGATGCGCGCCGCCGATGAACTGGAGGCAGGAGCGGTCATCATCAATGACATCCCTACATTCCGGGTGGACCACATGCCGTATGGCGGCGTGAAGATGAGCGGTTATGGAAAAGAAGGCATCAAATATGCATTGGAAGAAATGACGCATTTGAAGTTCATTACGATGAAAACGACCTTTTAATCATCTGATGTGCAGGCGGTTATTATTTTCGCAAAATAATTGAAAAGAGGGTTTTTCGGGTGTTACAGTAGTACCATCATCTTTGAGGGAGTGCAGCGTTATGGGGAATACTGTGCCGATGAGTTCTTCACGTACACATCAGACACGTTTGATCATGCCATCCGATACAAACCATCACAAGTCGATCTTCGGTGGCCAGGTATTGCGATATATCGATGAAATTGCTGCTTTAGCGGCAATGAAGCATTCAAAAGGGGAGGTCGTCACCGCCTCGATCGATTCGGTGGACTTTGTCTCCTCGGCCTATGCAGGGGACGTGCTGGAGCTTGAGTCGATGGTGACATATACGGGCCGTACGTCCATGGAGGTCTATGTACGCGTTATCTGCCGGGATTTGAAGTCGGGAGCGGAGCGGCTGACGACCGAATCCTTCGTCACAATGGTGGCAATCGATGAAGAAGGAAAGCCGCGGGAAGTCGTGGGCGTCCATCCGGAGACGGAAACGGAGCGCCGCCTATTTGAAACAGGCCCTCTCCGCCGCGAACACCGGAAAAAGAAGCGCGAACTGGCGCACGGATAATATGAAAAGGCATGGAGAAGGAGCTTTTCGCCCTTCACCATGCCTTTTTTTATTCCTTCGACAGCTCATGCACGATGCTGATCAATCGGTCGGAGGAAGAGGATACAAGCCCTGCTCCATCCGACAATTCCGTAATCAGCCGGGAGATTGTCCCAATCTCCCGAGAGGTGCTCATGTATTGCGTACGGATGCCGGACACCGCTTCGGCAATGGCGGTGAATGATGCAGTCAGCGCCTGCTGGGTATCCACGCTGATTTTCACCTGCGCGTCCACGCTGTTCACCGAGTCCGCCATGCCGATGATGTTGCTTTCAGTTTCCTGGATGAGGATGGATACATTCTTCACGGCGTTTTTTGTCTCTTCCGCCAGTTTGCGCACCTCCTCGGCCACCACGGCAAAGCCCTTTCCGTGTTCCCCGGCGCGGGCGGCTTCAATCGATGCATTCAGTGCGAGCAGGTTCGTCTGGTCGGCGATGCCGGTCACGAGCCCGACGATCTCTGAAATCTTCTGGGACGAGATGCGCAGCTGGGCCATCGAAACCTCCAGTCCATCCACTCGCTCAAGTACGGTATTCATCAAATCTGTCTGCGAGGCCAGATGCTCCTTGCCTGCATTCGATTTGTCTTCCGTTTCGGCAACCAGGTCAAGCCCCTGGTGAGTAGCGGAGGCGATTTCGTCCGTCTGGGCGGAAACCGCCTCCAAGGAGGAAGTGGTCTCCATGCTGATGGCATACAGCTCTTCTGCTGTACTTTGGATGGTATTGACCAGGCTGTGCTTCAGCTCCTCCGCCTGGATCCGGAGACGCTCCTCCTCCTGCTCGTATGCCTCGATGACGAGCTGCTGTTCGAAGTTGATGACCTTCGAGAAGGCATTGATGGCTTTTGCGGCTTCGCCCGCCGACAAGTCCAATGTCTGAATGAACTCGATGAATGTCGTCATGAGGGACTGGAAGGATGCCAGGTACCATTTGGATCGAAGGCCGATGCGGACATGGGCATGGGCAATCCTTTTCCGGTCCTCCACATAGATGTTATTGATGGTGCTGTTGAAGATATCCGATAAATGCTGCCGGAGCGTCACCTTCAATTTGTCGATGTGCGAGGAGCGTTCGATAATTCCCAAAAGCACGGGACTCTGGCTGATGGCCTTATAGAATTCATCCACCATGAGGGGAATGACCTCCGCCGCTAAAGGCTGCAGCTGTTTCAGAATAGCCAAATCGGTCTTCGTTAAATTGAGCAATTGCAGTTGTTTGTTCAGCTCCGGGTAGGCTGACAGGTCAAGGTCTACTTGTTGAATGTATTCCTCGGGGCTGAAAAATGCCGCTTTTGATTTTACATGAGGCTTCGTGAATAAGTTGAACATAGGAAAATCTCCATTCTCTCTGTTTGAAATGTACAAGACCAAATAACTGAGCTTACACTATATA
Source organism: Lysinibacillus sp. (assembly GCA_045605545.1). Lineage (GTDB taxonomy): Bacteria > Bacillota > Bacilli > Bacillales_A > Planococcaceae > Lysinibacillus_B. The sequence continues at coordinate 3,977 of JAZUQF010000407.1, forward strand.
TTTTACCATTTTTGGTCATTTTGGTGGAATTTTATTGTAATTTATTCCTGGTTCATTCAAATCACAAGCTCGGCTGGGAATGGGCAATTATTGTATTTTGACCCTGAAGAAGGTAAAATGAAGGGTAATCTAGATATATTAAAGTAAAGGAAGTTAGCGATGAAGTTTCATAAAAAACGCCTCAAATTCGTCATTCCATTAACCGTAGTAGTGGCTGTAGCTTCAACATTCATGCTGTTCAACAGATATCCGGAAGTGCCTTCCCTGCATAAATTCCTCATCCTGGTAGGCGCAAGCATCTTCACGGCCATCATTTCGTACTTCCTCTTCCCGCAGCCGGGGGATAACCCCGACGATACGGGTCCATACTGAATGTATTCGCCTTTGTCATAAAGGCGTTTTTTTGTTGGATGGGAGAGGTGGATTACCGTATGGGCGGCGAGAGGCAGGAAAAGATTTTTATGAAATTTGAAACTCTTCCTGCGTCCATCCGTATAGGTACTATAGGGTGAAATTGAAAGGCAGGTCGAAAATAGATGCAAGAGAAATGGTCGAAAGTATTGATCCACGCCAGCGCATTCTTTGCGCCGGTAGTTGTCCCACTCATTTTCTTTTTAATTAGTTCGGATGAGCATGTGAAGCGTTTGTCGGTGCAGGCATTGTTGTTCCAATTTGTCATGTGGGTGCTGATATCCGTCTCGACGTTCTTCTCATTCATTCTGATTGGGATTCCGTTCCTGATCATCTTCAGCATCATGCTGGTGGTGGTACCAATCATCGGAATCGTGAAAGCGGTCAATGATTCATACTGGAATTACCCAATTGTTGGTCGTTGGGTATAATTTGGCAAATAATCGGCAAAATCTTTGTAATAAAGGTTTTGCCGATTTTTATTATTGGGGAAAGTAAAGCATTGGATCCACAGCATCGATGAAAAAGCCTCCCGTGGGCCAGGGACGGCAAACGGCTGCTGAAAAATGCCCTTCACCATCCCCTCGCTGCACGGTGGAGCATCTTTTTTTCAGGAGACTAGGCTTTTTAATTGCAAAACGATTTTGACGTTTTTATAATATAGTCAAAGATAGTCAAAGTCAGTAAGTGAACTGGGGTGAAGACGAACATGGGGAATATCTCGGACATTATTGAAGGTTATTTAAAACAAATTATCGAATTAGATGAGAAAGGGCTTATTGAAATCAAACGCAGCGAATTGGCGGAGAAGTTTCAATGTGTGCCCTCCCAAATCAATTACGTAATCAATACCCGATTTACCGCAGAGCGGGGCTATCTGGTGGAAAGCAAGCGCGGCGGTGGCGGCTATATTCGCATTCTACGTGTCGCATCCCATTCCCGTGACGCCCTGTTTAATGAAGTTGCAAGGCAAATAGATGCCAGTGCACCGCAGACGGCGGCGGAGCATATCATCTACCGACTGATCGATGAGGAAGTCCTGTCGAACCGGGAGGCAAAACTCATGCTTGCGGCAATCGATCGAGCCACTTTACAGCTGCCACTGCCTCTGCGGGATGAAGTTCGTGCAAGGGTATTGAAAGCAATGCTGATGACGTTGAAATTCGAGAGGAGTGACGAGTCATGATTTGCGAGCATTGCAAGCAGCGGCATGCGACCGTGACCGTAACGCAGGTGCAGAATGGAGCGAAGCAGGAGCACCATTATTGTGAAGTGTGCGCAGGCAAGTTCCATCCATTCCAATTGGATGTACAGGATGAACCCGTCTCCATCCATCAATTGATGTCGGACTGGTTTGGATTGCCGATGTGGAATAATAAAGTGAAGGAAGAGACGCAGCACAAAAAACCCGCTGCCTGTCCTTCATGCGGCTTTACGTACCGGCATTTCCAAAAGGTTGGCAAATTCGGCTGTGCAAGATGCTACGATACCTTCCGTGAACAGCTCCCACCCGTGCTGGAGCGTCTGCAGGCCGATGTGAAGCATGTCGGCAAGACGCGGGCAGGGGAGGACCATGCGGCATATTATCAAAAGCAGTTGGAATCGCTTCGTGCACAACTGCAAAAAGCGATTGCAGAAGAGCGGTTCGAGGACGCCGCGAGACTCCGGGACGAGGCCCGTACCATCGAACGCAAGCTGAACGTTGGGGGTGTGGATTCGCCGTGAATATTGAATACTTTCTAAAAAATACATCGCCTTCATGGATCGAAGCGAGCAAGCACCATTCGGACATCGTCATGAGCACGCGGATACGGCTTGCCCGAAATTTGGACGGATACCGCTTCCCCATCACCTTTTCAGAGGAAGAGGCGAAGCTTGTGGATGAATCGGTGCAGCGCGTGCTGATGGCCGTTCAAAAGAATGGGCCGGAATTCTCCTACTTCCCCATGAAGGAAATGCCGGCATTACAGCGGCAGGTGCTTGTAGAAAAGCATCTCATCAGCCCCCACCTGGCAAAGCGTGAAAAAACGGCGTCCGTCTTTTTGACGGAGGATGAATCCATCAGCGTGATGGTGAATGAAGAGGACCATATCCGTATACAATGCTTAGCGGCTGGTCTGCAGTTGCATGAAACCTATGCAAGGGCAAGCAAGCTGGACCAGCAGTTAGATGAAAAGCTGATGTATGCATATGATGAACAACTAGGTTTTTTGACAAGCTGCCCGACGAATGTCGGCACAGGTCTCCGTGCCTCCGTCATGATGCATCTGCCGGCCCTGACCATGACCAAGAAGATGAATGTATTAATTCAGACGATGGCAAGATTAGGAATGGTGGTAAGGGGTATATATGGAGAAGGAAGTGAAAACTTAGGCAATATATACCAAATATCCAATCAGATTACACTTGGGAAGTCCGAACAAGAGATTTTGGATGAATTGCAAAGCGTAGTGGAACAGGTGATCGAGAAAGAGCGGCAGGCGCGCAAGCAGCTGTTCGCCCGTGCCCCGATCGCTCTGGAAGACCGTTTGTATCGCTCCCTCGGCACCTTGAAGTACGCCCGCATATTGACGAGCGAAGAAGCGGCATCCTGCCTGTCGAATGTCCGTCTGGCAGTCGATTTGCAGATGATTCCAGATATTCCGTTGAACCGGCTGAATGAATGCATGCTGCTCATCCAGCCGGGCTTCATACAGCAATATGCCGGTACAACACTTCAAGCGGCTGAGCGGGATATTTTCCGTGCGAAGCTCCTTCAGGAAAAAATACAAACGCAGGAACAGAACGAACCTACAATGAGGGGAAAAGGAGAGGATTTGTATGATGTTTAATCGATTTACTCAACGTGCACAAAAGGTACTTCAATTGGCGCAGGAAGAAGCAATCCGCTGGAAACACGAGTCGATCGGGACGGAGCATATTTTACTTGGTCTCATCCGTGAGGGAGGCGGCATCGCGGCGAAGGCATTGGAAGCGATTGATATCAGCCCGCAGATGATTGAATCAGGCATTGAAGAACTGGTCGGCAAAGGAACGGAAAACGTCGGCCCGATCGTCCACTACACGCCAAGAGCCAAAAAGGTAATCGAACTGTCGGTGGATGAATCGCGCAAGCTCGGCCACTCCTATATTGGAACGGAGCATATTCTGCTCGCCTTGATTCGTGAAGGGGAAGGCGTTGCCGCCCGCGTATTGGCGAATACAGGCGTCAGCCTGAACAAGGCGCGCCAGCAGGTCCTACTGCTACTAGGCAATAATGATGCCAACTCGCCAGGCGGCCAGCAGCAGAGCCAGGCGGTGAACACACCGACGCTAGACAGCCTGGCCCGCGACCTGACAGCAGTGGCGCGTGAAGGTTCACTCGACCCTGTCATCGGCCGTTCAAAAGAAATCACGCGTGTGGTAGAAGTATTATCGCGCCGTACAAAAAACAACCCTGTCCTGATCGGGGAGCCGGGTGTTGGTAAAACAGCGATTGCAGAAGGCCTGGCACAGCAGATCGTCAACAATGAAGTGCCGGAGACGCTGCGTGACAAACGCGTCATGACGCTCGATATGGGTACGGTGGTAGCAGGTACGAAATACCGCGGCGAGTTCGAGGACCGCTTGAAAAAGGTGATGGACGAAATCCGCCAGGCGGGCAACATCATCCTGTTCATCGACGAGCTTCATACATTGATTGGTGCAGGTGGAGCGGAAGGGGCGATCGATGCGTCGAACATCCTGAAGCCTTCGCTGGCACGTGGCGAACTGCAATGCATCGGTGCCACGACGTTGGATGAGTACCGTAAATATATTGAAAAGGATGCTGCATTAGAGCGCCGTTTCCAACCGATTCAGGTCGACGAGCCGACAATCGACGAAACGATCCTGATCATCAAGGGTCTGCGCGACCGCTACGAGGCCCATCACCGTGTGAAAATAACGGATGAAGCAGTAGATGCAGCAGCGAAGCTATCAGACCGCTACATTTCGGACCGCTTCCTGCCAGATAAAGCAATCGACCTGATTGATGAGGCGGGCTCGAAAGTACGCCTCCGTTCCTTCACGGTTCCGCCGAATCTAAAGGAGCTTGAAAACAAGCTGGAGAACATCCGTCATGAGAAGAATGCGGCTGTCCAAAGCCAGGAGTTTGAAAAGGCGGCAGGACTTCGTGACACAGAGCAAAAGCTGAAGGAAGAGCTGGAGCAGACGAAGAAGGAATGGAAAGAGAAGCAGGGCAAAGAGGAGTCCGAGGTAACAGTGGACGATATTGCAGCAGTTGTTTCGATGTGGACTGGAATCCCTGTTTCGAAAATCGCCCAAGAAGAGTCCTCGAAGCTTCTGAACCTGGAAGAGCATCTTCATAAACGCGTAGTCGGTCAAGGCGAAGCGGTAGAGGCCATTTCCCGGGCAATACGCCGTGCACGTGCAGGACTTAAGGATCCGAAGCGTCCAATCGGTTCATTCATCTTCCTGGGACCTACTGGTGTCGGTAAAACGGAGCTTGCCCGCGCGCTTGCCGAGTCGATGTTCGGGGATGAGGATGCGATGATCCGCATCGACATGTCCGAATACATGGAGAAGCATGCGACTTCACGTCTAGTCGGAGCACCTCCAGGCTATGTAGGGTTCGAGGAAGGCGGCCAGCTGACGGAGAAAGTACGCCGCAAGCCGTATTCCGTCGTTCTTCTCGATGAGATTGAAAAGGCGCATCCGGATGTATTCAACATCCTGTTGCAAGTGCTTGATGACGGACGCCTGACTGATTCGAAGGGCCGCGTAGTCGACTTCCGCAATACGGTCGTCATCATGACGTCCAACGTCGGCGCCGATGCCCTGAAGTATCAAAAGAACCTCGGCTTCAGCGTAGGTGATACGGATACGAAATACAAGGATATGAAGGGAACGATGCTAGAAGAGCTGAAAAAGGCGTTCCGTCCGGAGTTCCTGAACCGTATCGATGAAATGATTGTATTCCACTCACTGGAGAAGGACCATTTGAAAGAGATCGTTTCCTTCATGGCGAATACACTGACAAAACGTCTGAGAGAGCAAAATATCGAGCTTGAGCTGACAGAAGCGGCGCTTGAGAAAATTGCACAGGAAGGGTACGATCCTCAATACGGGGCCCGTCCAATCCGCCGCGCACTTCAAAAGCATGTGGAGGACCGCCTATCGGAGGAACTGCTGAAAGGTACCGTGCTGACGGGGCAAAAAGTCGTCTTCGACTATAAGGAAGGCGAGTTCATCGTCCGCGGGGAAGAAGCGAAGGTAGAAGAGCAGGCAGAGGTATAAGAAGAAATGAAGGGGCATCCGCCATCAACGCGGATGCCCTTTTGCCATGCGGCATTGGAAAATTCTTTTCCACCATTGTATTAGAACATCGCCCTCAATTCCTGTACAATAAAAATAAGAACAAACATTTGGGGGAACGACATGGCAAAAAAGAAAACGAAATTCATGTGCAATGACTGCGGTTATGAATCGGCAAAATGGATGGGGCGCTGTCCCGGGTGCGGCAACTGGAATACGATGGTCGAGGAGGTCGAAATCGTCTCGAAGGGTCCTAGAGGGGCATTCCAGCACTCCACGTCCACAACACAGAAGGCCACCCCGCTCATCCAGGTGGAAACGATGGAGGAGACGCGCATCACCACGGACATGGGCGAGCTGAACAGGGTGCTTGGCGGCGGCATCGTGCAGGGCTCGCTCGTCCTGATTGGAGGCGACCCGGGAATCGGGAAGTCGACGCTGCTCCTGCAGGTGTCGGCCCTGCTTTCGAACAAGGGGCACCGTGTCCTGTATATTTCAGGAGAGGAATCGGTGCGCCAGACGAAGCTGCGTGCAGAGCGTCTAGGCGTCAAATCGCCGGAGCTGTACATCTATTCCGAGACGAATATGGAGTTTCTGAATCAGACGATTGAAGAGGTGCAGCCGAAGTTCGTCATCGTCGATTCGATCCAGACCGTCCACCATCCGGAAGTGACGAGTGCACCGGGAAGTGTGTCGCAGGTACGGGAATGTACGGCGGAATTGATGCGCATCGCCAAGACGAAAAACATCGCCATCTTCCTTGTTGGCCACGTGACGAAGGAAGGGCAGATTGCAGGTCCCCGCATCCTGGAGCATATGGTGGATACGGTGCTGTATTTTGAAGGGGAGCGCCATCACAACCACCGGATTTTGCGCAGCCAGAAAAACCGCTTCGGCTCGACGAATGAAATTGCCATCTTCGAGATGCTCCACGGCGGGCTGAAGGAAGTGCTGAACCCTTCGGAGATGTTCCTGCAGGAGCGCTCTCAAGGGGCGCCGGGTTCGACGATCGTCGCCTCGATGGAGGGGACGCGGCCCATCCTGGTGGAAATCCAGTCGCTTGTGACACCGACGAGCTTCAATTATCCGAAGCGTATGGCCACGGGGGTCGACCAGAACCGCGTGCAGCTGCTGATGGCCGTCCTGGAGAAGCGGATGGGAATGCTGCTGCAGGCGCAGGATGCGTACATCAAGGTGGCAGGCGGTGTGAAGCTGGACGAGCCGGCCATCGACTTGGCTGTCCTGACATCCATCGTCTCGAGCTTCAAGGACCAGGCCGTCCGTGCGACGGACTGCTTCATCGGCGAGGTGGGCTTGACGGGGGAGGTGCGGCGTGTGAGTCGCATCGAACAGCGTGTGCAGGAAGCGGCGAAGCTGGGCTTCAAACGGGCGTTCATCCCGGCCTCCAATCTGGGAGGGTGGGATTTCCCGCCCGGCATCCAGGTTGTAGGGGTGGAGACGATTTCCGAGAGCCTGCGTGCCTGCTTCAATGATTTATAAAGAAGACGAGAAAAGCCCGGTCCTTTAAAAAGGCCGGGCTTTTCCTATTCCTTATAGCATTAGTTCGTACGCAGGGAGGCAGTTTTTTTCGCCTTGCGTTCCTTGATGATGCCAAACGGCTTGCCGAGCGGTAGGAATTCAAAGCCGAAATGCTTGTTCAACACCGAAGCTCCTGCACCGTACAAGGACAGGATGCCGATAGCCAGTTCCGCATAGGCGGCCAGCAGGTGCATGCCATGCTCCATAATGCCGAGGGAGCTGAGGGCCAAGCCGACGAACAGGAAGTCGATCAATAAAAAGATGAAGAACAACACTTTCGTCGTCTCAAGGGCGCCGATGGTCATGAACACAGTGAAGGCCAGATATCCTAGATAGACGACGCCTAGTTGCCGTGTATCGACCGCTGCCAGGCTATCGCCGAAGAGGCCGGCCTGTACCAGCCATCCCAACCCGACGGCCATCCAGAAGAGTCCGTATGCACCGAATGCCGTCGTACCGAATGTATTGCTGTGCTTGGCATCCAGGATAGAGGCATAGAACTGCGCAATTCCGCCGAGGAAGATGGCCCAGGGAAGTACAAGCCCCAGCCCTTCCGTCCATCCGAGCTTCTGGCTGGATGCGACAAGTGTGACGATGGCAAGTCCAAAAAGGCCCAGTGCCGATGGATCTGCCGTTGCCACTTTGATTTCTTTGATTTCTTTCATGGATATTTCTCCTATAATATGGTTGGGTTTTTCTCGAATAAGTTGATTTTAGCGCAATAACTCCTTTTCAACTACACAGTGTTTCCAAATTACCGAAACAGGTGGATTATTGAAAGGATATACCGTTAATTCAACAATATTTTGCACAAAGGCGAATCGTAAATTTAGCAAAAAAGAATGTGAAACAGCAGATTTTTATTATAATGCAGAGGAAAAAAGCACTTGTGTCCATCGTTGGTCCGACGGGTGCTGAACGTCGCTATCATTGAGGCGATTATGTATAATAAGCTAAAGGAGGTGTAGTGAAAAAAATGTTGAAAAGAATCATTCAAGTTGCATTTTTATTCATCGGAGGGGCATTGGGTCTTGTCTTTTTACCGCCATTATACGAATTCATTCATTTATCATCCAACCCGTGGATCAATAATGCCTATGTTTCCGTATTACTGGGTGCACTGCTATTGTTCGTTTTGTCCTTTGCGCTTTCAGACTACTTTGTCAGACTGATTACCTGGATGGAGGAAGTGCTGTTCAAGCTGCCGGTGGGGGACTTGCTGTTTGGGACGATCGGCCTAATCATCGGGTTGAGCGTAGCATCGCTCATCAGCTTTGCCATCAATGGCGTCCAGCTGCCGCTCATTACGGAGGTCACGGAGGTGCTGTCGGTCATCCTTGCCATTGTTCTGGGCTATTTGGGGTTCCGGATCGGCTTCAACAAGCGTGATGAGCTATTGCAGATGTTCACACGTTCCGGCACAACCGCAAAGAAGAAGCAGGGAGAGTCTGAGACGAAGCTTCCCCACAAGCTGCTCGATACAAGCGTCATCATCGATGGGCGCATAGCGGACATCTCGGAAACGGGCTTTATCGAAGGTATACTGGTCGTACCTCAATTCGTTTTGACCGAGCTTCAGCATATTGCCGATTCGTCGGATACACTAAAGCGTACAAGAGGAAGACGCGGGCTGGATATTTTGAGGCGCCTGCAGGATGAGCGCCAGTCGAAGGTGCTGATTGTGGAGGAGGATTTCGAGGATATTACAGAGGTGGACCTGAAGCTGGTGCGTCTGGCCAAGCAGATGGGCGCACAGATTCTGACCAATGATTTCAACCTGAATAAGGTATGTGAGCTTCACCGGGTGAAGGTGCTGAACATCAATGATCTGGCGAACGCCGTGAAGCCTGTAGTCATTCCCGGAGAGGATATGCAGGTGGTCGTCATCAAAGACGGAAAAGAGCACAATCAGGGCGTAGCCTATCTGGATGATGGCACGATGATCGTAGTGGAGGGGGGACGCGCCTATATCGGGCAGGCCATTGCCGTGACGGTGACAAGCGTCCTTCAGACATCCGCCGGGCGTATGATTTTTGCAAAGCCGAAAGAAGAAGAGGGTAGGAAGTGAAGAGGTGCGATATGAGG
>JAZUQF010000408.1:0-2929 GCA_045605545.1 Lysinibacillus sp.
GCTGAGCTCCTCACTGATGGCGATATCGATGTACACCGCGTTTGCTATCGGGCGCTTCCTTAAGATGGTGCCTGTTCCGTCCACATGGCCGGAGACGAAATGCCCCCCGAACCGGCCGTTTGCAGGCATGGCCCTTTCCAGATTCACGAACCCGCCAATCTGCAGGGATTGGAGGCTGGTCGCCTTCATTGTTTCAGGCATGACATCGACGGTGAAATGCCTTTTTGTAAAGCGGGTGACGGTCAGGCAGACGCCGTTCACCGCGATGCTGTCCCCAAGATGGACATCTTCAAGGATTTTGTCGGAGAAAACAGTCAGCTCCATTGCGTTCTGACCGGGAGTAATTGCCTGGACCTTTCCTACATCCTCGATAATTCCTGTAAACATTCCTTCACCTCGCTTTTCGAATGGAACTTCCGTTTCTTGCATTGCGGATGTCAGTGTCTGCCTGCAAAGAGCTACAGACACTGATTCGTTCAATAACACGCGTGTTGATTTACCTTTTACTGTTAGTGAAATCTGGTGAAAGTGGACTTCCGCTACAGCCGGCTCGCTTTCCACGGGCATGGCTTCAGCCTCCTCGTCGCTCGTGCCTCCCTCCTGCGGGGTCTTCACCTCATGCGATTCCCGTAGGAGTCTCGCCGCTTTCGCTACAATCCACTGGTGTGTCCTTTTTTATAGAGACTTTATCTAATAATCACGCTTTCCATCAACCAAGGTTTGAATAATCAACAGACGTGGTAACTACTCAGGTGCTTGGACTAAAATGATTCAACACGGATTAACCATCTTCTCTCAATTCACTTAAAATGGTAAGGAACAGGGAGAATCGTTATATTCCACATCTACCGGAAGGCAGCAAATTTTAGTTGTTGTCTCTTTTAACCAGCTTTTTTAGCCTGAAAATCTACCTCATCCTTATCAGGAAGAAAAGCACATGGAATGAAGGGTGGCGACTCCAGCGGGATTAGCGAGAAAGCCGAGACCCCACAGGAGCGAAGCGACGAGGAGGCTTGGCCTCGCCCGCGGAAAGCGTCCACCCGTAGTGGAATGTGCAGTCCAATAATAGATTTTTTATTAAGAGTGAGCAGTTACCAAATACGGTCCAATAAAAATAAGCCCCTTGTAAAAAAAGGGGCTCATGAGTAAAAGGCGTCACTAAATAAGCCTTGCGATGAAGACTTTTTCAGCTCCTTCTTCCATCCAGACTGTTACTGTCGGCTTTGGATTCGCACCAAATCCTGCTGTTACGCTCGCGGGCTTAAGATTTCTCTATCACCGCCGATTGGGAATTACACCCGACCCCGAAGGACTTATTTATCGTTGGTCTATATTATAGCATTCTATTTGTAAAAAGCTATAAATTATCTGAATTTAATGGCAAATCGGGAGGTTTCGGGTAAAAGGAGCGGAGGCCTTCTAGGAGAAAAAGAACATGGGCGGGCGTACCTTGTGCGATGAAAATGGCCACTCCGCATGATGTGGGGTGGCCAGAGGATTATTAGTTGTTTGATGAAACGATTGAATAGCGTTCCCACTTGCGGCTTCGCCAGCGGAAGAGGACGAAGATGGCACGGAGCCATTCATCCGCCGCAATGGCAAGCCATATGCCGACCAGCCCCATATCCAATATGAAGACGAACAGGTAGCCGAGCGATAGGCTGACACATACCATTGTCAAGAAGCCGATTCTCACAGGGTAGCGTGCATCGCCTGCTGCGCGCAGGGCGTTGATGAATGTCAGGTTGATGGCGCGCCCTGTTTCGAGCACGATGCCGTACAGCAGGACCGAAGCCCCGATGGCGATGACTTCCTCATTCGTCGTGAACAGCCGCATGAACGGTTCCCGGAAAATCGTGATGAGTGCGACGGTAGGGATAGTCAGGTACATCGCCTTTTTGACGCTCGACCATGCCCGATTGTAGGCGATATCCTTGTCACCGGCTCCGACGCTGCGCCCAATCAAAATGGCTGTCCCCGTCCCGATGGCGAGCGCAAACAGATAGGTGAACATCGAAATATTCACGGCATACTGGCGGGCTGCAAGCGATGCGGCGCCGAGATATGTCACATAGTATAGGAATACAAGCTGGCATGCCTGGTATAGAATCTGCTCGACGGCAGACGGGATGCCGATTTTCATGATTTCCTTTACATAGTTTTTGGAAAATGTATAGAAGTACCGATATTCGATTTTAATCTCCAGCGAGCGGTACAGCAGCCAGAAGAAAACGACTGCGGCGATGCCCCGGCTGATGACGGAGGAAAGCCCTGCACCTGCGACACCCATTTCCGGAAAGCCGAACTTGCCGAAGATGAAGATGTAGTTGAACAATGCATTCAGGAAGTTCATCCCTGCCGCCAAATACATCGTCTGCTTCGTCAAACCTTGTACACGGATGATGGAGGAGGCGGAAGTGATGATTGCCTGGAAGAAGATCGAGCCTCCTACAAATAGCAGATAAGTCGTTGCAGCGGCAAGGACTTCACCTTCCAGATTCATGGCAGATAAGATTCTGCCGGAAAAGATAAGGAATATAACACTCACTACAATCCCTACGATCAGGTTGAGTGTAACGGATAATGCTGACAGTTTCGTTACATCGAGTAGACGATGCGATCCAATATATTGTGAAATGACAATAGAAGCTCCTGTTCCGATGACGCCCAAAACCAAAATGGCAATCTGCACATATTGATTGGCCGCGCCGACACCCGCCACCGCGTCATCCGAAACCGAACTCAGCATGAACGTATCGACCAGCCCCATAAGCATGAATAAGAACAACTCTAGAAAAATAGGCCAAGTTAATTTGAATAAGCTCAGCTCTTTTTTATTTGTCATCTGATACCCCTTGTTTCAGTTACGTATTTCAAAACCTAATGTATAGTAACATATTATTTCCAAAAAAGGTTCGTAGAAGATTTT
>JAZUQF010000409.1:0-2005 GCA_045605545.1 Lysinibacillus sp.
CTCCCCGAAGGCTGGTCCAATGATCTGCAGACCAATTGGCAGCTTTCCTTTGAAGCCGCACGGAACGGTCAATGCAGGAAGCCCTGTCAGGTTGCTCGGTCCAGTGAAGCGGATGATATTATTGATCAAATCCACTTTTTCGCCATTCAAGTCGACTGTATCATCACCAATGTCATTGGCGACGACCGGCAAAGTCGGCGTAATTAATACATCGACCTTTTTCAAGACCTCTGTAAACTCGGCCTTCAATTGTCTTCGTACCTGCTGGGCCTGCAGGTAATCGACAGCGGATGGCAGCTCGCCTAATTCAAACAGCAGGCGGATGTCGTTTCCATAATCCTCTGGTCTTGTTTTTAAATTGGAATGATGGATGGCGGATGCTTCCGACAAGGACGTGACAAGCTCCGCCCACTCGGCATATTGAAGCGATGGAATTTTTACTACCTCCACCTTCGCACCGCTACTCACCAACAGATCAATCGCTTTTCGAACGGCATTGTCCACATCGTGGTCGACCTGCTTGAAGAAGTAGTCTTCATTCACCCCAATCACCAAATCCTTCACGTCGCCTGTTAAGTACCCTGCGTATTGGTCAACCGGGCGATCCACACACGTAGGATCCCGGTGGTCGAAGCCTGAAATGATCTCCAGCATCGCAGCCGCATCCTTTACGGTCTTCGTCATCGGTCCGATATGGTCAAGGGTCCATGCCAGCGGGAAGCAGCCAAACTTACTGACGCGGCCATGCGTAGGCTTCAAACCGACGATGCCGCAAGCAGAAGATGGAATGCGAATGGAGCCTGCCGTATCCGTTCCGAGTGATGCAACACTCGCACCTGCCGCTACGGCAGCACCAGAACCGCCGCTTGAGCCCCCTGGCATCTTCGTTGTATCCCATGGATTGCGCACCGGTCCGTAATGCGGGTTGTTGTTCGTAATGCCCCACGCATATTCATGCATGCTGAGCTTCCCGGTAAAAATAACGCCGGCCTCTCGTAATTTTTCTACAACCGTCGCATCTGCATCCGACTTGAAGTCTTGATGGATTTTTGATGCCATCGTCGTCGTTTTATCTTTGAAATATAAATTGTCCTTCAGCGCCAAGGGGATTCCGTGATACATGCCCTTATAGTTACCACTTGCAATCTCAGCCTCGGCTTTTTCAGCCTCCTTCATCGCTTCCTCGTCATAGAAGTCAATATAGGCATTAATCGCCCCCTGGCTTTGATGCGCAAACTCTAAAATTTCCTTTGTCAGCTCTACAGGCGACAACTGCTTCGATTCAAGTAATGGCGCCAATTCCTCAACCGATTTCAAATGTAAATTACTCATGATGGTCACCCCCTGCAATATTTTTCAACGCAATATCCGCGTCATCAAGCTTGATTCCATCCAGATTCCCCCGTAGCTCGCTCATTTCCTTCCAACGTGCCTCCAGGATTTCCAGATGCTCTTCTTTTGGAGTAATACCTTTGCTAACTAGCATTTGTTCGACTGTTAATTTCATCAATATTGCCTCCTTGTCCGACTAATTCTCTTGCATACAACTATCATAAACTTATCGTTTTGTAATTTGTAGAATTTTTAGAAAATTAAATAGATAGGCTTATGACTGCCCTGTTAGCCCTACTATTTTCAAGTTAATGCAGACATGGTTGTGTAATAGGGAGGGGGCAGGATGCTCGTTTGAATAGGAATGTATTGCATTTATATTTAAATTAGTTTCTGACACCCTAACGTAAACTTCCTTGTAGCAACTCCATTTCCATGTCCGTATTGCACCAATTTCCCCAGAAGGCCGTTGTATGCGGAAAGTATTGTAGGGATGGGATATCAACGAGGAACAGGTATGTTCAAGAATTACCTGGATTACTATCACAAATTAAAAAACCCCAATCCACAAAGGAATTGAGGTGTTGCCTAATATGAGCTGGAAGAGATCTATCAGACCGATTCATGTCCATTACTTATTTATAGAGTATTTTTCAGCATAAAACGATTACTA
>JAZUQF010000410.1:0-3351 GCA_045605545.1 Lysinibacillus sp.
AAGGATGTAGACAAACTCACAGAAATTTAAAATTGTCTCCCAAGCTCTTCTTCCCTTTTAATGTAAGTATGTTCTTATGGAAGTGGCTTTCCGCTACAGCCGGCTCGCTTTCCACGGGCATGGCCTCAGCCTCCTCAGGCCAACACGATGTTGGTCATAAAGGCGTTGCCACAGGACGTGGCGCTCTTAGCCTTTATTCCTTTGTCGCTCAGTCCGGGTGCTTCGGCTCGGTGCTCCTGCCGCTTCGCTTTCGTCGCAAATAAATTTGCTGTTCCCGTAGGAAGCTTTGCTCTGTAGCGAAAGGCGTAGCCGACAGCTACACTCTCCGCGCCTTTCACTCCAATTGACTTATATCGACTACTACAAAAACTTTACTTCTAAATTCCCTGCTATTCTAAGAGACATAAAAAAGTGCCTATGCAATCGATGCTTATGCGGCCATGAATTAAAAAATTCGCCATTTTGACATGGGAACCTACCCGATAAAGGCCTATATCGCCAAAACGAATCCTACAAAGAAATCCACTAGAAAATTGCATGCGACTGCTTTAGAAAACGACAAAATACCTCGAGCGGTAAAACACTCGAGGTATTTTGTCTTCACTTTGAAGGATGTGCCCAGCCGGCACATCCTCCTACATCACAAGCTCTTTTCCAATATCGTATAGATAGAGGATTCGCTCGTCGACTTGTATTTGATTAATGACATGAATCGCTTCCTCGTAAATGGCCAGCTGCATGCCGTAGCGGTCCTGCATCTCCTTCGTCAACGCAGGTTCCTGGTCGAATGGCGGCCGGATCCGGTCGGTCTTATAATCAAGCAGCACCCAGCGTCCATCCTCATCCCTAAATAGGCAGTCGATGATCCCCTGGATAATCTGCGCATCGCCTTCCCGGTCCTTGCGGCTCATCGTAAACGGCACTTCACGCAGCATGTATGTCGCACGCTTGAAGCGTTCGCCGATGGATGTTGTAAAGAATGTCATTACATCTTGCATATCGATGGCATCGGCCTCACGCTGATGAAGCAGCTGACGCTCGACAAGGCTCTGCAGAAAGGCGTTCGCCTGCTCAAGGCTGGCAAATCCATGCTGCGGCACATGCTGCATCACAGTATGCACGACTGTTCCTCTTTCCGTGCTCGTCAGCTTCTTTTCCTGGATGAACATCGGCCGGCGGACAAGCCCCTTGCTCGACTGCTTCAGCAGATTGAACGGCGGATCCTGCTCCTCGACCCGTTGCATCGCCTCGTAACGCTTGATTTCCGATACGGATGTCTTGGATTTCTTCTTGATTGCCTGCAGATACGGGTACACGGTCGTAAAGCGCTTCGTCAGTTCATTGACAAGGGCCTCGTCCACTTCATCCCGCTCGATGGCCTCGTCCGCTTCATCCTCATCATCAAGCTTCTTCTGCGCATAGCGGCTGCTTGGAACAATCTCGATTTTCCACAGGGAGTCCGTGATGATTTCAGCGCTTTCCTCCTCTTCCACCTGCAGGGCCCTGAAGTCTTCATGCCTTACCACGGCAGGGCCAATCCAATCGAGATACGTCTTCGCGCCCGCCCGGATATGGTTCGGCAGTACAGCATCCTCGGGGAGTTCCTGGACCTCGCTCCACTTTTTCAACATGTTGTCCCAATCCTTCAGGGAGCCCACCAGAACGAGCTTTTCCTTCGCCCGTGTCATTGCGACATAGAGAATGCGCATTTCCTCCGCCTTCATTTTGGCGACCCGTTTACTTTTCAGCGCCAGATACGGCAGGGATGTGTACATGACACGGTCCTGCGGATGGACGGCCTTCACCGCCATCCCGAAATCCTGGTCGAACAAGTAGGAGCCGTGGAAGTCCATCATATTAAACTGGCGTCCGAGCCCCGCCACGAATACGACCGGAAACTCGAGGCCCTTCGACGAGTGGATGGTCACAAGGCGCACAACATTGTCCGCTTCCCCGATTGATTTGGCGATTCCCAAATCATCCCCGCGCGACTTCATCCGGTCGATGAAGCGCAGGAAGCGGAACAGTCCGCGGAATGACGTCTTTTCGTACGCGAGGGCACGGTCATGCAGGGCACGGAGATTGGCCTGCCGCTGCTTGCCGTTTGCCATCGCCCCGACCATCTCATAATAGTTCGTCTTCAAATAGATGTCCCAGACAAGGTCGGCCAATGAACCGCGGCGCGCACTGTCCCGCCAGTGACGGAGCTGGCCCAGGAATTTCTCGAGCTTCCGCACCGTCTCCGGATGGAGAGTGCCCGTCCCCTGCTCCAGATAGGTCTTCAGTGACTGGTAGAACGGCACATTGCGCTCTGCAAGCCGGATTTCCGCCAGCTCATTTTCCGTCAGTCCGATGAACGGTGCACGCAACACCGATACAAGCGGGATATCCTGATAAGGGTTGTCGATCACCCGCAGCAGATTCAGCATGATCATGACTTCCAACGCATCGAAATAGCCTTTAGAGGACTCGGCATACAGCGGAATCCCCGCCGCCTTGAACTCCTCGGACAGCTCCGGCGCCCATGTCATGGAGCGCATGAGGATGACGATGTCGCTGTAGCGGATTGGGCGCGTCGTCCCGTCCTTCGGGTTGAATATCGGATATTCCGACTCCACCAGCTGCTGGATGCGGCCGATGATGTAGCGCGCCTCCTGCTGGGAGTTCTCGAGGCTTTCCAGCTCTTCCGCCTCCAGGTCCACTTCCTCCCCGTCCAGTGCAGCACTCCCATCTGTTGCATCTCCACCGTTCATCACTACCAGTTCCACTGGCACATTCTTTTCATTATAGCTTGCCTTGAACTTCAGGGCGGCCTTTTCATCGTAGTCGATTTCCCCGACCGCCTCGTCCATCAGCTGCTCGAATATATAGTTCGTGCTGTTCAATACTTCCTTGCGGCTACGGAAGTTGGCATTCAGGTCGATTTTCAAACCTGTTTTGACATCGGCTTCATCAGGCAGCTGGAACGCTTTGTACTTGTCCATGAACAGGCGCGGCTCTGCAAGTCGAAACGCATATATCGACTGCTTCACATCTCCCACCATGAACATGTTCCCATTCTCTGCGCCACCCGTCTTCACCAGCTGGAGAATCGTCTCCTGCAGCATGTTGACATCCTGGTACTCATCGACAAGCACTTCATGGAAGCGCTCCTGGAAGTCCTTTGCCACCGATGATGGTCTTCCTTCCTCGTCCGTCAGAATCTCCAGTGCATAGTGCTCCAGATCCGAAAAGTCCACAAGCCCCTTCTCCAGCTTTGCCGCCTTGAACGCCTCGCTGTAGAGGATGGTCAGCTGGACGAGCGTTTCGATGATCGGCTTCATCATCCGCATCTCTTCTAGGGGACGCTCC
>JAZUQF010000411.1:0-7994 GCA_045605545.1 Lysinibacillus sp.
TGTTACATAATTGTAAAGATTGTTTTGGAAACCTTGAAAACAATACCGTTTCTTTTAAGATATTGTTATGATGATTGAAGTTGTCAAAAGCAATTCACAATAATTTTCTACAGACGGAGGCACTTCCATGTTTAGTTCAAAAAAGCAAGATCCTTTCTTCTCAGCCCTTCATAAAATTGCTGAAAATGTACGTGAGGCAGTCCACTATGCAAACGATTCACGCATCATTACAGTGACGGACCTGAAGGAAGTCAGCATTAAAATGAAGGAATATGAAACAGCTGGGGACAAATTAATCCATGAACTGATTGTTATGTTGAATAAATCATTCATGACACCGATTGAACGTGAGGATATCCTGTCACTTGCCATCCGTATGGATGATATCCTTGATGGGACGGAGGGGTGCATCGCCCATTTCGAAATGTTCTCATTTACAGAAGTCGATCAATCGATGCGTGATTTCCTAGGTTACATTACAAAATCTACGGACGAAATCGTGAAAGCGATGGAGCTTCTAAATAAGAAGGAATTAGTTGGTATGCGCCAGCATGCCATTTTAGTAAAAGACTATGAACGTCAATGCGATGAAGTACTGCGTTCATCCATCAAGCAATTGTTCCTGAATGAAAAAGACCCGATTCGTCTAATTAAGTTCAAGGATTTATATGAGCAGCTGGAAGAGATTGCTGACCACTGCCAAAATGTCGCAAACACGATTGAAACAATCATTATGCGTAACGCCTAATTAGTAGGAGACTTAAAAATGGATACAATATTACTCATTACCATATTAGTTGTAATCTTTGCATTGGCATTCGACTTCATCAATGGTTTCCATGATACGGCCAATGCAATTGCGACATCCGTATCGACGCGTGCTTTAAAGCCGCGTGTAGCTGTCCTCATGGCAGCCATTATGAATTTTATCGGAGCACTCACATTCGTAGGGGTGGCAAAAGCAATCGCAAGTGATATTGTCGACCCGTTCGCCCTCAATGCTTTTGAGGGGGACGTTACAGGTTCGGTCGTCATTCTGGCGGCACTCTGCTCTGCAATCACTTGGAACCTTCTTACATGGTATTACGGGATTCCTTCTAGTTCATCTCATACATTGATTGGTTCGATTGCGGGTGCGGCGATTGGTGCTGCCGGCTTTGGTATTTTGAATTATGAGGGCTTCCTGAAGATTTTGCAGGCGCTGATTCTGTCACCATTCATCGCATTGGCGGTAGGCTTCTGCATGATGACGCTCTTCAAATTCTTATTCAAGAACATGCCCCTTTATAAAACAAATAAAGGCTTCCGTACCTTGCAGGTCGGTACAGCTGCACTGCAGGCTTTTACGCACGGTACGAATGATGCGCAGAAAGCGATGGGGATCATCACGATGGCACTGATTGCAGCAGGCATGCAGTCCGGCGACGAAGTACAGGATTGGGTGCGGTTTGCGTGTGCCTTGGCGATGGGTCTTGGAACATCGGTAGGCGGCTATAAAATCATCAAAACAGTGGGCGGCAAAATTATGAAAATCCGTCCTGTCAATGGTGCAGCCGCCGACCTTTCCTCAGCTTCCGTCATCTTCGGTGCTACATTGATTGCGCTACCTGTATCTACGACGCACGTCATCTCCTCAGCCATCATGGGCGTAGGGTCTGCACAACGTGTGAAAGGTGTACGTTGGGGCGTTGCGCGAAAAATGGTGCTGACTTGGATTATTACAATTCCGGTTTCCGCTCTTATGGCGGCTCTCTTCTATGTAATTCTAAATCTATTCTTCTAGGGTAGGACAGGCTATAGAGCTCCTTTCCCCATTGGAGAACATAAATAAACGTTCAATCGGCCCCGTACGTCATCACATGTACAGGGCCGATTTTCTTCTCGTAATAAGGGAAGAAAGGTGCAACAGATTCTTTGGACTATGAAAATATTGTATAATCAGGTGTGAATAGTATTTGAATGGAGGTGGCAGGGTGCATCCGGATGAACTTATATCTTATAGCTTAGCAGCAATCCCTCTATTCCTTATCCTATCTTTGGCCATTCTGCTCCGCGGAAAATGGAGGAAGGGCGGTTTCATAGCGGCCGGTGTGTATGCATTGGTGAGCATTGCATTCTTCCTTGTCCAGCCATATTATACGGACTACCGAATCGGAGAAAAAGCGGAAATGCTCGACGCTCACCTAGAAGAAGTGTATCCGAATGAGGCATGGACAATTTGGACCGTCCCTCACCGTGAGGACGGCTATGAATCAATGAATCCTTATATCATTGAGGTGACATTCGAGTCGGAGCCGACCGTGCATTACGGCTTTTCCGTAACGGAGGAGGAAATCAAACCGGTAAGCTATTGGGTCGACAACAACGAAGAAATCGAACCACGGTATTGGGAGTGAGCATGGTGGGTAGCGGCATATTTGCAGGTCGAGCATATACTACAAGTGCATCATCTCACTGTACAAAGAGGAAAAGGGACTAATATTAATGATCAAGTTCCTTTTCCTTTTTATCGTCCCTTTATTAGTAGTTGTTTATCGAAGCGGATATTTCGTGGCTACGGGTAGAAGGGGAGTGCTGGGATGAATGCTTACAGGACAGGGATTACTTTTCAAGAGGCAAAAAAATCAGGGGATTTCAAAGAAATCCCCTGATTTTTTATATGAACTCTACTATTGATAAAGAGGGCGCGGAAGGTAGAGTTATTTTACATCCTTCGTCCATTCATCTACTTTATCTTGGTTTTCTTCAACCCATTGTGCTGCAGCGTCTTCAGGAGATGCTCCCTCGCTGATGGCAAGCATTACTTCCTCGACATCCTCAGTCGTCCAGTAGAAGGCGTCCAGTACTTTGTGGGCTTCTGGTGCATCCGTTTTGAGACCTTCACGGGCGAATGTATTGATGGATTCCTCACCGCCAAATGCGCCTTCCGGATCATCCAAATATTTTAAATCATATGAGGAGAACTTCCAGTGTGGAGACCAGCCAGTGATGACAATTTCCTCTTCATTGGCAATTGCTTGGCTTAATGCCACAGTCATCGCACCGGAAGATGAAGGGAGGAGCTCCCAATCTGCAAGGTTCGGGTAGGTTTCCAAGGCTGTTTCTGTTGCACTCATGATGCCTGCTCCCGGTTCGATTCCTGTAATAGTGGCCGATGCTTCATCACTTAAATCGGCAATTGAAGATACATCCATGTATGTTGGGACGACAAGCCCGATTTTAGCCCCGTTCAGATTCTCACCCAAGTGTTCCATAGAAGCACCGTATTCATCGAATTGTGCACCATGTGTCCCAGGCAGCCAGCCGGCTACCATTGCATCTGCTTCACCAGATGAAACGGCTTCCCACATGATGGCATTATCCAGTGGAGTAAGTGTTACATCATAGCCGATGTCTTCTAGGACTTTCCCGACGACATGTGTGGATGCTACCTCGGTATCCCATTCCACATAGGCAAGGTTGATGTCCCCCAAGTCCTCCGTTTCATTTGCATTCTCATTCTTATTTTCAGCATCGTCTCCGCAGGCGCCTAAAATGAGTGCTGCCCCTAATGCGGCTGTACCTAATGTATATTTTGATTTCTTGAACATGAATATCACTCCTATTTCTTTTCTTTATTAAAGCTTTGTGTCAATCGGTCAACAATAATTGCAAAGATTACTAGACTTAGACCGGCGACAAAACCATTGCCGACTTGAGCCCGCTGCAGTGCAGACAGGACTTCGCGCCCAAGACCTGGCGCTCCGATCATGGAGGCGATGACCACCATCGATAGCGACAGCAGCACGGTCTGGTTGATGCCGGCCATGATAGTAGACTTGGCAATCGGCAGCTCCACTTTAAACAATTTTTGACCTCCTGTACTGCCATAAGAATCAGCAGCCTCAATCAAATCCTTCGGTACCTGGCGAATCCCTAGATTTGTAAAACGTACAGTAGGAGGAAGGGCGAAGATGACGGATGCAAATACACCCGGTACGACGCCTATGCCGAAGAAAGCGACGGCAGGAATCAGGTAGACGAACCCTGGCATGGTCTGCATGAAGTCAAGGATTGGCTTGACGATGTTCTCGGCGGTTGCATTCTTGGATATCAAAATCCCGATTGGAATTCCGAGGATGATGGCGATGATGCTGGAGAACAGAACCAAGGTGAAGGTATTCATCAATTCATCCCATAGACCCTGGTTGTAGATGAAGAGCAGACCTGCTAGCGAAAATAGAGCCAGCCCAAATTTCTTACCCGTAACGAAGAATGCCAAAACAGCTATAATCAGAATGAACAGCACAGGTGGAATTGCTAAGAGGCCGTCTGTAATGCCGTCCATTACGTCCTCTCCACCGTTTTGTACCAATTTGAAGAGGCCGGAGAATGTATCCGTCACCCAATCCATGCCATCCTCTACCCAGGATTCGAGAGGAAGCTGCGGTAGATTATCTAGGAAACTACTCATTGATCTTCACCTCCTCCGATGAAGAGAGCGCTTCAAGTACGACACCGCGGATTAAAATTCCCCGCAGGCGATGGTTCTCGACGACCGCAATCGGTGTAGGACTGTCGGACATTGTAGATAATAAATCCTGCAATAAAGTAGCAGGCTCTACTGTCGGCATATCTGTGCGGACATAGGAAGTAATGGATGAAACGCCATCCTTCGCAGCCTTCAATGCGTCATCAGCTGTAATGTAGCCGAGGAATTCCTTTTGGCGGTTTGTAGCGAGCAGCACGCTCACTTCTTCCTCACGCATCCGTTGCAACGCGACTTTCGGTCCGTCATGTTCCGTATTGAGGGTAATCGGACGTACCATGGCGCTTTCGGCCGTCAGTACCTTGGAGCGGTCGACATCCTCTAGGAATGTGCGGATGTAATGGTTTGCAGGGTTCGTCAAAATCTCTTCTCCTGTGCCAATCTGCATAATCTGACCATCCTTCATGATGGCGATGCGGTCGCCGATTCGCAGCGCCTCATTCAAATCATGGGTGATGAAAACGATGGTCTTCTTCACGTTTGCCTGGAGTTCCAATAGCTCATCTTGCATGTCTTTGCGGATAAGTGGATCGAGGGCGGAGAATGCTTCATCCATCAAGAGAATTTCAGGATCGTTGGCAAGTGCACGGGCAAGTCCCACACGCTGCTGCATACCCCCGGATAATTGATGCGGATATTGGTCCTTATACGCAAGGAGGCCAGCATTTTTTAGGGCCTGCTCTGCTTTTTCCATTCGCTGTTCCTTGGACATGCCACGTATTTCAAGTCCGTACTCGGTGTTTTTTAGGATGGTACGATGAGGGAATAGCGCGAAGTTTTGAAAAACCATACTCATTTTTTTTCGGCGGATCGTCTGCAGTTCAGGCTTTTTCGCTTTCGTAATATCAATATCGTCTATATAGATGTTTCCGCTTGTCGGCGTAATCAATCGGTTCAACAATCGGATCAATGTGGATTTGCCACTCCCGGATAAGCCCATGATGACGAAAATTTCTCCTTCATTGACAGTGAAGTTAGCATCATACACGCCTACTGTTGCGCCGGTTTCTTTCAAAATGTCAGTCTTGCCTTTTTGCTGGCCTACAAGCTTCAGCGCCTTTTGCTGATTGCGGCCGAAAATCTTCGTTACGTGCTCCACACGTATCTTCTCTTTCATTTTTTCACTTCCAATTAATCTATTATTTGTTATATAGAAAAGTAACAACCCAATGTTAACAGAGGGTTGTTACTTGTGTCAAATGATGCAGGTAGTTTATCATGGGTAAAAATAGAAAAAAGTCTAAACGAAGCAGAAAATTCTGCTGTTTAGACTTTAATTATGTTTAAAGTTTTAAAAACTGTTGTGCTTTGATGAGGCATTCATCGTCCCCAATGAAGTAAAGAATGTTTCCAGGATGCAGTGTTGCGTATGGGCCTGGGGATAAGAGTAGATCGCTGCCTTTGCGGATTGCTACAATGGTCGCTCCCGTATGCTGCCAAAAGTTGATTTCGCTAATCGTTTTTTCGAGGTAAGGGCAGGCATCGGTAATTTCAAGCTGATAGGGGATGAATGGGTTGATGGCCTTAAAGCGGCTTGTCCGATTTACCAGTTCACTGACGAGAACATGTAAGTTTGCAATCTCTGCTTCCTGCTGTTCGAGTATACCTTGGATATTAAGCTGAAGCTCCCGAATCGATTGTACGCCCTCATTTTGGTGTACGAACTTCACCGCGTTTTCATAGGAGGTGATCATGACACCGCTACCTTTCGTCGCTTCCACAATTTCGAGGTCCTGCAGCATGGCAATGGCTCTTCTGGCCGTTTCAGCGGAAACGCCATATTGAGAGGCGATGATGGAGCGGGCATAAATCTTTTCACCAGGAACGTATTTCTTTTCCACAATTTTAGCTGCGATATCCTCGGCGATAATTTGATATTTTGGCTTCTTGATTTGCATAGAATCTCCCCGTTAATAAATGATGAAAATAAGTATAGCAAGGTATGCCTACTCTCACCATACTTCCCGGAACGAAACATTGCAAGTGTTCCCTAAAGAAAAATGTAAAGCAGGCAAAGAAGGGCAATTAAAATGGTGGAGATGAATTGTTGATGGCCAGCGTGAGGAAGGTGGATGTAGCACAAATCGACTGGTGCTGCTGCGGCAAAATAAAAAACCAGCAGGGTCCATATGCCTGCTGGTTTCCATATTATTTGGTAGCGATTGCCGTCGCTGCTTCTGTCCCTTCGAATTCCTTCTCTGATTTAGAAACAATGACACATGCTACTCCGTTACCAATCAAGTTTGTAACGGCGCGTGCTTCAGACATGAAGCGGTCGACACCGATCAAAAGCGCAATTCCTTCAACAGGCACCATCGGGAATGCCGCAAGCGTTGCCGCAAGTGTGATGAAGCCAGAACCAGTTACTCCCGCAGCACCTTTTGAGGTAATCATCAATACTCCGAGAAGTGTGATGATTTCAAGCCATGACAAGTCGACACCATATGCCTGTGCGATGAACAGGGCAGCCATCGATAAGTAGATGGAGGTACCGTCGAGGTTGAAGGAATATCCAGTTGGTACTACAAGACCCACTACCTGCTTTGAACAGCCCAAGCCTTCCAATTTACGCATCATTGATGGTAAAGCGGATTCGGAAGAAGATGTACCGATTACCAGGAAGATTTCATCTTTAATGTAGCCGATGAACTTTAGGATATTAAAACCGAAGTAACGGGCAATCAAGCCTAGAACGATTACCACAAATAAGAACATCGTTAAATATACTGCAACCATTAGCAGCCCCAATGATTTTAAAGAACCTAAACCGAAGTTGCCGATTGTGTAAGCCATCGCACCGAAAGCCCCAATTGGAGAAACCTTCATGACGATGCCGACGATTTTAAAGAATATTTCAGATACCTGCTCAAAGAACGTAATGACTGGCTTGGATTTTTCGCCAAGCATTGCAGCCGCCACCCCGAATAGGATTGCCGAGAACAGAATCGGCAGTAGGTCGCCGTTTGCTAAAGAGCCGACAAAGTTTTCAGGGATGATGCCGTAGATGAACCCCATTAGACCTGCTTCAGAATTTTCTTCCGCCGCTTGTGTATAATTGGAGATATCCGCATCAGCAGCTGATGACGTATCGATTCCTGACCCTGCATTGATTAATACGGCTACCCCGATACCGATTGCCAGGGCAATTGTCGATACGATTTCGAAGTATAACAGTGCCTTCCCGCCGATTTTTCCGAGCTTCTTCATGTCGCCCATACCGCCGATGCCGATGACGACTGTCAGGAAGATGATTGGTCCGATCAGCATTTTAATCAGTTTAATGAACATGTCGGCTAGGATTTTCAAGCTTGCGCCGAACTCTGGCCAGATTGCCCCCACGACGATACCAAGGATGATGGCAAGGACTACTTGGACAGTTAAATTTTTAAGCCAATTCATAAATGTATGCTCCTTTTCCTATCTGTTTTGAATTTTTTGTTTTGTTATCGCTTTCATGGGACTATCA
>JAZUQF010000412.1:0-1605 GCA_045605545.1 Lysinibacillus sp.
CTGGGTCATGCGGGGGACGATGGTGCTCTTTGGAACGATGGCAATCGAGCCGGACGGCAGGTATGAAAGCGTCCGGCCATTATTTCGGCTGGTCTGCACCACAATCGTCCCGGATTCCGCGAGCGTGATATCGCTTATTACGATGCCGATATTGGCCTGTTCAGCCATTTCGATATTGGCGTCCCCCTTTTCATAATCCCATTCATGCATCGGTGGACTGGAGGCAAGCAGGGAGGAAAGCCCGAGTTCTTCAAACCGGGGGTCCCTGCTGTAGACCACTGTCCCTCCGCCATAGCCCTCCACCACCTCCATCAGGACTTCGGGAAGCTCTGCTATAGTGCATGTTTTGGCGGTTGTATGGATGTTTGCACACTGTTCGATGAGCACCTGCATCAGCTCATCCTGCGTCCGGTCCTTCAACACCTCCGACTGGGGGCCGTATTGCCACGTGCTCGCCGGCTTTGTGGTCGAGGGAGGGCGCCCGAGACGGCTAGCGACTGCTGCAAGGAAGCTCTCCCTATTTTGAATGGTCATGAATGGC
This sequence comes from Lysinibacillus sp., assembly GCA_045605545.1. GTDB lineage: Bacteria > Bacillota > Bacilli > Bacillales_A > Planococcaceae > Lysinibacillus_B. The sequence goes on from JAZUQF010000412.1 coordinate 542, forward strand.
CACCATCCTTTTCACGTTTTTCGAACCAGTCACGGAAGCGCTCCTTTTTCGGGGCGGGGAAGTCGCGGATATCCGTCCATGCCTTCAGGGGACCTGGCCCGCTGGAGATGGTGTCCCCGTTGCCGAAGGGCTTCATGACGAGCGATGCCATTTTTGAACCGAATCGGTAAAGGGGGCTTGAAGCCGTCCCGAAGCCGAATGCATTCATCAGTGCCGCCTCGCTGACGGGCGCACGGCCCTCCCTTTCCACGATGACCTCCCGATGCTTGTGCATCAGCTGGTGGAGCGGAATCTTCACCGGACATACATCCGTACAGGCCCCGCAAAGCGTGGAGGCGTAGGGCAATTCCTTGTAGTCGTCGTACCCGCCGAGGAGGGGGGAGAGGACTGCGCCGATCGGACCTGAATAGATGGAGCCGTATGAATGCCCGCCGATCTGCCGGTAGACCGGGCAGACATTGATGCAGGCCGCACAGCGGATGCACTGCAGGATGGGCTCGAACTCAGTGCCGAGGATGGAGGAGCGCCCATTATCAACGATGACGAGATGGAATTCTTCCGGCCCGTCGACTTCGAGTGCCTTGCGTGCACCGGTGAGGACGGTGATGTAGCTTGTCAGCTTCTGCCCGACCGCACTGCGCGTCAAGAGGCTCACCAGCACATCCATCTCTTCGAATGTGGGGACGAGACGCTCCATCCCCATGACGGAAATCTGTGTCTTCGGCAGGGCCGTGACAAGATCTGCGTTCCCTTCATTGGTGACAAGGCAGACCGAGCCAGTTTCTGCGACGGCGAAGTTGCACCCTGTAATGCCGATGTCTGCAGATAGGAAGTGCTGGCGCAGTACCTGCCGTGCATGCAGGGCGAGCTCCTCCGGTATGGAAGAATGGGCGTAGCCGTTCTTTTCGGCGAAGACGTCCCGAATCTGCTCCTTGTTTTTATGGAGGGCGGGTGTCACGATGTGGGAAGGGGGCTCGTGGTCATCCAGCTGCAGGATATATTCCCCGAGGTCCGTTTCGACCACCTCACAGCCCGCCTGCTCCAGATGATGGTTCAAATTGATT
>JAZUQF010000413.1:0-2755 GCA_045605545.1 Lysinibacillus sp.
CTTGTCGCCGGCCCTTTAAAGTCGATGAAGAATGATAAAATCAGCATACTCACGAATAATGCCAGCGATAAAATATAAGGTGCAGTCGAGTCACGATAATACTTGTACTGGTTGACATTCTCCCCGACTAATTGTACTGGGCTGGCAAACATTGAGATGTTCGCTTCTGAAACCTGGACCGCGCCCACTTCCTCTGCACCGCCTGCGAGTGCTGTCGCCAGCTCCTCACTGCCGTCTTGCAGACGAATCGTACCAGCATTCAATTGTGTCATGCCATCTGTCAGCGTATTCCATCCAGTGGCAACTGTAGCATTACCATCGCTGATTTGCGCCGTACCCGACTTCAATTCAGCAATTCCATTTCGTAGAGTCGTCCAGGATGTCACCAGCTGTTTATTACCTGCAGCCACTTGGTTGGCACCATTCACAAATGTGGAAGCTCCGGCATTTAATTTGCTCGCACCTTCCGCAAGGGAATTCGCGCCCCCAGCCACCTGCCGCTGACCTGCTACCAGTTTGTCAACGCCGGCAACTGCCTGCTGCTGCCCTCCTACTAGTTGATTGATACCCGTTACAAGTGACGTTTGGCCAGCTACCAATTGGCCCAGCCCCTCGTTCAAGGATTGGCTGCCCTCTACAGTAGCACCCACACCTTCATTCACTTGTGTTGCTACCCCGGCTAATTGCGTAAGACCTCCCGATAGCGTCTCCACTTGCTGTGGCAGCGTAGATACGTTTTCCTTCATGCCTTGCAGGTTCGTATCCATGCCTTGCGCAAGCAGTAACAATTGCTGGAATTCCTGAGACTGCGCCAGTTGGCCGTTTGCGTTCGCAATCGCCTGGGCCAATTGGTTCAGCTGGCCGGCTGCCGTACCTAGACTGTCGATGCCGCCTGTCAGCGTAGGAATCGATTTGTTCAGTGTCCCTACTTGGGTTGCAATGGAGTTCAGGTTCGTGTCAAGAGCGCTTGTGCCTTGCTGTACGGTCTGTAAACCCGTCACAAGTGTAGCAGAGCCTGTCTGTGCAGACGTAAGGCCTTCCAATACTTGCGGAGCCCCGCCCTGCAACTGCTGCAGCCCGCCAAGCACTTGGCTTTGTCCACCTTTTAAATCATTCAATCCTGTCAGCACCTGACTTGCCCCGGCGCCGAGTGATTTGGCACCTGTTTCAAGCTGCGAGGATCCTGTACCAATCTGATTTGCCCCTTGAGCAAGCTGCCCCGAGCCGTCCGCCAGACGCTTGATATCGCCTGTCCCACCGTCAACGGCACTTAATAGAGTCGCTGCGCCAGTGTCCGCCTGTTTGGCACCAGTAGCCAGACGCTCGATATCAGGCGCCTTTTCAGTCAAGGAAGTCAAAATCTGCTCCGATCCTTCCGATAAGCTGATTGTCCCATCAAGAATCTGCTGCGAACCGTCAGCACCAGCTACAAACCCTTCGGCGATTTCCGGGAATTTGCCGAACACCGTCGTAGCGAACGTAGCGGTGATTTTGTCACCAAGCTGCTCCTTGATTCGTTCGATGGCACTGTTTGTCACCTGGGAAGCCATGAAATTCATGCCTTCATTTTTAATGTAGCGAATTTCCGGCGTTTGAGGATCTGCATCCAACACCGTCGTGACCTTCTGGGAAAAGTCCTCTGGAATCTCGATGATCATGTAGAAGTCATTCTTCTCCAGCCCAGCTTCAGCCTCTTCCTTTGAAACAAAGTGCCAACCCAGTGTGGGACTGCCCTTCAGTGTCTCCACCAGGTCATCTCCGACATGGATCGGATTCCCGTCCGACACCGCCCCCTTGTCATTATTGACGACGGCAACCGGGAGATTATCCATGTTGTCATACGGTCCCCATTTCGCCGACAACAGCACGGCTACATACACAATCGGTATCAGCAGAACACCAATCAGTGTAAAGAGCAGCGCCTTATTGCCGATTAGTCTTGCAAGCTCTGATCGGAGTAGCCCAAATGCCCCCATACAAAACCCCCTTTATGAAATTGTCCACCAAGATAGTCACCTATCTCTATATACAATATATTCTATCAATTACGAATTTTCCATCAATTTTTCAATTATTTTCTGCTTTATGTATTTAATATTGTCGTTTAAATAATAATTTTCTCTATCGATACAATTCTAGTATATGATTCGACTGATTATATATGCCTACATATAGGACTTTCAGTATCTGAATTGCTATTCACATTTGTTTTTGTGAAGATTTTAACAAAAACTTTTTCGTACAACCTTTTATTCACCATGCCTCCAAGACGTCCCGAGCATAGGAAGTTCTTTCATTTATTGCTTTACGATGTTCTTCTAAAAGCTCCAAGACCATCCTTTTGCCGAAATATATGCCCACGAAAAAAGATGCCTATCCGCTCACGTGCTGACAGGCATCTTTTCCATAGAGGCTTATTCTTATTTTACAATCGCCACCAGCTCAGCAAACGATTCTACTACATAATCCGCCTGCTCCAATTCACTTTCCTGTGAGAAATCGAAGCGGACGCCGATGGAAGTCAAACCATTGTCCTTTGCCGCCCGTATATCAGACGCCCTATCGCCGACAACAAAGCCGCTTGTCATGCCGTTTTCAGTCTTGACCAGTTGCACCAGCTCCGACTTGTTGCCCGATTCAATCAGCTCGATGCTATATGTATTCTCGATGAAGCGATCAAGTTGATATACCTCTACAATGGCCCGTAGATACTTCACCTGTCCGTTGCTTGCGATATATAATGGGTACTTGCTGC
>JAZUQF010000414.1:0-8987 GCA_045605545.1 Lysinibacillus sp.
ATTGCGGCGCCGGCTGATGCCAAGACAAACCCAAGCTTGCTTGACCACTGACTTTTACTCTTCTCCACTCAAAAAACCTCCACTCTCTACAAAACTGTACGCAAATCCCACAGTTCCGGGAAGAAACGATGATCCAGTACCTGGCGCAAATAATTGACGCCTGATGAGCCGCCTGTGCCGACCTTGAATCCGATGATCCGCTCGACAGTCTTCATATGACGGAAGCGCCACTGTTGGAGCCAATCCTCGATATCGACAAGCTTTTCCCCAAGCTGGTATAGGTCCCAGTACTGATTCACGTTCTCGTATACAGTCTTCCAGGCTGCTGCAACCGTTTCGTCCCCGCCGTATGTGATGCTGAAATCACGCCTCAGCAGTTCCGGGTTGATCGGCAAGCCTGCTCTCGCTAATGCTTGTATCGTCACATCATAGATGCTCGGTGCCTGATGTGCTTCTTTAAGAATAGCGGAGAGGGAAGGATTTTTCTCGTATATTTTTAAAATATGAGAAGATTTATACCCAAGCGCAAATTCGATGAGTCGGTACTGATATGATTGGAAGCCGGACGCCTTTCCTAAATCATCCCTGAATTCCAGATACTCGGCGGGTGTCAACGTCGCCAGCACATCCCAGGCCTGGATGATCTGCGTCTGGATTTTCGATACGCGCGCCAGCATTTTAAAGGCAGGCTGCATCTCATCTTGCCCGATGGCGGCGATTGCACCTTTCATCTCATGCAGGATGAGCTTCATCCACAGCTCGCTCACCTGATGGATGATGATGAAGAGCATCTCATCATGATGATTGGACAGCCGGTTCTGGCTCCCCAGGATTTGCTCGAGCGCCAAATACTCCCCATACGTCATGTCGTCCTTGAAGTTCGTATGGATGCCCTTTTCCTGTTCGACCTTCTCCCCTAGTTTTGAAATGGACCGTTCAGACATTGCAACTCCCCCTTTGCCGTATCGTCGCCAACCGTTTTCAGGCCACGACACCCCGTTTGTTTTCAAACTTTTTATATGATTCTTTTTCCATAATGTCCTTTAGGATTTGGACCGTCTCCCACACGTCCATAAAAGAGTTATAGAGTGCTACCGGCGCCAGCCGGATGCCGTTCGGCGCTCGGAAATCCGGCGTCACCCCCGCTTCCTTCAGCGCCTTGCAGATACGCGCCGCCTCCTCGTGTACGAGGTAGATGTGCCCCCCTCGTGTATGATCCTTGGGGCTGCCCAATGAGAAGTCGAACGCATCCAGCTCCTGCTCGATCAGCTCCATGAAAAACTGCGTCAATCGCAGGGACTTTTCACGGATTGCTTCAATTCCAGCCTCCTGGAACATCTCCAGCGATCCGTAAATCGGTGCCAGACTCAGTATATGAGGCGTACCGATCTGGTAAGCACCCGCTGTATGGGCAGGCTTCATTTCCACCTCAAGATCAAATTGCTTCTCCTTGTCAGATCCAAACCAGCCGGCAAGCCCCGGTTTTGTGCCGAAATGATTTTGATGCACGAAGATGCCTGCAACAGAGCCCGGTCCGCCATTCAAATGCTTGTAATTGCACCAGAATGCAAAATCGGCACCGATGTCATGGAGCCTGTGGGGGACCGAACCGATGGAATGGCATAAATCGAACCCTACAAGGATTCCCCGTGCATGGGCGGCCTTTGTAATCTTCTCCAGATCGAGCACCTGGCCGCTCCGGTACAGTACCCCCGGCAAAATGACGAGTGCCACGTCTTCCGTCATCGCTTCGATAATCGCCTCTTCTTTTAATAAATGGCCGTCTTCACTTTTTACCAGCTTCATATAGGAGGCATCATAGCCATGAATGGCAAGATGGCTTGTAATGGCATACAGGTCGGTTGGAAAATTCAATTCATCTGCCAGAATCCTCGTCCGTTCTCCTTCCGGCTTGTAGAATGTCGCGAGCAGCTGATGGAGGTTTGTCGTCGTCGAACCGGTTACTATCACTTCCTCCGGCTTGGCACCTATTAGAGGGGCGCACATTTCCCCCAGCTTTTCCGACAGGTAGTACCATGGATGCCCACCTTCCGTCCAGCCGTCAATCCCATATTCCTTCCACGATTCAAGTAAAGCCAGCACCTTTTTTTCCGCCCGCTTCGACAGCAGGCCAAGGGAATTTCCATCTAGATAATAATGCCCTTCCTTCACATAAAATTCATCTCTGTACACTTTTAATGGGTCCTGCTCATCCAGTTGGATTGCCATCTCCTTATCCATGTTGGCCGGGCCTCCTTTAATTTTCAGTATTTTCAAAATAAATGATACCGTGTCATTGACATCATGTCAATTTCCTTTTAGGATTCTTGATGAAGGGGGTGCATGAAATGAAACACACGCGGCGCAAGGCCCAAACGACACGCGGAAAACTAGTGGATGCGGCACGCAAAATGTTTTCTATGAAAGGATTTCAGCATTGCACAATGAAGGATATCATCGCAGAGGCGGATGTCGGATACGGTACGGTCTATGTGTATTTCCCGAATAAGGATACGCTCTTCTGCGAGGTGATTGATACATATGTCCAAAAGATGTTGGAAGTCGCAGAAAATCCCTTCGTCCCTGCATCAGCAGATGAAGCTGTAGAGAAGATTGAAAAGCAGACGGAGGCCTTCCTGCTGGCAGCTTATGAGCACCGGGAGGCATTTATCATCATCGAGGAGGCAATCCGGCATTCTCCCATCGTCGAGGAGAAATGGAGGACTGTCCGGGAGCATTTTGTAAAAGGAATCAGGAAGGATATCGAATACGTCCAGCAGGCCGGATTGGCGAAACGGCTCGACGCCGCCCTTATTGCGGACAGCTGGTTCCATTTGAATGAGCACATGCTTTTCACCCTCGTTAAACAGGAGCATGCAGACGTTGCCCATACGGCAAAAACAATTGTTGCGCTGTATACGAGAGGGCTCTATCGATAGCCCTGCGCACAGGAGGCGATGGATGCAGAGGATGACAGCCCAAACAGGCGCTTCTCTTCACCCTTAAAAATAAACAGCCGTCCAAAGTCGTGATTCCCGACTCTGGACGGCTACTGGCGTTCTTTTTATATAGGATAGGAAAGGTTGCTTCCCTAATTTTTACGATTGGGGGCGGATCATCATCCAAACTTCTGGCGGTAGCCGCATTTACGGCACAGCTCCTCCACCGCTTCACGACGGGAAAAGCCTTCAACCAGATTGGTTGCCCGTTCCCCTTCCACGATTTCGGAGAACGGCTGCTCATTGATGTTCCCCAAGCGGATGACCCCCTCGCCGTCCAGACAGCAGGGGACGACGGTTCCATCTACCAGCACGGCGGCCTGGCTGCGCAACGCATGGCAGAAGCCCTTCCCCTTATATTCCGGTTCCAGCAGGCTCGGCCATTTGAATTCATGATCCTGATTCAGGTAGATGTTCGGCGCAATCTTCACACCTTTGCCTGGCTCCACCCGCTCCTCAATCTTGAAGTCCAGTCCGTACTCCTGCTCCAGAATGTCCAGCGTCTCGGCATTTTTACGACGGTCTATATCCGTCTGGCCATCACGTTGCAGGTTCCATAGTCGATAGGAGAAGATGACATTATGCTCGCGTGCATCACGCACGAATTCCAGAATGTCACCTAAATATTTCTCCCTGTTTTCAGAACCTTCATGCCCGTCGAAACTATGTAGGGAGAAATTCATTTGACGAAGCGCCGGCTTGCCCAGCAGTTTCTCACGCTGTTTCTTGATCAGCGTACCATTCGTCGTAATATTGACCTTGAAGCCACGCTCATGAGCCGCATCCAGCAGTTGGTCAATGCGGGGATGCAGCAGCGGCTCTCCTTTTACATGGAGATAAATGTACTTTGTATGCGGCCGTATCTGGTCCAGCACCCGCTCGAACTGCTCTACCTTGATCAGTCCCTTTGCTCGCTGCGTCGGCGGGCAAAAGCTGCAGGCCAGATTACATACGCTTGTAATCTCTATATAAACCTTTTTAAACGTCTTCATTCTCTATCCACCATTCTTCTTTCCTAAGTCCTATTTATTCTAACAGACTTTACAAAGAAAGAAAGATGGAGAATTTTCCTTCATCACACGGCCCTGAAGGTTTGCATATGGCTTTCATAAAGAAGGGAGCGCATCACCTCAATGAAGTCCTCCGCGGTCTTGATGGCCAGTTCCTCGTGGTACAGGTTGACCGACTGTTTATACTGCTGCATCGCCCGTTCATCCAGCAGGACCCGCTCGAGCTGTTCCTGTAGCGGCATAGTCTGATTTAGTGAAAAGGCAAGGCCCCGATTCATCAAGTAGGAAAAGTTCCGCTCCTCCTGGCCAGGCAAAATGGAATGCACAAAAATCGGCAGTTTTTTGCGCAGCGCCTCGCTTACCGTCACCCCGCCAGGCTTTGTGACGATTGCATCCATCCGGTCATACAGTGCATTCATTTCTGTACGGGAGGAGATATAGCGCAGCGGCACGACATTCGGCAACTGCCAATGCTGAATTTTGTGATAGAGCTTCTCATTGTTTCCACATAGCACATAGAAATTGAAGCTTTTTTCCCGTTTCAATTGTCCAGACAGGAAATGATTGTCGATGAGTCCGCAGTTTCCACCGGCAATGAGTACATTTTTCCCTTTATTGAATACAATGTCCGTCTGCATGAGTTCTTCATGGATGGGAATGCCCGTCACCAGCATGCGTGATGGATCAATCTGGTAGCATGCCAACGTCTCCTTCATTTCCTCCATCGGTAGGAAATGATAATCGATCAGTTCCTTCCCCCATAATTTGCTCACAAAAAAATCGGTGTAGACGTTTACGACCGGTATATCGCACTCATTCCGTTTTTTCAGCACATTCAACAAGTATGACGGCACACTATGTGTACAGAAAATGACGTCCGGCTGCTCTTCTTTCAACAGTCCCTGCAAATATTTCAATAAAAGCTCATATACTTTGAAGTTCGGCTGTACATCAGCGGGCTGGTCATAGATTCTGCTGTAGACGTGGTTGAATATACCCGGTGCGTAGCTGATCCATTTCAGATAGCTTTGGGAAATGATTTTCTCAATCGTAGGATTGGCGTAATGCAATAAATCTACCTTTTTGACTTCTACTCCTTCAATATGTCGATCAACAAATGCCATTAAAGCATCCGCTACCTGATGATGGCCCGTTTGCATCGTTAAGAACGGTAAAAACAGCGCTTTCCTCATTGTAGCCACCTCTCTTTCCCACTAAGTAGCGCGTCGCTTATTTCTACCCGCTTTCCCCTTTTTCCATAGCACATAAACAACAAACAGTATGAAGAAGACTATACCGATATACGGCGCATACATCGGATCAATATGGAAAGCCGCCCCCAAATAATAGCCCGCGAGTGTAAACGGTATCGTCCATAGCACCGTCCCGCAGGCAGCATAGAAGCAATACCGGCGAAACGGCACCTTTGCCATCCCTGCAAAATAGGGGCTGAGCTGCCGGACGCCTGGAATGTAAAGCCCCAGCACGATTGTACGAAACGCATTCCTGTTATATCCCTTGCTTACACGTCTCCAATTCTCCTCATTCAACCCTATATACTTCCCGAAGCGCTGAAGAATCGGCTCCCCTACCCTTCTGCCGAGGCCATACGCCACCATCATCCCGATATAGACCCCGAGCATCGTGCACACCAGAGCCCAAAAAGGCTCCAGCCTGTCGTAGCCGGCCAGTATACCGACAAGGAACATCATCGACTCCTCTGGTGCGGGTACACCGACGATGCCGAAAAACAGCGAGAGGATGATCATCCCATAGCCGTACAATTCCAACTGCCTGATCAACTCATCCATTAGACGTTCCTTCTAGCAGCACAAACGACACATTTCGTTCGTGGCAATCCGCTAAAAAGCGCGCTAGGTTTTCAAGCATAAATTTTGGCGCCTCCTCGTCTGCCCCCAGTGTCTTCCCGCAGTCATGCAATAAAAAGACCGCTCCGTCCTCTACGGCATTATGTAAGTCCTCATAAAGCACTCTGGCCCGTTCAACCTTCCAATCTCCAAAAATATGAGACCATAAGACCGTTCGATAACTATTGGCAATCAAGGGTGTGGCCATATTAAAATGCCCCCAAGGTGGACGGTAAAGGACAGGTCGCCTACCTGTGCAGCGCAAAATGGCCTGTGCGGTCTGCTCCAGCTGCCTGTGCAGCCGGCTTGGTGTCAACACCCAATTCGATGTATGCTCGTAATGGTGGATGCCGATGGAATGCCCCTCCTCATGCATCCGCTTTATAATATATGGATACTTCTCCACTTTGCTCCCAACGACGAAAAAGGTGGCCTTGATGTCATAGCGCTTCAATAGATCCAGCAATTGCGGCGTATAAACCGGATGGGGCCCGTCATCGAATGTGAGGGCAATCCCCTTTCCTGTAAAGCGTTTCTCGACAAATGGCTGCTGGCGTATAACAGCCGTCGCCAACATCGAGTATGCCGCGTATATGCCTGCACCAGCCAGCAACGTTCTTGTCCATTTCCTCATCTACTCCCTCCCGTTCCGACAATCACAATGTCCGTGACGATTCCGGTACATCAATAAACCAACGTGCAACTGCCTGTTTTCCTTTTTACTTACTTTTCGAAAATATGTTGCAACTACTCCTCGACCAATTTTACTGGCTTGCACCACAAATGGGAAGAAAAATCCGCATAAAAGAGAGACTAATTGAACTTTTTGTAGTAGCAGGGCCACCCCCTACATATATTTTTATAATGCACAAAACAGAAGGGAGATTTTTTGTTCACTCAATACAAATATTGGAATCCCTATATCAGCCCCCTCGACCCATGCAAACCGATAAAAGTGAAAAGCTATTCCACACCACCCCAACTATACATCGGCTTCCAGCCACCTGGACTCGCACAATTCCGTTCCCCTAAGCTTGCATTGAAGCACGGTACACTATGGCCCCAGCTATACAGTCCTTATCCTGATCCTCATAAAAAGGAGGGCTCACATTGAATAATAAGCTGCCCCCCGAGTTTTATAGCCAGCTCGAGGAAATCCAGGCCGGTGATTTTGTACTGGTGGAACTGAACCTCTACTTGGATACACATCCACAGGATTTGGACGCAATCAAGCAGTACAACGAAACTTCCTTGAAAAGCATGGAGCTGAAGCGCAACTTCGAGCAGCAGTTCGGCCCGCTCATGCATTTCGGGAAAAGCTTCTCCGGCTATCCTTGGAGCTGGAATGAAACACCGTGGCCATGGCAAGTGTAAATAAAAGGGGGAAAAACGGCAGTGTGGTATTACGAGAAGAAGCTTCAGTATCCTGTAAAGGTAAGTGAATGCAATCCGATGCTGGCAAAATTTTTAGTGGAGCAGTATGGCGGGGCTGATGGGGAATTGGCTGCGGCCCTTCGCTACATGAACCAGCGCTACACAATACCCGATAAGGTGGTCGGCCTGCTGACGGATATCGCAACCGAGGAGCTTTCGCATTTAGAAATGATCGCCACCATGATTTACAAGCTGACGAAGGATGCCACACCGGAAGAATTGAAGAAGGCAGGGCTCGGGGACCACTATGTGGAGCACGATTCCGCACTCTTCTATACGAACGCTTCCGGCGTGCCTTTTACGGCCGCCTATATCCAGGCAAAGGGCGATCCGATAGCCGATTTATATGAAGATATCGCAGCCGAGGAAAAAGCCCGTGCCACCTATCAATGGATCATCGACATGTCCGATGACACGGACTTGAACGATAGCTTGAAATTCCTACGGGAACGGGAAGTCGTCCACTCCCTGCGCTTTAGGGAGGCAGTAGAGCTATTAAAGGATGACCAGGGGCAGAAGAAAATCTTTTAATAAAATACAAATGGAAAAGATTACTTTCACAAGTAGGTGTGGCTACCGGTATGTTTCCGTATGAATTCACATCCGAATTCTTCTTGAATATATACCACGCAGCCATGCCAATCAGCAGAGGGCCTCTCCGTTAAGTCCACTTATCGGGGGAGGCCTTTTTACCTTTTCCCCAATCCCCCTTCCATCTTCCTAATCCTCCCAAAAATTAATACCGTTCCATAAAAGCGGGTTCAACTAATTCAAGGGAATTACCTTTAAAGTCCATAAGAGGGCGAGAGCATATAACATTTCCATTCAAAATGAATAAATTAAAAAGAAGGGCATTTACGCCGTAATCTATCAATCCGTTTGGAGGGATAAAGCAAAATTGTCTTTTCATTACATGCATTATAAAGGAGAGAGAGAATGTCTCAACCGAACTTCCCTAATATAACACCTGATGTTTCTCTTACAAGGGAGGATGCCATCAATCTATTGCTAGCTTCAATTGCAATGGAAGAACTAGGTGTGGCGCATATTTTAAATGCGGAAGGAGAAAAAATCCAATACTCGGTAGGTACCCTTCCTGGTTTAACCTCACCATCCACCCTTGACGATGTCCTACGGGTGAATAGTAGCGTTTTAGAAACGCTTACCATGTCTATAAAAAAAGATGTACTTTTAGATAGTAGAATAGAACAAATTCTTAGACTGGCTGATAGTCCGACAGGATCCACAGGCACCATAGGGCCTACAGGTGCAACAGGGGCCACAGGGCCAACGGGTGCTGATGGTGCTCCAGGTGCAACAGGACCTACGGGTGCGACGGGACCAGTCGGACCAGCAGGTGCTGACGGTGCTACGGGTGCAACAGGACCTACAGGCGCTACGGGACCAATCGGACCAGCGGGTGCTGACGGTGCTACGGGTGCAACAGGACCTACAGGCGCTACGGGACCAGCGGGTGCTGATGGTGCTCCAGGTGCGACAGGACCTACGGGCGCGACAGGGCCAACGGGTGCTGACGGTGCTCCAGGTGCGACAGGACCTACAGGCGCTACAGGACCAGTCGGACCAGCAGGTGCTGACGGTGCTACGGGTGCAACAGGACCTACAGGCGCTACGGGACCAATCGGGCCAGCGGGTGCTGACGGTGCTACGGGTGC
>JAZUQF010000415.1:0-2153 GCA_045605545.1 Lysinibacillus sp.
CACCCAGAAAATATTAATCGCTTTCCCTTTGTTTTTACGAACTAGAATCATTTCCATAAATCCGATGACAAGAACACCGAATAACACCTTCATATCATACGTCATACCGCTGCCGTCGTTTGCAGCAGCAATCATATCACGGTGTTCCAGGAATAATGCAAGACCGCTGATGATAATCAGAATGTAGAAGAGGCGAAGTGCCATATGTACGCCTGTCAGTTTCTTTGCTGAAACAGCAGCAACGAAAAATAGAATCAATGCGATTACCCACGTCGTAATATGCAGATGTGTAGTGCTTGTTAAGAAGTCCATTTTGTCCCCACCTTATATTTTTTTCTCTACATGTGATATCCTACCATGTCGGAATGGGCGTATTCAATGAATTAGATTGCCGAAGCGTCCCCTCATGCGCGAAATTTGTCAAAATGAAGACGCAGATGAAAAAAAAGGAGGACTGACCATGCAGCCCTCCCCAGCAACTCTATTAATATGCCCGTATATATGATTGCAAGGAAAATGAGTGGCCTCTCCTTAAGCGAAACGGTTCGCCAATGTACCGATTCCTTCTATTGAAACCTTCACTTCGTCCCCTGCCTTCAGGAATTGAGGAGGATTCATCGCCTTCCCTACTCCTTCTGGCGTGCCCGTAAGGATGACATCGCCCGGTTCAAGCGTGACATATTGAGAAACGATGGAAACGATATCCGCAACCGGGAACATCATATCCTTTGTCGAACCATTCTGACGTACCTCACCGTTCACTTTTGTGACGATGGACAGGTTTTGCGGGTCCGGAATCTCATCCTTCGACACAAGATACGGTCCTAATGGGCATGTGCCGTCCAGGCTCTTGCCCAGGAAGAACTGCTGATGGCGGTACTGGACATCCCGTGCAGACAAGTCATTGCCGATTGTATAGCCGAAGATGTAATCGTATGCCATCGCCTTCGGAATATTTTGCCCGCGCTTGCCAATGACGATTGCCAGCTCCCCTTCGTAGTCCAGCGAATCCGTCTTATCCGCATGGATCGGCAGCGTCGCCTCATCGGCCGCAATCGCAGTCGGGGATTTTGTAAAGAGCATGATGTTTTCAGGTGCCTTGTCAGCCCCCATTTCAATTGCATGCTCATTATAATTCTTCCCTACGCATAGAATATTCTTCGGTGTACGAGGGATGGGTGAAAGCCACTCGATGTCGGAGAATGCATACTTGAATGCATCAACCTTGTCGCTGTTGATCGCCGCTTCCACTAACTTTCGTGCCTGCTCCACAAAATCAAAGCCCTGAGAGATACCGTCGATGATTGTAGACGGGAAGGATGGAAGGACATGCAGCTCTTCCTGGATTTTCAATACATCCCATACTGCATCTTCTTTTTTCACTTTTGGTCCGAACTTCACTTGTCCATCTAGCTTAAACGATAATAGTTTCATAGTGTCAAAGCGCTCCTTCTTTTTTTTCATCATACCGCAAAACTCTACAAATTTCCTTACTTTTCTGAATACATTTTCCCGTAAGTTACTCTCTTCACCGCTGCTTCAAGCGGCCCCTGCCTGAACTTGGACAGCCAGAGCTCTGCCAGGATCACCTGGATGGCGTAGACACCGAGTGCAATATACACCGCTGTCGGCACATCGATGCTGTCATAGAGACCGAATCCATAACCATAGAAGATTGTTGTGCAGATGACCGACTGCAGGATGTACATCGTCATCGACATGCGCCCCACCTTGGCAATTGGGGATAATACCTTCAACATCGCCGGAATCATGCACAATACGACAAAGATGGCGATATATCCGACCGACAGAATCGGGCCCCCTACATATACCTTCAGATAGTCCAGCAGGTACGTATGAGAGAAGTTCACCGGTGCACTTTTGATGAGAAGCCCTGCTGCCGTAAAGGCAATGGCAAGGAAAATCCACATCCCCTTCAATTCCTTTGCACGCTCAATCAATCGCCATTTCGCCGCCGCCGCCCCTAGAAGCATGAACGGCAATATGATGAACAGCGAGCTGAACCACATGGCAGGGCTCATCTGGATGGACAGGTCCTGCAGCCGCTGCATGAACGCATCCATATAGCTGCCTGTGGAATAGGCCTGCACAGCCTCCAGGACGACTTGGATGTCCACCGCCATCGCCTCCGT
>JAZUQF010000416.1:0-10907 GCA_045605545.1 Lysinibacillus sp.
CCTCTCTCCATTTTCCAAACACCCCTCCCTGAAACTGGTCATTTTCTCTGGGCTTTAATATGGGATTCTTCCATAAAAAACGGCTTGGCCGTGAAATAATGCACAGCCAAGCCGAAACTTTTCTATTTATTTACCGTATCCTGCACCGTATAGACCGCCCGCATGTGGGAGAACGTTCTAAACCCATGTTGCCCATGGAAATGGCCGAATCCCGATTGGCCGATGCCACCGAACGGCAAATCAGGGTGGACATTATGCATCACAATGTCGTTGATTGTGACGCCACCGGATGAAGTGTTCGAAAGGATATGCTGCTGGAATTCCTCGTCCTCGCTGAAAATATATAAAGCGAGCGGATTTGGTCGCTGACGGATGTAGCGGATTACCTCATCGGCCTCTTTATAAGGCTTGATAAACGTCAGCGGCCCGAAAATTTCCTGCTGGACGATTTCCATGTCGTCCGTCACATCGCCTATGATTGTCGGCTCGATCAGCCTCAGTTCATCATTGAATGTGCCGCCCGACAGCACCACAGCGCCCTTATCCAGCGCATCGTCCACCAGGTTCTTCAGGCGGTTGTAGTGCAGCTCATTGACGATTTGCGTACGCTCTGTCGTACGGATTTTCCCTTCCTCGTAGAGCAGAGCCTGTACAACGCCTTCATAGCTCTGCACAAATGCCTCCACATCTTCCTCGGGAACAAATAGATAATCCGGGCAGATGCAGAATTGGCCGCCCATTAATATTTTCCCGTAGGCAAGGCGCTGCGCTGTTCGGGCAAGGTCGATATGACGATCCAGTATGGCCGGCGACTTCCCGCCAAGCTCCAATGTCACAGCCGCCAGGTGCTTCGCCGCCCCCTGCATGATAATCTTCCCAACCTTTTCTCCACCGGTAAAGAAGAAATGGTTGAACGGCAGCTCCAGCAGCTCTTCAGCGACATCCGCTTCGCCCAGCACAACCGCCACTTCTGCTTCATCAAACACCTCGTCCACTATGTCTGCTATGATCTGGCTGTAGGCAGGCGTGTATTCAGAAGGCTTCACCACTACACAGTTCCCTGCTGCCACCGCCTCTGCCAACGGGTGAACCGTTACAGACAGCGGTGAATTCCACGTCCCGAAAATACAGACCAACCCTCTTGGTTCGTAAATCGCCTTTGCCGTCGTCCCCTCTTCGCTTGCATAGTCCTCCGGCTGCATCCATTCCTCCAGATGGGCGATGATATGATTGATGGATTGCACCACCGCATATACCTGATTTTTCGCCTCTTCAAGCGGGCGTGCATAATCCGAAATCGCCGCCTCCGCAATATCATCCAACCTGTGGAGCAGCACATCCCGCAGGCTTGTCAGCTTGGCAATTCGCTGCGCCGTTGTCGTTGTGCGCACCTCCCATTGATGCACAAGCTGCTTCTCAAAAACTTCCTTCAATCGATTTACCGCTATATTCTCCATAATCCAGACCTCATTTCCTTCGTAAATGGGGTGCTATCAAAACAAAGGTGCATCATCTACTTACATTATACAAAACCCACTTTAAAATTCATAATTTTCCATATTTTTATTTTAAAAAGAGTTGAAAGATAAGCGTTGTTACTAGAATAGCGCCACCCTCCATGTTGTATAAGATGCTTTATGCAATTCAATCCGGTCCAATCAAAAAACTACGGAAATGGTCTTTTAAAACCGTTAAATACTATCTGAATACCGCCTGTTATGGCGCGTTATCAGACTTTGAACGAATTTTGCATCCGAAATCCGGCCATTATGCTATAATGTAATGCGTCATTACACTAAATCAGCAAAGCCGTTATTTTATATTCCCCTTATGCCTCATACCTTCGTATGAAAATAACGGGTTCATGGTTGAAAAGTAAAGTAAACCGATTTAGAATAGTAAAGAAGCTCAGGGAACAGCAATGATAAAAGGAGAGGTAACAATGCCGAAATATACAATTGTAGATAAAGATACATGCATCGCTTGCGGCGCTTGTGGCGCAGCGGCACCGGATATTTACGACTACGATGATGAGGGGATTGCCTTCGTTATCCTGGATGACAACATGGGTACTGCGGAAATTCCGGAAGACTTATTGGAAGATATGCAGGATGCTTTCGAAGGCTGCCCGACTGATTCCATCAAAGTGGCGGACGAATCATTCGAAGGCGACGCATTGAAATACGAATAAAACCAGACAGCAACTTTGCATGGGGCAAAGTTGCTGTTTTTTCATTTCGCCTCACGCCATTTCTGCAATCCATAGGCTGCCAGGATGAGTACGATACCTGCAATTAATTGTGTATACTTGCTCACTTCCATAGCCGGTCCGAACGGCTCCACCCAGACACTGAAAACCACGACCGCTAGAATGAATGATCCGGACGCCAGCGCCCATGACCAAAGCATTTTTTTATTTTTAGGGTTTTGCTGAAACGCCTCAGATTTCAACAACTTCAACAAAAAGGCAACGAGCAGCAAGATCCCCACTGTTTGGACAGTAATCAGTAAGCCTACAGAACCGATATGAATCGTCTTTGGTTCACCGCTTATGATAGTAGCAATGCCAGCAACAGCTACAAAAATCCCTAAAAATTGCACAATGATTTCTACTAGAAATGCAGCTGTTTTAGAAGGCTTTTCATTCGGAAGACCAGCAATAATTTCGTCCGCCAGTTCCTTTGGCTCCTTACCGAACACCTCTTCTGCCGTCTTGCCGTCCTGCTGTGCGGACAACAGGTGCTCCAACAGCTCCATCAACACTTCCTCCGTCGCCCGGTCGTCCTTTAAGAAAGAAGTACGTATATAAACTAATAGATTTTCATAATAGACTGTATTTTCCTCGTTCAATAATTTCCTGCGTTCATTATTCTGCTTAACCAACGCCTTCGTCTTCACCATGTCATTCCCCCCTCAATAAAATAGTGATGGGACTTGCCAGCAGCTCCCACTCGGTGCGGATTTCCTCAAGGGCTTCCTTGCCTTTATCCGTCAGCGAATAATATTTGCGGTTCGGGCCCGATTCAGAAGGACGCATTTCCCCAACGATGTATTCATTTTTCTGCAGGCGCAGTAAGACAGGGTAGATCGTCCCCTCACTGACATCCTACAGTCCAGCTTTTTGTAATTTCTCCGACAGCTCGTAGCCGTACACCGTCTCCTTCTCGATGACGGCGAGCACACAGCCGTCCAGTATGCCCTTCAACAACTGGCTTCGAATCGACATCCCAACACTCCCTTGTGTAACAAGATAGCTCCGTAATTTTATACTACCTTGTAAAACAAAGTAGCTATCTCTACTATATTGCATAACAAAATAGCTGTCAACTTGTTATTGCGTGGCTGGAGAAGAAATGTTATAGTTACAATTAGTAGTTGGTACTAATAACTGATATCACTTAGGGGTGTTGACTGTGGATTTAATACAATTAGCAGGAAAAAATGTTGTTGTGATGGGCGTGGCGAACGAACGAAGCATCGCCTGGGGAGTTGCGAAACGTCTGATGGAAGTGGGAGCGAACATCATCTTCACCTACCGTAAGGAACGTTCGAAAGGGAAAATTGAAAAGCTGCTTACGGATTATCCTAATCATAAGACAGCAACAGTAGAATGTGATGTTAATAGCGACGAATCGATTGCTAGTGCATTCGAGCAGATTGGTAAGGAATTCGGCACAATTCACGGAATCGTCCATTCTGTCGCATTTGCCCATGCCGAGGATTTGAAGAACCGCTTTGTCGAGACGACACGCGAGGGCTATGCATTCGCACAGGATACAAGTGCCTATTCACTCGTCGCCGTCAGCAAGGCCGCGAAACCTTATTTGGCAGAGGATGCATCCATCGTGACGATGAGCTACCTCGGTGCTGAGCGCGTGCTGGATGGCTACAATGTCATGGGTGTGGCGAAGGCGGCACTGGAGGCGGCAATGCGCTACCTGGCTGCAGACTTGGGGGCTGACGGCATACGTGTCAAC
This sequence comes from Lysinibacillus sp., assembly GCA_045605545.1. Classification (GTDB taxonomy): domain Bacteria; phylum Bacillota; class Bacilli; order Bacillales_A; family Planococcaceae; genus Lysinibacillus_B. The sequence goes on from JAZUQF010000416.1 coordinate 3,978, forward strand.
GCCATCTCGGCCGGTGCCATCCGTACGCTTGCTGCGAAGGGCGTACCGAGCTTCAACCAGATACTTCATAAAATTGAGGATACTTCCCCACTGAAGCGCAACACGAATCAGGAGGAAGTGGCCGATATGACAATCGTGATGCTGAGCCGCCTGTCACGGGGCGTCACGGGAGAAACGATTTATGTAGATTCTGGCTACAATATCATGGGCTGATTCTCTCCTGATAAACCTAAAAAGCGGAACCAATAAAAATGGTTCCGCTTTTTTATTCAGTCATTTCCGATAATTCCCTCTAATCAATCATTTGTCGAATTTAATGAGATTATAGTATTGTTATATTTATGAGGAGGTAGAAGATATGACATTTATCGAAAATATTGTTGCGAATATCAACAATTTTATGTATTCGTACCTACTAATTTACATGCTAGTCGGAATCGGACTTTTCTTTACGATCCGTACAAAATTCGTGCAATTCCGCATGCTGCCCGAAATGTTCCGCGTCATTGTGGAAAAGGCACCGGTCGGTAAGGACGGAAAGAAAGGGATTTCCTCTTTCCAGGCCTTCACCGTCAGTGCGGCTTCACGTATCGGGACAGGGAATGTCGCCGGTGTAGCGACAGCGATTGCAATCGGTGGTCCCGGGGCCGTTTTCTGGATGTGGCTCATTGCACTGATTGGAGCTGCCTCTTCCTTCATCGAGAGTACCCTCGCACAGGTCTATAAAGTTCCCGAAGGAAACGGGCTGTTCCGTGGCGGCCCTGCCTACTATATGGAAAAGGGATTAAACAAACGCTGGATGGGCATTATTTTTGCCATAGCCATCACACTTTGCTTCGGCTTCATCTTTAATGCAGTACAGGCGAACACCATTTCCATCGCTTTTGAAAATAGCTTCAACATTTCTCGTCCCCTACTGGGTACCATTCTGGCCGTCTTGACTGCCCTTATTATTTTCGGCGGGTTGAAGCGAATTGTTAGTGTGACACAATTAGTTGTACCAGTCATGGCCATGATTTATCTAATCCTGGCCATCATCGTCATGATTTTAAACATCACAGAGCTTCCAAATGTTTTCGCATTAATTGTGAAGTCAGCATTCGGGCTGGAGGAAGCATTCGGTGGGATGATTGGTGCAGCTTTACTGAACGGTATTAAACGTGGACTGTTCTCCAACGAAGCCGGTATGGGTTCTGCACCGAACGCAGCGGCAGCGGCGGATGTTTCCCACCCGGTTAAACAGGGATTGATCCAGTCGCTTGGTGTATTCGTAGATACACTATTAATCTGTACGGCCACTGCCATGATTGTCCTATTGAGCGATGCTTACCTGCAGGTCGATGCACAGTCCATCAACCTGACACAGGCCTCCTTATCCGATCATATGGGTGATTGGGCGGGCATGCTATTGGCCGTCATCATTTTCCTATTTGCCTTCAGTTCGGTTATCGGCAATTACTACTACGGGGAGACGAACATTGAATTCATCAAAGACTCGAAAATGGCGGTAAACATCTACCGCGTCATCGTCGTCGGGTTTGTCTTCTTCGGTTCTGTTGCCAAGGTGCAGCTTGTATGGGATTTGGCGGACGTCTTCATGGGCATCATGGCGTTCATCAACCTCATCGCCATGATGATGCTGTGGAAAGTAGCTAAGAAATTGCTCGACCATTACAATGCCCAGCGCGCGCAAGGGAAAAATCCTGTCTTTTACGCTGACGAAGTCGATGGCATCGGCGACGTAGAGAGCTGGGGCCGGGATCGAAATCACGAATAAGGGAAAAGAGATGGCGATATCGCCATCTCTTTTTTTGCATCCTTTATTTCATGTACTTCAATGCTTCTTCTGAAATATAGAAGGCGCTGTCGTTGTATACGGAGACATATGGTACGGTATACTGCTTCACCTCGGATTTTCCACTGTTTTTCATTTTCTTGGAGAGAATGATGTTTTTGTTTTCCGGCAGTTCATATGTCATGTCCCCTTTCTTTGCAACAAGCACAGGATTATGAGCATCGGATTGGTCTACCGTCACCTTGAAGCCTCTCTTCTCGAGCTCCTGCTTTGCGTCAATGTAAAGGGAGGATGTCAGCTGATCCAATTGGAAGCCCATCGCTTCAGCCATAACTTTAGCCAGGTCTGTATTTTCCACCAGTCCAGTCGGCTTGTTCGGTCCATATGCATACAAGGAGACATCATCGCCTGTATGGCCACCCGTCGTATAGCCGATATGGGCCCGTTCAGCCAACAGCCTCACCATCGTCTCCCCCGGCTTATCGGAATCCTTGAGCGCTGTGCGTTCTTTCTCCGTCAGATTTTTCAGGCCGTATAAAGCCGCCACCTCTTCAAGATTAGATCTGTCCTCCTTCAGGAACGATACCGCCCCTTCCACCGTCATCGTCGCTTCCTTCAATGGATTAACATAAGTAGAGACAGGTATTGCATCGTATGTGCCCGACGTTGCCCTATTCCCCAGCGTGATGCCGCTGTTGGCATGGTCCGTTACTGCGATGACAAGTGTATTTTTGTCCTTCTTCGCAAATTCAAGTGCCTCCTTCACTGCAGCATCGAAGGCAAGGAAGTCGCTGATCATGCCGATTGTATCGTTCGCATGGGCTGCCCAGTCGATTTTGCTCCCCTCCACCATCAGGAAGAATCCGTCCTTGTCCCGGTCCAATGTATCGATGGCCTTTTTCGTCATGTCGGCAAGTGTCGGCTCTTCCGCTCTCGTATGCTTACGGTCAAAATCATAGGCAAGCGCGACCGGGGCAAAGCTTCCCCAGATTTTATCGGCTTCCGTCTTCAGCAGCTCGTCGCGCGTCTTCACGAAGTCGTAGTCATGCTCCTCGATGACTGCCACCAAATCCTCCCCGTCTTTTCGCGTTTCCTTCAACGCATTGAGACCACCGCCAAGCACGACGTCCATCCCTTGATATACCTGCTGCTCTGCGATGTCGTCGAAATTGCCACGGGTTGTCACATGGGCAGAAAAGCCCGCCGGCGTGGCATGCTGGATTTCCGAAGTCGACACAATGCCCGTCGCCCTTCCTGTTTGTTTGGCTCCTTCCAGTACGTTCGCCACCGGTCTAAAGGCATCCTCTTTTTTCACTTGCGGGACGCCCGGTGTCGTCACCGTTGACGGCAGCACCCCTACATAGCCGGTATTCGATTTATGTCCAGTCGCAAGTGCCGTTGCTGCGGGGGCAGAGTCTGTAATGGCCGAGTCGGCGGAGTATGTACGCGATGCTCCCGTCAAGATTTCATCCAATGCCAGTGGTTCCCCCTTATACCACCTGGACAGCGTGGATAGATTATCACTTGAACCGTCCATGACGAGCATGATGACATTCGTCGGATCCTTCACCTTCCCCTTTTCATCCGCCTCCACCTTCATGGTGTCGCTCTGAATCCAAGTCGCTGCCGAAGATGCGAACAGCGTCCCTGCCAGCGCAGCTACTGCCAATTTTTTCACCTTTTTCATTATGCCAATCCCCCCAAAATTTGTTTTACATATTGAGCATACAAGCAAATTATTAACAGAATGTTTTCGTGATATTATGTTTTGTTATTTGCATGTAAATTACACGTTGAGATTGTTAATTCGTTTTAATTTCTTATTACAGTAAGGGGGGGAAGAAAAGGACCACCTCAAATTTGTTCGTCCTTAACAAGATATGGGCGCACAAAAAAGGAGATGGCACATCGCCATCTCCCTCATTTTTAGTACATCTTCAAATATTGGTCGCGCTCCCATTGGTGGACGCTTGTGCGGAACATGTCGTACTCCACTTCTTTTGCTTCCTTGAAGTTTTCGTAGATGTGCTCACCAAGCGCCGCCTTGATCACTTCATCCTCATCCAATGCCACAAGTGCTGCGTCAAGAGATGCAGGCAGGTTTTCGATGCCGTGCTGCTTGCGCTCGACGCTGTTCATCACGTAGATGTTGCGGTCGACCGGTGTTGGTGGCTCCAGTTCATTTTTCACGCCGTCCAAGCCCGCAGCTAAAATAACCGCCATTGCCAAGTACGGATTGGCAGATGGATCTACGGAACGCAGCTCGATGCGAGTCGACAGGCCGCGGGAAGCCGGGATACGAATCAAGGGCGAACGGTTTTGCGCCGACCATGCGACGTAGCATGGTGCCTCATAGCCTGGAACAAGACGTTTATAGGAGTTCACTGTCGGATTCGTCACTGCCGTGAAGCCTTGCACGTGCTTCAGGACACCTGCCATGAAGTTGCGGGCAGTCTTCGATAGCTGCAGGTCTGACCCTTCATCCCAGAATGCATTTTTGTCGCCTTGGAACAATGATAGGTTGAAGTGCATCCCCGAACCATTGACACCGAACAACGGCTTTGGCATGAATGTAGCATGCAGACCATGCTTGCGGGCAATCGTTTTGACGACAAGTTTGAATGTCTGGATGTTGTCGCACGCTTCAATCGCATTTGCGTATTTGAAGTCGATTTCATGCTGGCCAGGTGCTACCTCGTGATGGGATGCTTCAATTTCAAAACCCATCTCCTCAAGCTCAAGCACGATATCACGACGGCAGTTTTCACCAAGGTCTGTAGGCGCCAGGTCGAAGTATCCGCCGTCATCATTCAGCTCCAATGTCGGCTCGCCCTTTTCATCCAGCTTGAACAGGAAGAATTCCGGCTCAGGCCCTAAGTTGAAGCCCGTGAAGCCCAGCTCCTCCATCTGCTTCAGCATGCGTTTCAAATTGGAGCGCGGGTCGCCTTCAAATGGTGTACCATCCGGACGCGCGATGTCACAAATGAGACGCGCCACCTTCCCCTTTTCTGCCGTCCATGGGAAAATCATGAACGTATCAAGGTCCGGGCGTAGATACATGTCTGATTCTTCAATACGTACGAAACCTTCGATTGATGAACCATCGAACATCATTTTATTGTCCAACGCCTTATCCAGCTGGCTCAACGGAATTTCAACATTTTTGATCGTACCTAAAATATCTGTGAACTGAAGACGGATGAACTTTACATTTTTGTCCTTTACAATTCGTTTAATATCCTCTTTCGTGAACTTACCCGTCTTGTTTTCAACAACATTTACCATACTCATTCACTCTCCTATTTTCTTTATCTATTTATTCACTTCTAAGGTGGAAGAAACGTGATAGGTCGCCTTGCCGCAACGAAGATTTCTGCAAACGTTGCGCCTGTAGCATTTCTTCTCGTAATATGGCTCGGAGTTCCGCATCGGAAATCGTCGCCCCGTCAGGAATCATTACATCACCTGAATTTCGCATATCAAATACCTTTTTAATGCCCGCCATATTTATTCCCTGGTCAAGAAGTTCTCGGATCTCAAGCAGCGAATCCACGTCATCTAATGAGAACATCCTTCTGTTCCCTTCAGAACGTGCCGGCTGGATCAGTTCATGTTCTTCATAATAGCGAATTTGTCTTGCGGTCAACTCCGTTAATTGCATCACCATGCTTATCGGGAGTAACGGCATAGCTCTTCGAAACTCTCGACTCATCGTCATCGCCTCCCTTTCCTAATTCCACTTTACACCATGTAACCTCTGATATCAACATTATGTTAGGAAATATAACATACATAATTTAGATGATTTTTATCTCTTTTTGAGATAAGAAATTCCAAATGACACAGGAAGTCAGCTTTCCACCATCACCCAATATAAAAGGCCGGCTTACGAATAAGCCGGCCCTTCTCTTCTTCTTATTTCATCTTTCGGATGACCGCCCGAATCGGCGAGGCGTCCCCGCCCTGTATCGGCAAGGGAAGGCCGATGAATTCGTACATTCCCACTTCAGCATCCTTTAGGTATAGATTCTCGATGATATAGATTCCCGCCTCCTTACAGGCATGGTGCGCGGGCAGGGCTACTTCTTCCACCGCATCGACGGAAGGCGCATCCGTACCGATTACCCTTATACCCCTGCTCGCCAGGTACACAACAGCATCCGGATGGATGGTCGCATAGGAGTCAGCAAAACGATACAGATCATATGCTTCCTTCGTTTTGAAAAATATCCGTTCCACCCCTTGTAATGTAAGCGGCTCTACATGATGTTTTTCAATCCGCTCCACACCTGTCATCTCAACAAGCAAGGCAGGCCCGATGAACAACTCAAGTGGCAGGGCATCAACAGATTTTCCGAAATCATCATAGTGAAACGGCGCATCGACGTGCGTCCCGGCATGCAGGCTCATCGTCATTTCCCCCACATTCGCCCCGTCCTCTCCCAGTGTTGCGACCAGCCGGCAATCAAACGGCGTGTCGCCCGGCCAGACCGGCATATTTTTATGTAGCGGCATTGTGATATCAATCCACATGTTATTTCCTCCAAACTCGAAAATTACGCAGCCCGCTGCGCGAACATTCCCTTAACAAAAATAAAACGCGACCACCGAAGTAGCCGCGTATCAGTTACGCTAAATATTGCAAACGCTGTTTTTGAATCCATACACCCATTGTACGGAACAAAACTGTCACAATAACAATGAGCATGATTCCCTTCAATAGATTGAACGGCAGAATCCCTTTGACGACCGTATCGGCAATGCTGTCTACATGGAAATTCATGAAGTAGCCGTACATCGGCAGGAATGCCACATAGTTCAGGAACGCCATGCCCACCGACATGATAAGTGAACCGACCACTAGGCCGAAGAACAAACCTTTCGCAGAAGGCAATTTTTTATAAATATAGTATACAGGCATGATGAACAGGATTCCTGTCGCGAAGTTGGCCATGTGCCCGACCGGCATGCCCGTCGGCGACCCGGAGAAAATCCAGTCCAGAATATTTTTCATCAGTTCCACTAAAATACCGGCAACCGGCCCCATCGTAATTGCCGCAATCAATGCAGGAATGTCACTGAAATCGATTTGCAGAAATGCCGGAAACCAAGGTAGCGGAAAGTTGAATAGCATC
>JAZUQF010000417.1:0-7070 GCA_045605545.1 Lysinibacillus sp.
ATCTTTATCGGGATTGTTTTCCTGTCATATTACTCATTCACCCATGCCTTTTCGAATGCTCTTCTAGCAAATCACTATGTTAATATATTATCCTTTTTTCCTCCTGAGTAACCTTTTTGACGCAATATATACAGGAAAGCCACTTCATTTACCCATAGGTTTACTTTTGAGCTCAGTTGGCAACTATTCTTTCTTTAAAAATATTTGTTTCCTTCCTACCGATATTTTGTTCATACAAAAAGTGCCGAATCCTTATAATATAAGGAATCCGGCACTTTCTCTGCGATTATTTTAATTGTTTTTCAAACTCTATAAAACCTATTATCGACTACTCCGCATAATACATGAATCCGATTGCACCCGGTCCTGTGTGCGTAGTGATGATTGGCGAGGTGAAGGCGATGTCGACATTGGTGAAGCCTGTCCCATTCACCAGCTCCAATAGCGGATTGCCCATCGTCTGCATGCCTTGTGCATGCGATAGGCCCACACCTTTCACCGTCTTGCCGGCCGTGTCCTTCTGGAACTGTTCGAACAGATACTTCACGACCTGCTTATGGCTGCGTGCTTTCGATACAGGTGTAAACTCACCTGTATCAAGGCTTCCAATCGGCTTGATGTTGAGCAGGGAGCCGAACATGGCCTTCCCTTTTCCGATGCGGCCGCCCTTCACCATATTTTCCAACGTGTCGAGCACGACGAACAGTCGGGTATTTTGGCGCACCTCATCCACACGCGCAACGATTTCCTCCACTGTTCCGCCTGCATCACGCAGTTTTGCCGCTTCACGCAGTTGGAAAGCCAATGCCCATGCGATGTAGCGGGAGTCGACGACCGTCACATCCGCATCCGTCATCTCTGCCGCCTGGCGAGCAGACTGGACCGTTCCGCTCATTCCACCCGTCATGTGGATGGAAATGATCTGGTCGCCATTTTTACCGAGCTCATCATACACTTCCTTGAATTTACCCGGCGCAGGCTGTGATGATTTCGGCAGCTCCTTTGCCGCATCCATCAACTGCAGGAATGATTCCGGCTGGACGTCTACACCGTCCACATACGTCTTCCCATCAATTTGGATTGTCAATGGGACAACGTGTATATTATGCTTTTCAATTTCCTCTTTTGTTAAGTCGCATGTTGAATCCGTTACAATATGAATCATCGATAGACACATCCTTTATTCTCTTCATTTCATTATATGTAGTTCAGTATACCCGTTCAATATGACAAGTGTCATCTGACGCTACAAATCAGAAGATTTCAATCGTGCCGCAGCCATAATTCTTTTGTATCAGGGACCAACTCTATTCCATAGTCCTCTAACAATTGCTTGCAGACAAATAGGATGTCCTGCTTGACTGCGAGCATCACGCCCCCGTCATTGGTATTGACGAAATAACGGAGAAAGAGACGGTATGAGCCCGGCCGGAAGTCATCGACCACCACATGGATGACATCCTTTTCCGTATCCGGATGAAGCGCAATCTGTTCACGGATTTTTTCCACCAGACTGCGGAGTTGCTGCTCGCCATTTGAAGATGAGACATAGAAATGGTGCTCGCATTTACGCTTCGTCCGCTTGCTGAGATTGTAGATTGGCCGATTGACCAGATAGGCGTTCGGTACATACACCAGCCCCTTGTCGCCCGTCTGGATGAGGGTGCTTCGAAGGTTGATGTCTTCTACGATGCCTTCAATCTTATTGTCCTCGGTGGCAATCCAGTCCCCGATTTGAAACGGTTTATCCAGTGCAACGCTCATCCCGCCAAATAAATGACCGAGCGTCTCGCGAATACCGAATGCAAGCGCCACCCCTGTCAGACCGATCCCGGTCAGGAATCCATTCAGGTTGAAGTTCCATAAGGAGGCGATGGAGAACATCGCAATCACCATGACGAGAACCTTGCTGATGCGCAGGAAGAAAGGCGTCAGGAGATCCTGGTCCTTGCCCGTCTCGACGCGCTCGGGGTTTTTCAGATAAAATGTCAGCACATCATACATGCCCTTGAACGCATAGTAGAACATGATGGAAATGAAAAAGTTTTTCGTCGACTCGTACGTGAACAGCCAGATTTCCACCAGTACCGACAAGCTCAGGATGACGATGACCGCCATAAAGGCATGGCGGACCGCCCGACTGAACTGTTCGATGATGTCCGCTATGACTGGGCTCCCCTTCGCTCTTACGAAACGGCCGGAAAACGCAATGCCCGGCTTCAGGATATACCGTTGCACCAGGAAGCCGACGACCACGATGGCAACCGCGATAATTATATCCGTCCATGTCGGCGGCTGAAGATTCGGCAGCAGCCACTGGAATGATTCAAACATCAAATTCACCTACTCCAACTATAATGCCTATGAATCATAGCATGCCCGCTGAGAATTCCTCAATTAATCGCCACCAGAAAAGGGCTGGATATTCTATACACTGGCAATGGTTCTGATATGTTCAGCCCTGACGGCCATGATTAGGCCGTAAAGCTCCTTTTACATAGAAAAAGGACGAATGGTAACCTTCTCCATCCGTCCCGTTAAAATTATTTTGAAATGTGCGCCGCTACTTTAGCGATGATGATCTGGCTTTGAATCATTGGAGAATCCGGATTTGGTTCTCCTCCGGAAGGACGGCTGTGCGCCTGCTTGAAGGCATCCGATGCGCGCCATGCTCCAAACGCTTCTTCATTATCCCAATACATGACCACGTTCATCTCATCATATTCTTCAAACTGCGTCGATACGAGTACATCTACACGATGAAAGCCTTCGAATTCCTGCAGCGGACCCGGCTTCGCAAACATCGGGGCCATTTTTTCCCCCATGCCTTTTTTCACTTGTATTCTGTTCGTTACTGTAATCATCTTATACAACATCTCCTTATATGGAATCGCACGCCAACAGTGAGAATTTTTTCACTCAAATAAATTAAATCATATCCGTACAAGCAGCGCAACCTCCCGGCAAAAGAGTACCGCAACCCATTCCGGCGACGAAAAAAGGGCTGTCCAATCATAAACATGACTGGACAGCCCCATTCGTCTATCGATTACTTTTCAAACAAGCTTCTTTCAATGTCGTACTCTTCCATTTTTTCCTGGATCCACGCTGAGTATTGTTCATTCACGCGTTGCTCCAGCAATTGTTCGCGCGCCTGTTCTTTAGATTTTTCATAATCGGCTTCCGCCGCTTCTGTTTTATCTGTGACCTTGATGATATGGTAGCCGAATTCAGTCTTCACTGGCTCCTTGCTTACATCACCGACGTTCATCGCAAAGGCTGCATTCTCAAACTCCTCCACCATCTGGCCGCGTCCGAAGAATCCAAGCGCACCGCCATCAGCCGCGTTGCTTTCGTCAGTCGAGTACTCCTTCGCCAGCTCAGCGAAATCCTCGCCTGCATTCAACTTCTCGATGATTTCGTTTGCAGTTGCTTCATCCTCCACTAAGATATGGCTTGCTTCGACCTGTTCCGGTGTAGCGAAGCTGTCCTTATTTTCCTCGAAGTAGGCTTTTACATCTTCCTCCGTCAGGTCGACATAGTCTTCCATTACCTTAAGCGTCAGCAAGTAGATCCGGATATCGTTACGAATGTCCTCTTTTGTCATGTTCATCTCTTCGAGTGCCGTCAGCAGGGCCTCCTCGCCACCGTATGACTCCGTATATACTTTATATTCTTCATCTATTTCCTCTTCGGATAATTTGATGTCCAGCTTTTCTGCTTCCTGCTCGACGATTTCATTTGTAATTAGCGCATCAAGTACGGACTGGCCGTATTGGCTGTAAAGCAATTTATCCAATTGTGCCTCTGTGATTTTTTCATCGTTTACAGTGGCTACTGTACGGTCTCCGCCATCCGAGCATCCTACCAGTACCGCTGACAGGGCAATGGGTGCCGCCACCATTTTCAATATTTTTTTAATGCTTTTCTGATTCATTTTCATTTCCTCCAACATTTATAATTCTCTTCTATTGTACCTAGTTAGTGTGCGGGACATACGTCATGCTGTTTTCAGCAGTGTCAGACGAAATGTCGTCCCTTGTCCGGAGCTCTCCACAAGCGCCAGGTCGCCACCAATCGAATGCGCCATCATTTTACTCAGCGCCAAGCCAAGACCAAGGCCGCGGACTTTGTATTTCTTGTGCTCTCCACGATAGAAGCGTTCGAATATGAGAGCTTGCTCCTCGGCAGGAATGCCGCAGCCGGCATCTTTCACATCGACTGCAATCTTACTCCCAATAGAATGTAATGATACATCTATCCGCCCTTTTCCGTCCAGTGCCTGCTCCGCATTTGTTAGCAAGTTCACTAAAATCTGCTGTATACGGATAAAATCTCCGGATATATATACCTCTTCAGGAAGGGGGTGTATATGCAGACCGATGTCAGGATGGGTCGCCCCCCACGTGCGTACGATATCCTCCACCAGCTCGTCCACCTCGAAGCTGTCAATCTTTACAGGCACCGCATCCACTGCAAACGAATTGAAGGACAGCAAATCGCCCACCATCGTCTTCATCTTCGCGGTTTCATCGTACGCCATCTGGATGAATTCCTTGGCCTCCTCCGCTGTAACGACCTCGTCTTTCACCGCCTGCAACAGCCCGCTGATGGAAGTGACAGGGGTCTTCAATTCATGGGTGACGCCCGCCAGCAGCTCTGTACGCATCTTTTCCAGTTGCTCGAGGCGCAGCGCCATCTCTTTGAACGACGTGACGAGTTCATCCATCTCTTTTTCCTTCAGATTGTCGGGAAGGGAAATCTGATAGACACCATTCTCCACCAATTTGGCTGCGGCAGCCACATCGAGGATTGGCTTGGACAGCCGCTTTGACAATGCATAGATGGCGCCCCACCCCAAGAGGCCGATGATGAGGATGGCAAGTGCCAGCAGGCCGAATTCCTGCTTCACTTCCGTCAGCTTGTCACTGTGTTCGACAGCAAACACATACCCGACCACCTCTTCATCAATCGTGATGCTTCGTTTGACGACGGTATGCAGTTGGCCATTGTATTCGACCTGCTGAATCAGCTCTTTGCTCTGAATCAGCTCTTTAAAATTGAAAGCTGACTTTGGTGGGAACGGGCGGTTTGTCGTTACCTGCTCGCCGGCAGCATCCGTGATATAGAGAATCGGATTGATTTCCCTCAGTGATTCCGGCTCACGCCGGGCGATATATGGCTCGACCTGTTCCGGTCTGACGCCCGTCGCTACTTTTGTAATCATCCCCACCGTCTCCTCGGCAATCAGCTCCATCATTTCCAACCGGTGCTCCGTCGTCGTATGGCGAATCCACAGAGCGGACAGGACGAAGAGAATGGCCAGTCCGATGACGAGTGTCAACACGTAATTCCTTGTCCAATAGGCCAGCATCGAAACTTTCTTCCTATTCATGGACATGGAACTGGTACCCTATCCCACGCAACGTGCGGATTTCCCCTTCCTCTTCTGGCCAACCCGCAAGCGCCTTTCGCAGCCGTTTGATCGCCAGGTCTACGGCGCGGTCGCTCCCCTCGTAGTCCCACCCCCATACATGCTCGATCAGCTGCTCGCGGGTGAATGTCTGATTAGGATGCTCGGCCAAAAACAAAAGCACCGACAAATCGCGCGGCGTCAGCTCGACTTTCCTGCCATCCAGCAGGACGAGATGCCCCGGCGCATCGATTTCGAGCCGTCCGAACTTCTGTCTCGCTCTCGGATGCGGACGGCTTCGCTTCAATACCGCCTGTATACGGGCGATTACTTCATCGGCGACGAAGGGCTTTGGTATATAGTCATCCGCTCCGCTCCCAAACCCCTCCAACCGGTATTCCACATCTCCAAGCGCCGTCAGCATGATGACCGGGCACTGGCTGATGGCGCGTATTTCCTTAAGGACCGTCCAGCCATCCTTCCCGGGCAGCATGACATCCAATAGAACAAGGTCAGGCGTGTGCTCCTTGAACATGTCCAGTGCCTCATCGCCACGGTAGCACTGCACCGCTTCGAATTGTTCCTTCACTATATATGCTTTCAGTACTTGACTGATGGCAAATTCATCTTCCACAATCAATATTTTCGTCACAACATCCACACCCTCGATTCTCTTTCACGAAGTATAGCACGCAAATAAGTCAAACATGTGTCAACAGCACCCGGCTTTCATTTAGCACTTGCAAAAAGTATAATAAAACCAAACCACCCATTAAATGAAGGAGATGATTCTATGGCAATGGATATAACCGATCTGCTATCGATAGCCGGAAGCAGCCTTTCCAATACGATATCTACCAACCAAACGAATCCATCATCAGGGGCCGATTTTTCGAACTACTTGCTGGGTGCCTTATCGGATTCAGGTACGTCCTCTTCAGCAACAGGAAACTTCCTGGATGCAGCGGTGTCTTCCATAAGCGGGGGGGTGGCAGATGGCCTCCTACCTGGCGGTTCTACAGGAAACTCCGTGACGGATTATATGAGCAATGGCGCAAACCGTACGGATTCCCTGTTTTCTTCACCGGTTGATCCAGCGGGTGCGGCGGATTTATTGGGTACATCGTCGACTTCCGACTTTTTCAGTAATGCGCTGACTTCCTCGCTCCAATCCCAGCTCAACAGCCTGCTGGTAAACGCCAATGGAAATCTTGAAAGCGGCACGGCTGCCAATACTACCGAGGTGGGAAGCAGTAGGTCCGAAGGGGTGCAACAGGCCATCGAGCGCGTGCAAGATCATATTTCAGGATTGGAAAACTTCATCCCGGAGCGCAAAATCGAAAACAGCCTGCTGGACGCATTGGACGCCAGGGCGAGCCTGACGCAATATCTGATCAATAAAAACAATTCTTCTGCACTGTAAGCAAACAAAAGCCCGGGAGCTGTGAAATACTTCACTCCCGGGCTTCCATTATTTCTTCATTCCATTTTTGATGGCCTCTTTCAATTCCAGAGGCTGATCACAGCGGATGGCAATCCTTGTGTATTCCTTTTCCATGCCCATCAGCAAATGGGCTGTAACAGGCCGCTTCATCTGTAGAATCATGTGCGGGCGGCCATCTTCAAATTCACGCGCGATGAAGTCGAGCGTATCCTT
>JAZUQF010000418.1:0-1573 GCA_045605545.1 Lysinibacillus sp.
CGCCTTTTACAAAAGGCAGCAATTTTGACGTACAGCAGGCGTCATCAGCCTGCTTGTTGCGATTCTTTCCGGCTGGCGACCTGCACGCAAGGCAACAAAGATTGAAGTCATTCAGGCATTGCGCCAGGAATTATAAGCAAGCAAGGATGAGCGTTTGCTCATCCTTGCTTTCATTCATAAATTAAAATTTCTTTTTTAAAATCGATGGTATTCGGGTAATCATAAAAATAAATCTTTACAGGATTCGGCATGGACTCAAAATAATATGTGGAGTGTCGTCCCATCGTACTGTGGCCGTTGCTGCTCCATTCTTTGCCGGTCGCATCAACTGCATTCCTTATAGACAGCTGCTCATCTTGTAAAATAGAATAATGAATTTCTCCGTTCCCCACTTCAAATGTTTGCTGAATGGCTGATGGCTGTTGCAACACTTTTTTCTCATTAAAGTCTACAATAATATAATCTTCACCCTTCGGCAATGCATTCACATTTTCTAGAACGAGGGTCATTTTCTCAGGCCTTTTCAAGGAAGCATTCTTCAAGAACAATTCCAATTCTCCGTAACTCAGCCCCCCGAATGTCATAGAGCTATTTTCGGATGTCGCCCATTCTCTTCCTTGCTCATCCAGGAGGGCTATATGACCTAACGAATACAACGTCATATCATTGCTGGGATTTGTCGTAAAGCGGATGAGCGTGTGAAGCCCGGATACAGTCACCTCTTCCACTGTGAAGGTCTGGTTCTGGATTGTCACTTCCCCATTTACTGTATAGTGTTGCGTAGCGGGCAACGGCTTTTCTAGTGAAAAAGGAATCTCAAATGCCGTTTGCTGGTCGTCATCAAAAGTGATATGCAACTCGAAGTCCTCAAGGGAGGTAATGGCCCCCTCCGTTACAAACAATTCGAAGTCCCCTTTTAAATAGTTGATATTTTCTTGATTTCCCCACCCATACAGTGTTGAACCAATGACCTGTTTGCCGTTTTGAAAAACTTCCACCTCTTGGACCCTTAAACTTGAAATATCATAGGGTGCCTCTACTGTATAGTCGACTCGCATATACTTCTCCTCAACTGCTACTCCCTTAAGCGTAAATGTTAAATCATTTTTCTTTTCAGTAATGGCTAGACGTTCAAAGAGAGCTTCAGATACAGCCTGCTCGCTAACGGGTTCCGTTTCAGAGATTGGCATTTGATCAGCGGTATTCATCATTGTTGGAACAACGTACCGAATCGCCGTCACCATTATCCCTACGCATATCGTTGCCAATACAAGACGATACCTCCATTCCTGCTTGCGCTTCTTTTCCATCTGTACGCTTTGATAGGCCTTCTTCCGCCCCTGTGCAAGTTTTTCATAAGGAACCTCTATTTCTTCTAATGTCTCCTTTAGCTTATCTAGATTGTGCATTACTCCCCGCCTCCTTGCCCAAAAAGCAATCGTAGTTTTTTCAGTGCATGATGCACCCGGGATTTCACCGTACCTTCCGGAATGTTCTGCAACCTCGCAATATCCCTATTTGTCCACTGCTCGACATACTTTAAATAGATTGCCTGCTGCTCCTGCTCAGGCAG
>JAZUQF010000419.1:0-3810 GCA_045605545.1 Lysinibacillus sp.
GGAACAGGATTTTGGTGAAAAGGCTAATAATCCTGCTTTTCCATAGAACTTTTCGCCCTTTAGCTGATTATGGGGACTATTGTATAATGTTTTTATAAAAAACGTAAAGGGTGGATGTAAATGGAACAGGTGACCCTTGGGATAATACTCATAAACATTATACAATATGTCATAGTACTATCTTTCTGCATCTATGTACTGGATTTACATTGGTCGAAAAAACAGATTGCAACGGTCGTACTTGCCGTATTTCTACCCGCACAGATCCTCTTTTTGATGATTGGCGCCCCGTCCATCCTATACCTGTTAACGGCATTGGCGGTCATGGTTTATCGAGAAACCAAGGTCATTAGCCATATTGCCCATGTATTCATCGCACTCGTTTTTTTAGTGATCGGCGATAATATATCGTATATACTGGCTTTTCGCCTGCTGAATGGCATCGGGGATGGGCAGCTGATTTTACTCGGCTATACCGTCTTTCTAATCGCCTTTGTCATCGCATTCGCCTTCTGCTACAAGCGGGTTGTGAAATATCTGATTGAACGCTGGGTATTCAGCTCCTATGTTTCGTACATCCTGGTATTCCTCAGTGTCATAACGGTCGTCTTCATCTACATGAACATTGTGGGGATCGACCAGGACAATTTCTATGAAAGCGTCCGGAATAACCTGGCGATGTTTTTGATTTATCTGGTCTTGCTTGTAACGAGCATGTTCGTCGTTTTATATGTGGCGTTCAAGCAATATAAAATGAAGCAGCGGGAGCAGGAGATGCAGAACTTCGAATCCTATGTCGCGTCGCTTGAACAGATCAACCGGGATATGCGCAAGTTCAAGCATGATTACGTGAACATCCTCTCCTCACTGCGCGCCTTTATTGACGATAAGAATTATGCCGGCCTTCATACATACTTCTATGACCACATTTTAAAAGCGAACCATCAGGAACAGCTGAACCAGCAGGCGATGATGACGCTGAACAACTTGAAGATCAACAGTTTAAAAGGGTTGTTGACGACGAAGATCCTGCAGGCCCAATCACACCAGGTCCCCTTTTATGTGGAAATCGTCGAGGAGATTACGGAGATTTCGGTGGACCCGATTGTGTTGAACCGCATGGTCGGCATCCTGCTGGATAATGCGATCGAAGCTGCGCAGGAAGTTGAAAATGGGGAGGTGCGCGTGGCGTTCATCCGAATGAACGAGGCCATCCTGCTGGTCGTGAGCAACACATTTGATGAAGAGCTGAATATCAAGGTGCATGAAATCTATAAAGAAGGCTTTTCAACAAAGGGGGAAAATAGAGGGCTGGGCCTGGCGAATCTACGCCAAATGAAAAATGATCTGCAAAATGTCAGCTTGAATACGAAAATCAGCGCGCCTTATTTCATTCAGGAAATCGGTTTCGAAAGGGGTAGATGAGATGAATATTGTGATTTGTGAAGATGATCCGGCTCAATTGGAACGAGTGAAAACAACAATCGAAAACTACGCGATGATGGAGGACAACGGCATGAGAATTGCCCTGGCGACCACCAATCCCGATGATGTCCTGTCCTTTTTGCAGAATGAAAAGGCGGACTGCTATTTCTTTGATATCGACCTGAATCATGAAATGACCGGCATCGCATTGGGCAGCCGGGTCCGGGACAAGGATCCCATTGCCAATATCGTGTACATTACAACCCATTCGGAAATGAGCTATCTTACATTCATTTATAAGCTCGCGGCATTGGACTTCATCATTAAGGATCATCCGGAACTGCTGAAGGAAAGGCTGTTGGCCACCTTGAAGGAGGCGCATCGCCGCTACGTCCAAATAGGTGAGCAAGACACCGTTCAGAAATTGCAGATCAAGACGACCGGACGTACCTACAACATAGACTTTCAGAATATTTACTTTTTTGAAGCCTCCCCGGACTCGCATAAAGTCATCCTGCATCTAGAAAATGAACATATTGAATTCTACGGACGGTTGAAAAATTACGAGGGCCTGCATCCGGATTTCTACCGCTGCCACAAATCCTTCATCGTCAACAAGAACAAGATCGAAAACATCGATTCGAAGGAACGGGCCGTTTTTTTGGATAATGGGGAAGTCTGCTATGCCTCGGCCCGGCTCATCAAGGGCCTGGTGAAGTGAATTAATCGCCTCCCCCGGTGGCCAGTCTATTTTCAGTAGGGTGGCCATCGGGAGAGGCGTTTTTTAATGGCGGGGATTCCTATGGCGTGGTTGAGTGAGGGGCGGAGGCTTCATGGTATTCCCGCAGCGCCTCCTCCAGACGCTTCGGCAGATGTCTGGCCAAATACTTGTTGATAAAGCGTTCCTTCTCCAGTTCCACCTGCGCAGAACGGAAAAGTTTTGCGAAGATTCCCGACTTTTTTGCGGCCGGGAACCGCTCCAGCGCCTCTGTACGCAGGATGGCGACCACTTCATTCTCGATCTGCCGTTCCCGTATTTTGAATGCGACGTCCTTCTTGTTTTCCTCTTTCAGTTCCGCAATTTGCTTCTGCAGGCTATGGCTTTCTTCGGTAAGCTTTTCTGTTCTATCCTGCATTTCGCTCAACTGCTGGATGGAATCGGTGGAAAGAAGCTTGAGGTTCTGCGCCAGGCAGTCTTCGTTGAGGGTGATCTGCATCGCGCCGCTTTCATCGTTCTGGTGCATCTGAAAGAGCCCCGTCTGCATCATCTGCTGCAGCACGCTACTGAGCACCTCCACCTTATTGGCCAGTTCATCCGGCGGGGCCAGCGCCGTTGTGGCGGCGGACTGTTTGACGATATAGCCGCTCTCGTCGATGCCGAGCAGGCGCTTCAGCCCTTTCACCCGGTACTCATCCTTCAGCAGCAGGATCATGCGCAGCTTCAGGATGGAGGGCATGTTCAAGCGGATGACGTTGGCTGTCGTCGGGTTGTCGTCCATGTCATCGAAAATGTAATGACCGAATGGCTTGATGTAATAGCGCAGCTGCGCATCGGTAATGTCAAACCAGGCAGCCACTTCCGGCGTGGAATAGAACTTCTTCTCGATGATGTCGGTCAGATAGGGGTCGTTGCACAGCGTGTCTTCCAGGGGGGTGTCGCATATGACGGCGTAAAGCGGGTCGTCCTGCAGCATGTCCAGTATCTTTTCTTTCATTGCATTCGTTTCTAGCACCTTCTCCCACACTCCATTCCATTCGATTCTAGGCTAAACTTTTCTATTCTTTTCTACTATATTTGTATTCTTTTCTATCGATTTTTATGCCATGGAAGTGATAGCGGTGGGGATGGAGGGAGAATTGAAAAAGGTCCAAGCTGAAGGGGGCCAGGCAGTAGACCATGGTGGAGATTGAGTTGGAGGATTTTCAGGTGTAGGCGGATTTACAACGGTAAGCAAAGGAAGTGATAAAACAATGATGGGCAATTAACGGCAGGGCAGTCGCCAGGTGCAGCATTTCCGTTATCCTAGTTTCATTCCCTTCGTCTTTAGCGCATTCTCTACTCCATTGCATTCGATTCTACGCTAAACTTTTCTATTCTTTTCTGTTAAAATCTATAGATATTAATATAGGAAGTTATTAATGGCTAAAAAGAAAATCATATTTTTTTGCTAAAAAGTATTGACCTTTTATAAAAAAGCCTGTAGTATATAACAAGTCGCCACGATATGACGCGACAATGAAACAAAATGAACTTTGAAAACTGAACAAGCAAGACGTTAACAATAATTTTCTTTCTTAATTGAAAGAGACAATTTGACTATAAATTAGTCAGCAAAATTTTGAGCTTAACTCAAACTACTTTTATGGAGAGTTTGATCCTGGCTC
>JAZUQF010000420.1:0-4241 GCA_045605545.1 Lysinibacillus sp.
TGAAGAGGGAACGATCATCGTCTACACGGAGCCTGATCAATTCCACGCGACACAGGAAGCCTTTAAAGCGGCAGGCGTTGAAGAGTTTACTGTGGCAGAGCTGACGATGCTTCCGATGAGGGAGGTCACGCTGTCGGGCGATGACCTTGCAAAATTCGAAAAGATGATTGATGCGCTAGAGGACCTAGAAGACGTACAACGCGTCTACCACAATGCAGATTTAGGTGAATAGCCAAGAGGGAGGAGGCCTTCTCACAATTTCGGTTGTGAGGAAGGCCTCTTCTTGCTTTATAGGGAATTTGGAATAGTGAAGGATAAGTAAAAAGGTTGCATTATCGCGATTGCTATAGCAAAATAATCGTATGTAAAATTTATGCAGGGAGGGTAAATAATGAAGAAAAATAAGCTGGCCAATCGTATTCTTACCATTGCTGGTATAATTTTTGTTTTGCTGTTGGTGATCAATATATTCTTGATGGTCCACAATTCAAGGCAGTCCGTCCAGGCAGCGATTGGTGAACGTACAATCACCATCGCAGAAAGCATTGCTAAACAGGTCGACATCGGAAAGTATGAGGAACTGATGGACAATCCGGATGACCGGGAATTGTACCGCGAGCTCAGAACGGAGCTGAATGAACTGCGGGAGCTTATGGATGTTCTGTATGCCTATACGTATTTTGTGCCTGCTGAAGGGGAGAAAGTGACCTTTCTGGTGGATGGCATGCCTGTGGATGATACGGAAAATGCCGCAGCTTTGGGGGATACATCAGAGTCCACGACATATGAGCATTTGCGCATGGCCATGGAGGACGGAGGGTATCATTCGGACTTGCTATCCAGCGGCTTTGGTGAATACATCTCTGGCTTTATCCCATTGAAGAATGCACAGGGGGACATTGTTGCGCTGTTGGGCGTAGACATCGACGCTTCCTATATAGAAGAGCTGACAGGGGAGATTGCACAGGAAGTGCTGCCGTTCATGGTCGTCATTTTCGTATTGCTCATTTTACTTTCGCTTTTCCTGATGTTCTATTATATTACCTCCTCCCTGAAACCGCTTGATCGCTTGACGACAGCTTCAGAGATGCTGGCAAAGGGGAATTTGAAGGGCGCCAAAGAGACGGTCGCCGATATCCAGGCAAAATCGGAAAATGAAATCACTTCATTTACAAAAGCGTTTTCCCATGCAATCGACAGTTTGTCCGCTACATTCCATATCATCCACGAAAAGACGGAAAACCTCAAATATGTGGTGGAGGACATGGATGACAGTGCTGCGAAAGTAGATGATTCAAGCATGGTGATTGCCGAGGGTATTCAGGAAATCGCTGCGAGCAGCGAGCGGCAAAAGGTAAGCAATGATGAAGTGATACTGGCCATGAATGAGATGGCGGTAGGAATCCAGCGGCTTGCTGATACAACGAACGAGATGGCACAGTCCTCCAATGAGATGAACGAGCTTGTTGAATCAAGTGTGGAAGATTCCCGGGAAGTGGTCAGCCAGATTCAAAATGTAGAAGGTTCCGTCATCCGTACTTCTGGGCATGTCCGGGAAATGGGCGATAAATTCACTTCAATCGGCGAGATGGTCGGCATCATTACAAACATCGCGGACCAGACGAACCTCCTTGCGCTGAATGCGGCAATAGAGGCGGCGCGTGCGGGGGAGGCCGGCAAAGGATTTGCGGTAGTGGCGGATGAAGTAAGGAAGTTGGCTGAATTGTCGCGGAGGTCTGCAGATGATATACAGCAGCAGCTGCATGTCTTCATGCAGATTGCTGAACGGGCGCTAAAGGAAATGGATACAAGCACAGTCGAAGTGAAGAAGGGGAGCCTGGCCGTCGCCTCAATCGTTGATAGATTGGCAGGTATCCTGCATTCCGTGGAACAGGTGAACGAGCAGATTCAGGACGATTCAGCGGTCATCGAGCAGATGTCGGCAAGTTCCCAGCAAATACTGGCCTCAACGGAACAGATGAATCACATGGTGGCAGATACGCTGGAGCGCACACGCATCGCCTCCTCCTCCACAGCATCACAGGTTGAAATGGTTGAACGATTGAATGAAGTAGTCAAACATCTGGATGCGACTGCCCATGATGTGGCAAGGGAAATCCAAAAGTTCCAACTATAAGAGGGGAGCTGTCTGATAAGCTTAGCTTATTGGATAGCTCCTTTTTTGCTGCCTGGCAATAGTGATTTTCTGTTTTTTGTAGAAAAATCCCTCGGAAATTCATTGTGTAATTTCTCTTTTATGTAATAATAAAGATATAGAAAATGGAAAAAACAAGAAAAAAGGGTGATGAAATGGGGATATTAAAGACAATTCGGGGGAAATTGTTGGTTTTTTCGTTCTTGCTATTTTTGCTGCCTAGCTTGATCATCAGTTTCGTCAGCTATATGCAGGCCAAGCAGGGGCTGGATGAACTGGGGGAGAAGGTGATAAAAAACAGTGTAGAGTCCTCGCTGCAGCTCATTGAACAGACGAATAAGGAAGTGGAAAGCGGCGGCATCACACTTGAGGAAGCGCAGGAGCGTGTGAAAACGGCCTTAATTGGCGAAATGGATGCAGAAGGGAAGCGTCCGCTCACCTACCCGGGCAACCTGGGCGAAAATGGATACATATATATAATGGACCATGAAGGGACATTGATTGGTCACCCTACAAGGGAGGGGGACAACCTATGGAACGATCAGGACAGTTCGGGCCAGTACTTCATCCGTGAGGTGAAAGAGCAGGCATTGGAGGGTGGGGGCTTCACCTTTTACGAATTTGAATTGCCCGGGCAGACGGTCGTGGCACCGAAGCTCATCTATTCCAAGGTGGATGAAAACTGGAACTGGATCATAGCATCCGGCACGTATATGCAGGATTTCAATGCCCCGGCGGCAGTCCTGGTGAAAGGAATCATCATTACACTGGTAGCTTCCCTCATTTTGGGAGGGATGGCGGCAATCATGTTCTCACGTCATCTGGCAGCACCATTGAGGCACTTATCCAACCAGGTCCGGCAGGTGGCCCAGGGCAATCTGACCGTTGAATTGGACCAAAGCAGTGAGCGCCGGGATGAGGTAGGGGTGCTGAAAGAAGGCTTCAATGAGATGGTCGGCCAGCTCAAGGTCCTGATTTCCGGTGTCGAGCATACGATTGCAGAAATCCAGAATACATCTACTAATTTAACGGCAGTGGCCGAGGAAACGACGGCGTTTGGGGAAGATATTGTGAAATCGGCTACAGAAGTTGCAAAGGGCGCCGCCCAGCAGGCTTCAGATGCGGAGGAGACAAACCAGGTTACAATGCGCTTTGCACAGGAAATCGAGCAGCTGCATGCTAAAAACGAGCTGATGCTTCATTCTTCAGAAAAAATGCGCACATCGAATAAAGAAGGGCTGGATCATCTGGTGGTATTGAAGGAGCGGTCGACAGATTCGTATGAATTGATTTCCTCCATGCAGGATGTCCTCGATAGCCTGATTGGGAAGGTGCGTAAAATTGAAGGAATCGTCGGTACGATCAATGAAATTTCAGACCAAACAAACCTTCTTGCCCTGAATGCATCCATCGAGGCGGCGCGTGCAGGCGAGCATGGAAAAGGGTTTGCGGTTGTAGCCGAGGAAGTAAGGAAACTGGCCGATCAGACAAGCCAGGCGACGGAGCTGGTAAGGGGCACATTGAGGGGCATCGAGGCGGAAACGGCTGTTGTAACAAATGAGATGTCAAAAACGTTCAATATCATACAAGGACAACATGAGGCTGTAGAAACGACGGAAAAGTCCTTCACGGAAATTGAAAGCGCTGTCGAAAATATCGGCAGCTTCATCGAAGACGTGTCGAGGAGCATCTTGCAATTGAACTCCTCCAAAAATACAATGCTGGCATCCATCGAACGGATTGCAATCATCAGTGAAACAAATGCAGGCATGACCGAGGAAGTGACCGCATCCGTCGATGAGCAGCAGAAGGCCGTCCAGCTGGTAACGGAATCCTCGAACAATCTATCGGATGAAATCCAGGGGCTCCAGGAATCAATCAACAAATTCGTCATCCGCTAATCACGGTGGAGTTGCATGTTCATGGCACTGCCCTGCCTTTTCCCTAAAGCCTTCTTGGTCCGTGTGCGGAAACTAAAGCAAGAGAAGCAGAAAGGGAGAGGACTTCCAGGGAAAGGGCATCCGGCTCCATTTCTCCTTGCTTTAATTCTGAAAATGCCGAATAATGGAATTGCTATGTTCGAAGA
>JAZUQF010000421.1:0-4494 GCA_045605545.1 Lysinibacillus sp.
GGCATTACGGCCCAGCAAATCGTCAACCGCCTTGCCGAAAAGATGAGGAAGGAACGGGAGCACGAGGAGGCACTAGAAAAAATCACCCGGGAGATGGCGAAACCGACCAGCACGAAGCGAACAGAGACAGGGGTTGTCGTAAAAGGAATCGACAATCTGCTCATCCGCCTATCACGTTGCTGTACACCGGTGCCTGGCGATGAAATCGTCGGCTTCATCACGAAGGGGCGCGGGGTTTCCGTCCATCGAGCGGGTTGCCCGAACATCCAGGAAGGTGAGACATCCGAGCGTGTAATTGAAGTGGAATGGGAAAATGCTCCGTCGCAGCGGAAGGAGTATCCTGTAGATATCGAGATATCCGCATTTGACCGTCCAGGCATCCTCAACGATGTCATGATGGCCGTAAGTGAAGCGAAGACGAATATTCTGGCTGTATCAGGTCGTGCAGACCGCGATAAGATTGCGACAATCCACCTGACGATTTCCATTACGAATATATCGGGACTCCATAAAGTGGTTGACCGCATCAAGCAACTGCCGGATATCTACTCCGTGCAGCGTGTCATCAATTAAAAGATAGAAGGTAGAAGCATGAGAGTAGTCATTCAACGTTCCAAACAGGCATCCGTTACCGTCGATGGAAGCGTAACGGGTGCCATCGATCGAGGATATGTATTATTGGTAGGCATCACCCATACGGATACGGCAGAAGATATCGCCTACTGTGCCAAAAAGGTCGCTGAGCTCCGTCTTTGGGAGGACGAAGAAGGGAAAATGAACCGCTCGATATTGGAGGTGGGCGGGGACATTTTATCTGTTTCGCAGTTCACTCTCTATGGGGAGACGAAGAAGGGCAGAAGACCGAGCTTTACTGGCGCTGCACGCCCTGAGCAGGCAAAACCGCTATGGGAAGAATTCAATGAAGCGTTGCGTACATACGGCCTGCGGGTGGAAACGGGCATTTTCGGAGCCATGATGGACGTGGCGCTCATCAACGACGGCCCTGTCACCATCATCGTCGATTCAGCCAAGTAAACATTTCCTATATTTCTTCATACACTAGGGGCGAGAGTGTTCCTTGAAGGGGTGGAGAATATGTCAATGCAAATCTCAAATCCATACTTATTTGAAACGGTAAAAGGTTTGATGGGACAACAGATTGTTGTACAGACAGGGAAGAATATTCAGCGGGGAGTTCTGACCTCTGTATTTCCAGACCATATTGTCATCGAAATTTGTCAGACGCCTTTCTTTATTCGAATGGACGAAATTGTCTGGATTACGCTAGCTAGAGTTTGAAATTAATACGTATAAGCACCACCGTCTTGTCATATGTTGCAAAAGACAAGACGGAGGTGTTTTTTTATGTTTCAACGTGTCAATCGCTTGGCCATCGAGCTGCCGAATGTAGAATATGGAGATGCCAATGCAGCGAGTGCGGTTCAGGAGCTGCTGGGCGGAAAATTCGGGGAAATGTCGACACTGAACAATTATATGTATCAATCATTCAACTTCCGTGGGAAAAAGAAGCTGAAGCCATTCTATGATCTGGTCGCCAGTATCACTGCAGAGGAATTCGGCCATGTGGAGCTTGTGGCGACGACAATCAATCTATTGAACAAAGGGAATTCTTTTGCAGCGCCACCAGACTTGAGTCCGTTGCAAAATGCAAAGAATATGAGGAATACACAAAGTTTCATCGCAGCGGCCCAGGCGTCCATGCCCGTCGACTCGATGGGGAAGCCGTGGAATGGGGAATTTGTTACGACAAGCGGCAATCTGGTGCTAGACCTGCTGCATAATTTCTTCCTTGAATGCGGAGCCCGCACACATAAGATGCGCGTGTATGAAATGACGGACCATCCGACGGCAAGGGAAATGATCGGCTATCTGCTTGTGCGTGGCGGTACTCATATCGTTGCCTATGCAAAGGCCCTTGAAATGGCGACAGGGGTGGATGTGACGAAGATGTTGCCGATTCCGAATCTTGATAATCGGGTTTTCGATACAGCCCGAAAATACGAGGATCGTGGGGACGGCAATGTATTATTTACATGGAACTACGTCGGGGATTATGAAGGCATCAGGCAAATTTGGAAAGGGGCTCATCCGACGACAAATGAACAGCTGATTGTGGTGGAAGGGATGCCGAAGGGAGGGAAAATACCGGAGCTGGATGAACTTCCGGAAGAATTCGCACCGGGCATTGGGCCGGATGAATTCCAGAGGATTGCCAAGAGGCTTTTGGCGAATATGTAAAGAAGGCTATCCAGGAAGTTCAAACTTACTGGATAGCCTCTTTTTTTATAAGTATCCACAAAAAGAAGGATTGCTCCTACAGCTGGGCATCGAAAAAGTCCACTATCCCCTCGTAGATGCCGAGTGTAGCCTGTTCCCGATAGTGATTAGAGGAGATGGAGCGTTCTTCGCTTGGATTGCTCAAGAAGCCCAGCTCTATTAATATCGCTTTTTGGCGGTTTTCACGCAGTACCAAATAGTTTCCGAGCTGCACCCCGCGGTCGCGGAGGGAAACCTTGTCTGCAAGGCCGGCATGTACATACTCGGCCAATTCCTTCTGATAGCTGTTTGTATAGTACGTTGTAATGCCGGAAACGGAACTGTTTTCTGTAGCATCATAATGCAGGCTGATGAATGCATCGGCCTCCACCTGATGGGCAACGGCAACCCGTTTGCGTAAATCGACGTAAATATCGGATTCACGTGTCATGACGACCTCGGCACCTGCTGCCTGCAGCTTCGATTTGAGAAGCTCAGCAGTCTTGAGGGTGATGCCTTTTTCATCCGTTCCTCTAGCGCCTGTCGTTCCGTGGTCATTCCCTCCGTGGCCGGCATCAATGACGAGGGTCAATCCTTTCAATGTACCCTTTTTGCGTTCTGATTTTTGTTTTTTAGTAGTAGATTCCTTTTGCTTCGACTTGCCCTCATCTTGGGAAACAACCCAGTTGGCGACATAGGCAGTCTTGTCATCGCTCAACCCAACCTTATACCAGTCTCCCTCTGTTTTGAGGATGCTGTATGTCTCACCAGCGTTTGCGCGGTGTACGACGGCTGACGATGTGGAGGCGTCCTGTCGCAGGTTCGTCCCATCATAAATAATTGTTACACTGCCCTTGGAAGGTGAGGCTGTCGATGCGGATTTTACTTCTTTTTCTACAAAGGACCCGTAGAATTTATAAATCCAGCCTTTTGTATTGTCCTTATACTGGATCTGCACCCAGTTATCAGACTGCTCTAATACTTTGAACTGTTCTCCTCGGTAGGCTACACCGATCCGCTTGGATGTCAAGTCCGCTTTCTTTCTGACGTTTACGGCATCTACTGTGACGGTGAATGCATCACCTGCAATCGAGGTTTCTGATTTTACGGTAGCATCCTTCTTGGAAAGCTCCTTCACCGTAACATATTGGCTAGAAACCCATCCAGCAGTATTTCCGTATTGAATCTGAATCCAATCGCCCTCTGACTTTATGTATGATGCTTCACTCCCTGAGGATAGCTGTGTCAGCACAGTCGAAGAGAGGGAAGGTTCAGCTCGTACATTTAAATCATCAACTTGAGAAATGATAATTTTCTGCGATTCATTTCGGTCAGTTTTCGTATTGGCCTTTGCCAGCCAGCCAGCAATCCAGCCCTCCGTATTCCCCGCCTTAACATGAATCCAATCTCCTGAACGTTCAATCGTCGAAACCGTATCCCCTTCTTCTAATTTCATCAGGATAGGGTAGGATAGGCCTGGGCCTTCGCGTAGGTTCAAGACTTCGGCGGTAACAACCAGATCATCGTCGGCTGCTTTGGAAACATTCGGCATCGCGAGGGAAAAGATGAGCATGCAGGCAATGGCAATCTGCAATGCTTGTCTCATAATAAAGGCCTCCTTTCAACAGAAATAGAGTAAATATTTATTAATGGAGCTACTTCCATTGTAAAAGCAATTATATATCAAAATCTACAATTTTTTTAGACGAAAGCAAAGAATAGGTGATAGTAGCTAGTATAGTAAGGAGCATATCCCGCTATTCTTCATGCTATATAAGCCCATCTTACTCCAGTTGCATGGCACCCTGAAAACTGGCTTCGTCCCCGTCACCAAAGGAAAGATATAAGCCCTCTAGAAATTCTTCAATCACCATCACCTATCTTGATACATAACTTACTTGACTACAACATGTATGAGGGAATGGTTCCTGGTTTATGCTTATCTCAAGTTAAATTGTATATGGATTTCCCTATCCGGCGTGACAGGAGGTAGAATAGAAAGGGAGGAAATGAAGCTGTACCTATTTTCGGCCGGGAAATGAAAGTAGGGGGTAATATGGGTAACACCTAACGCCCGTTATATACAGAGAGGGCATGGATTCTAAAAAAAGAGTTGACAAGACACGTATGCAACATTAAGATTATGTATAATCTAAAATGAAGCGCTGTTGATCAAGCAAGTAGTAAATACCAATGCTGATAAGAGAGGGAAAATCA
>JAZUQF010000422.1:0-3917 GCA_045605545.1 Lysinibacillus sp.
CCTTTTCTTAGGGCAATAAAATACATTCCTCAAATGGATGTTTATTTCATTGCATTTTTCATGGGGTATTAGTATACTAGATATTGCCGTGCTAGGTGGGGAGGTAGCGGTGCCCTGTAACTCGCAATCCGCTCTAGCGAGACTGAAGTCCTTTCCGAGGCTGTCCGTATGTTTGGTCTGCCTCTTGCACGTAGTGTTGACGGTTGGGTCCTGCGCAATGGACACCCATGAACCATGTCAGGTCCGGAAGGAAGCAGCATTAAGTGGACCCGTTCATGTGCCGCGGGGTAGCCTAACTTGAGCTGGCGACAAGAGTAACGCTTATGTACGGCTGTCAGAGAAAGGTGCACGGCATGAATATGCCAATTCAAGCATTCGTCTATTAGACGAATGCTTTTTTTGTGTCAATTAAATGGAAAAGCAAGGGTTTGATGTAAGTGTGAATGAGATTGCAATTGTAGAAGGAGGTAAGCATGCTCACGTTGGAAGGTTTATTTAGACGCTTCGGCTATTCATTTGGCTTTGCTGGACTGTTTACGGCGATGTATGAATTCGAAATAGTATTATATGGAATCCCGCTCATCGCCTATGTATTGGGCGCCGTGCTTTTCGTCAGCTCCTGGCGCATCCAAAAGGAATTTATGCGCCACGTTCGTTTTGAAGATGACGAGACGGACTGGGTGGAACGGCTGTTTCACAAGCTGTGCGGTGGACGGAAGCACAGGGAGCATATCATTTGGCAGGCATGCTACACATTCGGCGCAGCCATCATGTTGCTGGCGGCAGGGACCGATTTGGAGTTGGAATGGCCAGTAGGGGCAAAGGTGCTAGTCGTCCTCTGCCTAATTGGCTTGTTTGCCATTGCCCGTTTCTTTGACCCAAAGGCGAAGCCGGATTATTATGCAAAGTAGCAAATACTAAAAGGCGAAAACGGCTCTTTTGTTATGGTATACTGTACATAATTGACTTTTTGAGAAATGGAGAGGTGAACATTGACATATCAAGCTTTTTACCGAGTTTACCGGCCGCAGTCATTCCGGGAGATGTCCGGTCAGACCCATGTCAAAAGAACGCTGCAAAACGCTCTCCTTGCCAGCAAGACAACGCACGCATACCTGTTCTCAGGTCCCCGTGGTACCGGAAAGACGAGTACGGCGAAGATCTTTGCAAAGGCACTGAACTGCGAGAATGCACCGGCCAGTGAACCGTGTAATGAATGCCCGACGTGTAGAAGTATTACGGAAGGGTCGCATACGGATGTAATTGAATTCGACGCCGCCTCCAATTCGCGTGTCGAGGAAATGCGAGATATCATAGAGAAGGTCCGTTTCGCCCCGGCAAACGCTAGATTTAAAGTGTATATCATCGACGAGGTGCACATGCTTTCAACAAGCGCCTTCAATGCGTTGCTGAAAACGTTGGAGGAACCGCCGGAACATGCGGTGTTCATCCTGGCGACGACGGAGCCGCATAAATTGCCGGCCACCATCATCTCGCGGTGTCAGCGCTTCGATTTTAAACGCCTATCGACGCAGGATATTTTGGAGCGCATGAAGGTCGTGCTGGAGGACATCGACCTGCAGTATGAGGAAAAGGCACTGAAGGTCATCGCCCAGTCAGCGGCTGGTGGGATGCGTGATGCATTGAGCCTGCTCGATCAGGTTGTATCTTTCAGCAGTGATATTGTACGTGCGGAGGATGCCCTTCTTGTGACGGGTTCGGTCAGCCAGGACGTATTTTATGATATTTCACAGGGATTGCTCTCAAAGGATGTGGCAAAAGTCCTTTCCCTGTTGGAGGAGCTGGTGGCAGACGGCAAAGAGCCTCTTCGCCTGGCGGAGGATTTAATCACCTTCTTCCGGGACCTCCTCCTTTTGCAGACCGGAAATGATTTGGCTGAATTGCTCCAATTGGTTTCACCGGAAGAGCAATTTATCGAACTTGCGCAAAGCTATCCTGCAGAGACGCTTTACGGATTCATTGATATTTTGGCGAAGACGCAGCAGGAGATGCGGTTTTCCCATCATACGAAAATCTATCTGGAGACGGCCCTTTTGAAGATGGCGCAGCACAATTCTACAGGCACCGCTTCCATAGACCCCGCCATCCAAGGGAAGGTGGGGGCCCTGGAAAACATGGTTCGCCAGCTGACACAGCAGCTGCAGGAGGGCGGTGCACCGGTTGCTGCCGCACAACCGAAGCAGGAGCGCCCAAGGGTGAAAACATCAAATGGCTTCAAGGCACCGATCGGACGGATCCAGGAAGTGCTGAAGACGGCGACAAAGGATGATTTGCAAAAAATCAAAGCAGGCTGGGCGCAGGCATTGGCGCCCCTTCAGAAATCACAGACGGCCCTTTTGAACGATGCAGAGCCGGTTGCCGCATCTTCTAATGCTTTTGTGGTAAAATTCAAGTATGATATTCATTGTCAAATGGTAGCCGAAAACAGGGAATTTACAACGCTCTTCACCCAGAATCTAGGCTCGAATCTCGGTACAGCTTATGAAATGTTGTGCATCCCCGAGGGGCAGTGGCTCAATTTGAGGGAGGAGTTCATCCGGGAGAACGGCCTTAATCAGAAAAAACAGGAGCAGTCGACAGATGACATCCAGAAAACGGAGCCGTTCATCGAGGATGCTACCCCTGTAGCATCGCAGGACCCTCTTGTCATGGAGGCGGAAAATCTGTTTGGTAAAGATTTTGTCGAGGTTGTCGAGGATTAATATTTCAAACTTTGAAGGAGGAATTTAAGATGCGTGGTATGGGCAATATGCAAGGCATGATGAAGAAAATGCAAAAAATGCAAAAAGAAATGATGGAAGCGCAGGAAGCGTTGAATCAACAACAATTTGAAGGTGCAGCGGGCGGCGGCATGGTGAAGATCGTCATGAACGGCCAACGTGAAGTGCTTGAAGTGAACCTGGATGAATCGGTAGTGGATCCGGAAGATATCGAAATGCTGCAGGATTTAATTGTTGTAGCAACAAATGAGGCGTTAAAGAAAGTAGAAGAAACAACGGCTTCAACAATGGGGAAATTCACTCAAGGCTTGAACCTTCCATTTTAGGAGGTAAGATATGCACTACCCTGAACCAATATCAAGATTAATTGATAGCTTTATGAAACTGCCAGGCATTGGGCCGAAAACTGCGGCCCGGCTGGCATTTTTCGTGTTGACGATGAAAGAGGATACCGTATCGAATTTCGCGAAGGCACTCATTGATGCAAAACGCAACTTGATGTACTGCTCTCAGTGCGGACACATTACAGATATCGACCCCTGCCATATTTGCCAGGATAAGCAGCGTGATGCTTCAATGATTTGTGTCGTGCAGGATCCCAAAGATGTAATAGCAATGGAAAAAATGCGGGACTATCAAGGGCTTTACCACGTGCTTCATGGTGCCATTTCACCGATGGATGGTGTAGGACCCGAGGATATCAATGTGGCTTCGCTATTGACGCGTCTGCAGGATGAACAGGTGCAGGAATTGATTTTGGCGACAAACCCTACAATTGAGGGAGAAGCCACAGCCATGTACATTTCCCGTCTGGTAAAGCCATCTGGCATCCGTACAACAAGGATTGCCCATGGGCTGCCTGTTGGAGGGGATTTGGAATATGCGGATGAGGTAACATTATCGAGGGCGCTTGAAGGGCGACGCGAATTATAAGGTGAGTGATTGAGGTGTTTTTTTCTCGGAAGGGAAAGCTGAAGCGGGAGTTCGATGAAAAGCTTGTTCGTCTGATCAAGGAGACGAAAGAGGATTTTCACCATGCGCGTGCGCTGGAAGAGTTGGTTGATGACTATAATCTGGATGTCATTGCTCAACGGAAAGCGGCAGAAAGTATACATTTTTATTTGTTTAAAGAGGCCCGCGTCCGCCGGGTCATTATTAAATAGAAATAACAGCAGC
>JAZUQF010000423.1:0-5981 GCA_045605545.1 Lysinibacillus sp.
GGCGGGTTTGAGCTGGTGGACGATTTTGCAGAAGCGTGAAAATTACCGAAAGGCGTTTGACGGCTTCGAGGCAGAAAAAATCATCCACTATTCGGATGAGAAGATCCAGAAGCTGCTCGATGATCCTGGAATCGTCCGTAACCGATTGAAGGTGCGTGGTGTTGTGAAGAATGCGAAAGCTTTCCTGGCCATCCGTGACGAGTTCGGCAGCTTCGACCATTTCATTTGGGGATTCACGAATCATAAGACGATTCAGAACCACCCGAAATCGATTCAGGAAATGCCCACCACTTCACCAATCAGCGCCCTGATGAGCAAGGAATTGAAGAAGCGGGGATTCACCTTTGTCGGCAGGACCATCTGCTATTCCTATATGCAGGCGGTCGGCATGGTGAACGATCATACAGTAGACTGCTTCTGCTATAATATGAATGATTGAAGGCTCTCGTTTAGCGGGGGCCTTTTATAATATAGCGGTGATATCCATACCAGCAGCCGATAAAACCATTATGGCAGTGAAGATGGCGTAGAGAGCTGGTGTGTTTAATTTTCAAACCAAGGGGAAGCCTTACAATATATCTACAAAGGGAGTGAACCTATATGGAAATCACACTGATGGAATCGAAGGACGGCTTCGAATATATACAGGATGGCGACAGCAAGGCCCAAATCACCTGGTCCCAAGAAGGGGATACAATGGTGATGAGCAGCACCCATGTGTCGAATGAGCTGCGTGGGCAGGGAGTTGGCAAGAAGCTTCTTGATGAAGCCGCAGACTATGCGAGAAAAAATGGCTATAAGATGAAGGCGGTCTGTCCATATGTTGTAGAAGCCTTCGGAAAAAGCAGCAAGTATAATGATGTAAAAGCCTAGTAAAAACAGAAACCTATTTTTAGGGAAAATTCATCCATGCATGCTCCGCCTGAACAAGGCGGAGCTGTTTTCTTTTCCAGTGCTTTTGCTAAAAGGAGGTGCCCTGCAATATATGAATGAATCTGAGATTTGTTCATGAAAGAAAAGCGCATTTCATATAAATAGTAATAGAATAAAGCCCATCTTTACGATAAAAGGATGGTTGCCATTGGCAGAAATATTCTTTATGATGTAGAGAAATTGGTAGAAAACGAGAAATATAAGGGAGGTGACAGTGGATATGGATATTCTGTATTCAAAAATCATGGCACCCAATCCAGCGCCTCAATATATGCGGAAGTCATCCATCATGAAAAAGCTGAAGAAATGCAGGATTTCTACGCTTACATTATTACATAGCGGGCCGGGGTTCGGGAAAACCTCTTCGCTGGCCCAATTCTTTGCGGATGAGGGGATTCCATTCAGCTGGTATCAGGTAACGGAAAATGACGATGGCATCCTGCCGTTTTTGAGATATCTATACGAAAGTATAAAAGCGGTCCATAAAGATTTCCATTTGGCGGACGCCTCCTGGGATCAGATTACGACATTTTTAAAGATGGAGGACTTGAATAAACTGTTCACCCTGTTCTGTAATGCCCTGTCTGAAATTCCTGAGGAGCTCTATATTGTCATCGATGATTTCCACCTCGTCCATCATGTATTTCAAATCAATTATGTGTTCGAACAGCTCGTAAAATTTGCTCCGGCCCATGTACATTTCATTGTAGCAACCCGCATCCATCCTACGTGGGACTGCCTCCAACAGTTGAAGAGCAAGCGTCTGCTTACGGTTGTGACGGAGGAGGATTTAGTATTCACCCCGGAAGAAATCGGGCTTCTTTTTGAAGATTACTACGGGACGCTGCTGCAGGATGACGAAGTGGAACGGATTTATGAGGTGACGGAAGGTTGGGCGATGGCGGTCGTTCTTCTCGCGATGCAGATGGAGAGTGAACGGTATCCATTTGATTTTTCTAAAATCACGCTGCAGGATTTCAACGATTATCTGTCTTATGAACTATTTCGTCACTTGGAGCCCGCCATACAGCAGACGCTGATGAATTTCAGTCTGTTCGATACGTTTTCCGAGGAAATCGTCCAGGACCTTTTTGGTGCAGAGGAGGTGGAGAGGCTCCACTATATTACCCGCCATTATGCGTTCATCCAAATGCTTGCCAATAATAAAGACTACAGGTTCCACAGTCTGATGAAGCAGTTTTTAATGCAGCAATATCGGAACATAAGCCGGCAGGACGTTGCGGAGCGGCATAAAAAGATTGCCATCTATTTCATAGAGAAGAAGGACATCATCCAGGCATTTTACCACATCAGCCAAACGGATGATGAACGGTTCATCTGTGAGATGCTTCTTCATTATGCGGATTATTTCATGCAGACCGGGCGCTATAAATGGCTGCATGAGCAGATAAAAAAATGCTCTCCCTCCATACGTGAGGAGTTTTACCCGCTCTATTATATAGAGGGGGAGTGTCTGCGGCTGAGTGCCTTCTACAGGAAGGCACAGACCTCCTTTGAAGCCTGTATAGAAAAGGCTGGGATGCATGATGATTTGTTGACCATTGTCAGATCGAAGGCAGGGCTTGCCAAAATCTTTGTGGATACCCTACAGCCCTCCATAGCAAAAGGGTATCTGCAGGAGGCCCTGAAGCTTGCCGGACAATGCCAGGTGCCAAAGCAGGAGTTCATCCATTTAAACCTTCAGTATGTAGAAAACCTGGTGAACATCGGGCAGGCCTTCAACGGCATCGTCTATTGGCGGCAGCTGCATTTGGCCAACGAACTGCTGCAGGAGGGCAATATCGATATCCGCATGTATTTAAGGCAGGGAGCGTTGCAGGAGGCGAAGGAGCTGGCGGAGTCGAGGCTGTTCGACCAGCAGATTGCCACGTCTGCACATAGGGAAACGGATGCATTATTATCCCTTATTTATGCGATGATGGGCAACCGGGCGCGCGCAAAGGAAAGTGCCTACAGGGGGCTGCAAAACAGCATTGCCTCTCATGAAGCATTCAATATTGCCGTTGCCAACATCCGCAATGGACATGCCGAACTATTGTTGAATCCATACAATCCTGCAGAAGCCATCCATTATTATGAACTGGCGGCCAGGCAGATGGAGCAGCTGCAGGTGAAGCGCATCAAGGCCGAATGCTATGTGGGTCTGGCCCTTGCGTATGGCAGGCAGGGGGATGTAGCGTTGGCGAAGCGCTATGCCCTGCAGGGGTTGGCAGCTACAGAAAAGGTGCAGGACCGATGGGTGACAGGGCTGCTGAAGCTGGCGCTGCTCATCTTATATGTGGAAAACGAACTGCTCGACGAAGCTGAGCAGATGGCTGCGGAAACAAGGATGATTTTTGAGGAAGTAAAAGATTCGTATTGCCTGATGGTCGCGTATTTCTGGCATATGGTGCTGCTCATGAAGAAGGATGATCGAAGCGGCTATGCGCAGTTCCGCACCATGTTTGATGAACTGCTGGAGCAGTATGGCTACGACTTCTTTTTGTCAAAAGTGACGCTGTTCGGTCCTAGGGATGCCATCCAGAAGCAGCAGGTGCTGGCCTTTCCGGAAAAGGAAATCAAGCCCGCCGTTTACATCAAGCTGTTTGGACCGATGCTTTTTATCCGCGATTGGAAAGTGGAGCACGAAAAAATATGGCAGAGGGGAAAGGCGAAGGAATTGTTCACGTACCTCTATATCAACCGTAGCCGCTTTTGTGCAAAGGAAGAGATCATGGGGGCATTATTCCCTGATAGTACGGAGGAGGTGGCGATCAGGGATTTCAAGGTCGCCTATAATGCGCTGTTGAAGGTACTGGAGCCTGGCCGGAGTGCGAGGGAGGAGCCGTTCTACATCGAACGGAAGCAGGCGCTGTACCGCATTCACCAACAGCCATTCATTTTCAGCGATATCGACTACTTCGAGCAGCTGCTGGAGCTGGCCAGGAGGCATACGGAACCGTTCCAACAGAAGCAATGGCTGCAAAAGGCTGTAGTAGAGTATACCGGCGACCTGTACGAGGAAAATATGCAGGCCGACTGGATCGAGCACGAAAGAAACCGGTTGAAGAATCTTTATCTGAAGGCGCTACAGCAAATTGCGACGATCTGTTATGACGAACGGCAGTATGAGGAATGCCTGATTGCCTGTGAGACCATCCTGCAAAAGGATCCGGCATGGGAAGAAGCCTATCGTCTCATGATGTGGTGCCATTTCTATCTTGAAAACAAGGTGGAGCTCCAGAAAACATACGACCGATGCGAGAAGATACTGGAGCGGGAGTATGATATGGAGCCGATGCAGGCAACCACCGAGATATTTGAAAAGCTGATAAGGATGTAAGAGAGGGCCGTCCCATCATGTCTGGGGCGGCCTTTTTACGTTCTGTAACTCTTTTGTAACTCCTGTCGGATAGTATAGCCATAACGCATCACGAAAGCGCTTTACTAGTAAAAAGGAGGAATGAAGGGTGAAGAAACTTTGGTCATTTTTATTTTTATGCATGTTCATCATTGTGCTGGCTGCCTGTTCGGATACAGATGACACGGAATCTGCTGCCGGTGGCGAAGGCGGTGCAGCAGAGGAAGGCGGCACGGTCAAGGTCGGGGTGCTTGCTTCCTTGACAGGGGCGCTTGAATCCTACGGCAAGCAGACGCAGCGCGGCTTTGAGCTTGGACTCGAATACGCGACGGAAGGCACGATGGAAGTGGAAGGAAAGAAAATCGAAGTCGTATGGGAGGATACGGAGACGAAGCCTGAGGTAGCCGTCCAGAAGGCGACGAAGCTGCTGGAAGATGACGGCGTCGACTTTCTGGTAGGCTCCTCCAGCTCGGGGGATACACTGGCGGTCCTTCCGCTGGCGGAAGAATACGAGAAAATCATGATTGTAGAGCCAGCAGTAGCTGATAGCATTACAGGTTCAGAGTTTAATGAATTCATATTCCGTACAGCCCGCAACTCCTCGCAGGATGCCTATGCGGCAGCGGCGGCCATCGCGGGTGAAGGGGTGAAGATCGCTACGTTTGCTCCGGACTACTCGTTCGGATGGGATGGGGTGTCAGCCTTCAAAACAGCCGCAGAGAAACTGGGGGCCGATATTGTGCTGGAAGAGTTTGCAGACCCGGCTGCGACAGACTTTACATCAAACATCCAAAAGATTGTGGATGCAAAGCCGGATTACCTGTTCGTTGTATGGGCTGGCGCCAACTCCCCATGGCAGCAGATTTCAGATATGAAGCTGCAGGACAAGGGCATCAAAATCTCTACAGGTGCTCCGGATATCATCGCACTGCAACTGATGGGCCCGCTTGTCGGCATGGAAGGATTCAGCGTGTATTACCATACGCTGCCTGACAACGAAGTGAACGATTGGATGGTGGAGGAGCATAAGAAGCGCTTCAACAATGAGGTGCCGGACTTGTTTACACCAGGAGGCTTCTCGGCTGCTGTGGCAATTGTGGAGGCACTGAAAAAATCGGGCGGGGATGCAGACGGCAATACGCTGATTCCGCTCATGGAAGGCATGTCATTTGAAACACCGAAAGGAACGATGACATTCCGTGAAGAGGACCATCAGGCACTGCAGCCGATGTACTCCATCCGTTTAGAAGAAATGGAAGGGGTGGATTATCCGGTACCTGTACTAATCCGAGAGCTTTCACCGGAAGAGACGGAACCCCCAATCATGAATTAGATGGAAGAATCAGACCGTAAATAAAAAGCGGTCTGGCTCTCTTAATATTTCTCCCGCTCAAGAAGCATTAAGAAAGTCAGATCGAAGGAGGATGGAAATGGAGACGATTTTAAAAACATCACAGCTAGGTATCCAGTTCGGTGGGCATAAGGCGGTGGACGGTGTCACAATCGATATCCCCGCAAAGCATTTCAAATCCATCATCGGTCCGAATGGTGCCGGGAAGACGACATTTTTCAATTTAATCAGCGGAGAACTGCAGGCGACAAGCGGAGAAGTGTTCTTCAAGGGGGAGAATATATCAAGGAGGTCGCCGGTTGAACGTACACGGCTTGGGCTGGGGCGTTCATTCCA
>JAZUQF010000424.1:0-5263 GCA_045605545.1 Lysinibacillus sp.
GAACAGCTACCCATTTCTGAACAGCTAGACAGACTCCCCAGCAAGCCAGGCCGACTCCAAAGGCAAGAAAAA
This sequence comes from Lysinibacillus sp., assembly GCA_045605545.1. GTDB lineage: Bacteria > Bacillota > Bacilli > Bacillales_A > Planococcaceae > Lysinibacillus_B. The sequence goes on from JAZUQF010000424.1 coordinate 73, forward strand.
GATGAAGACCATTTTTAAGAGCTATATACACACCGGCAAGCAGCACGATTGTCGCAGGAAGACCGATGATTACTCCTATTAAAAATTGTTGAAGCTGAGCGGAAGACTGTCCCTGCAACTTCAACCACATCAGGCTCAGCAAACTGACTAGTGGCAAAGCGGCTATTATCCCTCCATACAAGGGAAATCTTCTGGCCAGCTCCGTTACCGCTCCGATTAAACAAGCTGAAATGACAACTTTAGCGACCGTATACATCTTTTGCGACCTTGCTTAATAGATGAAATGCTTCTTCTACTTGATTTCGTTGCTCAACCGATAAACAGCTGAAGACTGTTTCTAATTTTTCGTTGTCCAGCTCTGTGTTTTCTTTCACTATCTTCATTCCCTGTTCACTTAATGAAAGATTGACAACCCGTTGATCCTTTGCTGAGCGCTCTTTTACTAACCAGCCATGCTGCTCCAGCTTTTTAATGTGCTCAGAAGCTGTGTTATGAGAAATTCGAAAAGCTTCCGCCACGTTTCTAACCGTAACGTCCGGTTCCTTTTGAATCAATTGAAGAATCCGCACGCTTTGGTGGGTAATCGTCTGCTGCTGCTCTGGATGCAGGTAATAATAAATCGATGTAAAGTATTCGTTTAACTTCTCCATTTCTTCATCCCCTTTATATCTTATAAGACGATTATATCGTACGAACAGATATAAATGTATAAATGAGTTTCGTTTTTCTCTTGTAGTAATGATAGGTCCTAAAAATCCAATGCTCGATACATCGGTGGCAAGTGTACACCTTCCTCATCACGCATGCTGTATTGACAGAAGAAAAACCGTATGTTATAAAACAATTAACAATTAGGTTAAATGTTAAAGGAGGTTTATTCTTGGGCTTACACCATACATTAAAGGCTCTTGCCGATCCCATTCGCCGTGAGATACTGAATATGCTCAAAGACGGTCGGATGTCTGCCGGAGAAATCGTCGACCACTTCCCAGTAACGGCAGCATCCATTTCCCGACATTTGTCTGTACTGAAAGAAGCGGATTTGATTCGGGACACTAGAGAAGGCAAATTTATCTTCTATGAGCTCAATACCTCTGTTTTAGAGGAAATTATGCTTTGGATTACTGATTTGAAAGGAGATTCTGACAATGATAGAAAATAATAAATGGAAGTTACTCGTATCTTCCGTCGCCATTTTACTACCCATCCTCGCCGGACTTATCCTTTGGAACGAACTGCCGGAACAAATGACCACACACTGGGGAGTAGACGGAAACGCTGATGGCTGGAGCAGCAGAACCTTCGCTGTTCTCGGATTACCTTTGATTCTGCTTGCGCTGCATTGGGTATGTATCTTTATTACGTCGAAAGATCCTAAAAACAAAGGTCAAAATAAAAAAATGTTTGGAATGGTTCTGTGGATTTGTCCGATTGTCTCTATCTTTGCAAGTGGTATTACCTACGCTGCCGCTTTCGGGAAAGAATTCAATATGAATATCATCGGTTTGCTTCTGATTGGGCTTATGTTTGTTGTAATCGGTAATTATCTGCCGAAATGCAAGCAAAACTATACAATTGGCATCAAAGTGAAATGGACGCTAGCGAATGAGGAAAACTGGAATGCAACACACCGTTTTGGCGGTAAGGTTTGGGTCATTGGTGGCCTTCTTTTGATGGCTTGCGCCTTTCTGCCTGAAGCCCTCATCCCTTGGGTGTTGATAATAGCGCTTACGATTATGGCAGCCATTCCGGTCGTTTACTCTTATGCATATTATAAAAAGCAAGTTGCCGCCGGAACAGCACCGGAAAAAGCGATTATTCCTATGGGAAAATGGAGCAAGCTTATCTCGACGGTTTTACCGATAGGGGTTGCCATTATGATGGCAGTCTTGCTTGTCGTTTGCTTCACTGGAAATGTAGAGGTACAGTACGGCGATACATCCTTTACACTTGAAGCAAGTTATTGGAGTGATTTGACGGTCGAATACGCAGCCATTGACAGCATTGAATACCGGGAGAGCTGTGATGCAGGCTCAAGAATAAACGGTTTCGGTTCTCCGAGACTTTCACTGGGGGCTTTCCAAAACGCTGAATTCGGCAATTACACGCGGTACTCTTATACCCAAAGTGATTCTTGTGTTGTTCTGAACGTTGACGGCAAAATACTTGTAGTCAGTGGTGCGAATGTTGAAAGCACAAAGGTAATATACGAAAACCTGTTAACGCGACGTTAACAAATACAAGGAAAAATGGCGGCAAGGATATTCCTCCCTGCCGCCATTGCTATTCTTGGTGATGACAAAAACCAAGGGAGCTACTTCCCCCGAGGTCCCCTTTTCCAGCTGTCCTGCCAATTTCCCACCGGTCAGTATTTCTAAAAGTTGCGCTGATGCGTCTTTGTCCAGCTGCACATATTTATCTTGTCGTACAAGTTCTATTTTATCGCCTTTCGGACTGATTCATAGCCTCCTGGATTTCTAAAATGCTCTTGCCAATAAAATACTCAAGCCCTATCACTGATTCTTCTTTACAACTCCCGTGACAGCCTCACCATATCCACACACTGGATGCCGTTTTCAACAATCGGCTCCTCGTAGTGCCGTAGAAAGAAGTCACGGTCGATATGGGTCATACGGAAGCCAAATTTTTGATACAGGCCAAGCTGCGAAATGCTTGAGTTGCCGGTTCCGACCTCTATTGTTTGGTAGCCTTGATTGCGTGCGATGTCGACCGCATGCCGGATGAGCGCCTTACCGTAGCCCTTGTTTTGCTCAGCTTCATCCACTGCAATGTTGATAAGCTCTACCGTCCCCGGACGAGTTGGCAGCAGGCTATAGACACCGACTACCTCTCCGTCCTGTTCCAGCACATAGCACTGGGCTTTCTTCATATAATCCCTGACCTTTTCCTCCGATGGGTCTGCGAGCAGCAGTAACTCCATCGGTAGCGCTTCTGCATTCCCAAGCTGTCTAATCATGGGCGGTACCAGGCAGGCACGCTGCTCGTGAATCCTTCGTGGTCCTGGATGATGCGTTTTGCATGTCTCATATTCCGTTCATTCCCCTGTCCCCAAACGATGACGGCAAAGACGTTCATCGCTAAATAGAGCGCATACAGCTCCCAAAATGACTGCGACGGCTTCCCATCATGATAGCCTTCAATCATTCCAACGGCAAAAGGCACACTCTGCTCGGTACTGAACATGCCGAGCTTGATGAAGTCGAATACCGGGTCGCCCCAATCGAACCTTCCGAAGTCAATGGCACCGGCATACTTGCCGTTATGAACGATGAGGTTCGATAGATGGAAATCGTCATGTTGCAGCACGCTTGGCCGCTCTTTCATTAACGGAATTCGCTCCTCGATAAAACGGATGATTTGCTCCTCGTGAGGAACCTGTACAGGCAATTCCCGATACCGCTCCACATAGCGCCGATATTTCGCCAGTTGGTAGTCATACCAGGTATTTTCCCCTGCTTCGATGGAATGGATTTTGCGCAGATCCCGACTTGCCTCCCAACCGACGGCATACTGTTCATCTGCCGATAACGTTTCAATCACTTCTTCCGCATCGTCCCCTTCAATATAGGAAGTCACCATCTTCCCTTCCTCGATGCTGATGCCCCGCAGTGTCTTGGCGCCAAGCTGTTCGAGCTTTTGCAATATGGCAAACTCCTGCCCACGGCGTTCCTGATTCCCTTCAAACAGCCGTACAATCATCTTTTCGTTTCCGTTCTGGACTACATACTTTTCGTCTGTTGAATACCCCTTTGTAATGTGATGAAGCACTGCATATTGTTCTCCCATGATAACCTCCCCCTTTTTCACACCGTGAAAAAAGCATCGCAGACTTGTCAAATCAGCCTCGATACTTATTCCACTTAAAAATTAATAGTTTTAAGAACGGCTGCCGACTTCGGAAACGGCCTTCTCCTTTTCAGCCACCCATTCCTTGAACAGCTCAAAGTCCGTATAGACGAGCTTCTTGTACGTCAGCGCTTGAAGGACGGTACTTTCTACAAACAGGTCCTGATGCTGCCCGATGCGTGCCAAAATTTCATTTTCACTATGGTAGGTGAACACGTCCGAGTAGTCGATGTCCGCCCGGGCGTGGATCTTCGCTGCGATTTTCCCCATGATTTCCGCTGTCACGACATAGTCTTCCTGTGACTTATAGTTTTTCGGTTTGACCTTTTTCTTGTAGGGGGAACGTTCCCGCACATAATAGTCCTGACCGTCCATCGTCACATATGTAAGATGCGGGTCCTCTAGATGGTGCATCGCCTTCTGCGTCCCGACGACACGGGCCCCCTGGTGCTCGAAGACAGACCAGAATTTTTCAGAGTATGGTAGGAAGTATGCCGGAATCGCCGTCCGCACTTCCTTCATTTCCAGCACAAGATCCTCCTCGCCTGCCGCATCCTTCTCACCTTCCACCAGGATATAAAAGCGCTTCAGGCCAATCGACGCCGTACCGGAGCCATATTTGAGCGCGATGTCCTTGATCGTATAGCCCGGAAGCACTTCCTGAATGGCTGTATAAATCTCTGCCGGCACCGGGTGCACCTCTTCCGTCCAGACGAATCCCCGCTTGCCGTCCTTGACTTCCGTGATATCTTCGAGTAGATGGGAGCGCTGGCGGTCTTCAAGCTTCTTCAACACCTTCTTGACCGGTCCCTTTGTGTTGTCCTTTGTAAAGCTGAGGGTGAACGCATCATCCTTTTTCTTCTGGAAGCGCCCGAGCTGCTTGATGTAGCTGTTCAAGAAGGAGCGGATGACCTGCTCCTGGGCTTCTTCCTCGATGAGCTGTTCATCCATATAGAGGCCGATGCTGATGCTCATACGAATCAGGTCATAAAGATATGAGCCGACATACCCTTCATCGAAGTCGTTGACATCATATACGATTTCCCCCTTTTCATTCTGGAACGCCCCGAAATTGTCCATGTGCATATCCCCCATAATCCAGGTCGGCCGCTCATCAAGCGTATGGAAAATGGACGGTGATTTCGTCATGTCGTAGTAGAACAGATAGGCCGAACCACGGTAGAAACGGAACGGACTCTCCAGCATCTTCCGGTACTTCTCCATACGCTGCTCATATGTCAGCTGCATGCACTGTACATCAAACTCCTCAAAAATTGTGGCGATTTGCTGTGCACGTAACGCTACCCGTGTGCTCCTTACCCGT
>JAZUQF010000425.1:0-34153 GCA_045605545.1 Lysinibacillus sp.
GGAAGGGTCTGGAGCCGATATGGTCCCGATCATTTTATGTCCGAAGGCTTTCTTGATTGACGGACTTGATGCAAAAGGGTGCTATGTATATGATTTTATACAGCACCAGATGGTTTACGGGGCTCTCCATGTGGAGTATGAGTTCGAGAAACCCTATACAATTGTGGTTGGCTATATGGCAACACAGCGCCAGCCGAAGTTTGATGACCGATTTGTTCACTTTTCTTCTCTGCTTGAAGATATACAAATCGACATCATCAATCAAGAAATGACGATGCAGCTTTATGATGAGCCGCAGCAAGTCCACTTAACACACATTATCTCTAGAAAGTAGCGGCTTATCACCACTACTTTACGTTGAATGGAATACAACGACACTTAAACAATAATTCGCTTAAACAATAATTCACTTAAACAATAATTCACTTACAGCACTTCCTTCCAGGGGAGTGTTTTTTTGTGGTGTTGGAATGGGGACAACATCATGATAGGCTATGTGATTTCATGCGACCAGACTGGTTTTCGGCTAAAATAGTGATAGAAAGATATGAGAGAGGAGCGGTTGGCTATATGTATATAGCGGGACGTGCGGAAATGCATATGCTGGATGCCTATACAATCGAAAATCTGGGCCTTCCAGGAATGGTACTTATGGAAAATGCGGGGGCGGCTGTAGTCGGTGAAATCATAAGGGATTTCCCGGACAAGGAGACAAAAGTCACTGTCCTTGCTGGAGGAGGCAACAACGGAGGCGACGGCTTTGTCATCGCCAGAAGGTTGTATGACTTCGGCTATGATGTCGTGCTTGTGCGCTGTGTGGAAGAGGAACAGTTGAAGGGCGACGCCGCGCTGCATTATGGCGTATATAAAAGCAGGGGATTGCCGGTAGTGGAATGGTCGCAAGAATGCGTGCAGCAGGCGGATGTCATTGTGGATGCCCTTCTAGGTACGGGCTTCCAGGGCAGGCTGCGCGAGCCATTCTCCTCCATCGTCAGAGGGGTGAACGGGGCAAAAGGGTATGTATACGCCGTCGATGTCCCTTCAGGTGTTAATGCAGATACAGGTGAAGTGGTGGACATGGCCATACGTGCGGACAAAACGGTTACATTTGCATTGTCCAAAAAAGGGTTCTACCTACAGCAGGGGCCACAGTACGTGGGGGAAATCATATGTGCAGACATATCTGTCCCACCTGTCCTTGTCGAAAAACTGGGATTGGAGCTGCCGATATTAATAGACCCTGCCATTGGAAGGGCGGCGTTGCCGAAACGTCCTGCCCATGGCCATAAGGGGACGTTCGGCCATGTTCTTGTAATGGGGGGATGCAGGCAGTATGTCGGCGCCCCAATATACACTGCAAAGGCGGCTTTTCATGCGGGGGCCGGACTTGTGACGCTTGCCGTTCCAGAGTCGATTTACCCGTTGGCTGCCGCCCAGGTGCACGAGAGCCTTCTCCTACCGCTACAGGACGAGGATGGCGCGATATCGGCAAAGGCCTTCCAGGAAGATAAGATCAATCTTTCGCCTTTTACAACAATTGCGTTCGGACCGGGTCTTGGAAGAAAGACGGACGGTACATCCTTGCTCCGCAAAATCATGGCAGAGTCAGAAGGACAGACGCTGATTGTAGATGCGGACGGCCTTTATTTTGCCAAAGAGATTCTAGAGGAGTTCTGTAGCTATAAAGGGAATGTAGTTTTCACACCGCATCCAGGAGAGATGGCGCATTTAACAGGGCTGTCTGTCAAGGAGGTGGAGGCCGACCGTCTGGAGATAGCGAAGCAGTTTGCCCGGAAATACGGCATCCATCTATTGCTGAAGGGGCATCGGCCAGTCCTGACAACACCTGCCGGGGAGCAATTTGTAAACCCATATGGCAATGATGCGTTAGGAAAGGGCGGCAGCGGGGACGTGTTGACAGGCTTAATCGCTTCATTCAATGCGCAGGGGGCAGACCCGCTGGATGCACTCATTGCGGCGGGATATTACCATGCGACTGCCGCAGAGCAACTCGGGAAGGAACGGTCGACTTACGGTGTCGTGCCTTCTGACCTTATTGACTATATACGGGGGATATTATAGTAGAAGCACCGCGGTAAATAGAGATGTTTTTGTAGAGGGAGAAATGGTCAAAGTTCCCTCAAAACTAGGGAATGTCCTCCTTCGATGCCTAAAAAGAGCGGGGATTACTGCAGATGTTGTTGTCGTTTCTCTGAGCGATTATCTAACAGATTCAACAGGTAATAAGTTGCTATGTCCAAATGATAGATGTTATGATATATATTATGATTTTGTACATAATCGAGGCAGGACTCTGCTCTTTAAGTAAAAAGCCTAAAAGGGGTGTAGAGGGCTTTAGCGCTTAGGTTGTTATTGCTTATGCTGGTGGGGGGATTCACTTTGGCTGAACAAGAAAAAAATCGAATTTCAGTGGATATCTACGGACAAAGCTATAAGATTGTCGGTACGGAATCTACCGGGCATATGCGATTAGTCGCTTCAATCGTAGATGATAAAATGCGTGAGATTAGCGCCCATAATCCGACATTGGATAATACAAGACTTGCTGTGTTGACAGCTGTGAATACTGTTCATGAGTATCTAAAGCTGAAGCAACAGGTAGAGGCGCTTGAGGAGCAATTGAAAAAGTTAAAGGATTGAAGTAAATGCTTGATTTATTACTAATAATTATTTTCGCAGCGGGGATTATGGTAGGGGCCAGACGGGGGCTTGTGCTGCAGGCCGTCCATATGTTCGGATTCCTGATTGCAACAGTGTTTGCACTCGCCTATTATAAGCCGCTCGCACAAAAGTTTTTGCTGTGGATTCCTTATCCGGGGTTTGCGGAAAGTGCGACCTCCACATTAGAGCTCGCGGGCATTGATGCGGACCGTACCTTTTACCGTGTGATTGCCTTTGCGCTGATCTTTTTTGTGGTCAAGCTTATCCTGCACATTCTCGGATCAATGCTGGATTTCCTGAAATATTTGCCGGTACTCGGCGGCATCAACCGAGTGCTTGGTGCAGTGCTCGGATTTATAGAGGTATATTTCCTGTTATTCATCCTGCTATATGTATTGGCGCTTCTGCCTTTGGAAAGTATACAGGCAAGGTTGGACGGGTCGATCATTACCGGACTGATGCTGGAGCATACACCGATTGTTTCGTCCCTGTTCCAAAAATGGTGGTATATCTACACAAAATAATGACAAAACGTAAATACTTCTCTCGGTTTGGGAGAAGTATTTTTGCGATTATCAAGGGGAGGCGACTTCATTGAATAAGAAAATCATTATCCGGACATTGGAGAAAATTGCGTTATATATGGAACTACAGGGGGAGAATCCTTTCAAGGTGTCGGCCTTCCGCAAGGCTGCAGCGGCACTGGAAACGGATGAGCGCAGCCTTAGTGAAATCGATGACATCACGGCAATCAAGGGCATCGGAAAAGGCACGGCCGCCGTCATCCACGAATTGATGGAATCAGGCAAGTCGAGCGTACTGGAGGAGCTGGAGGCCGCTGTTCCGAAAGGATTGGTGCCGCTGATGAAGCTTCCGGGGCTCGGAGGGAAGAAGCTGGCGAAATTGTATCAGGAATTGAACATTGTGGATGCAGAAACGCTGAAGGCGGCATGTGAGGCGCAGCAGGTAAGGGCTCTTGCTGGCTTTGGCGCAAAGACGGAGGAGAAGATTCTGAAGGAGCTGGAAAGCTTCGGGGCGCGCGTCGAGCGGCTACCCGTCTGGGAGCTGGAGCTCATTGTCTTTGAAATCAACGAGCTGCTGGCAAGCCTTCCGGAGGTGCAGAAATTCTCGGTTGCGGGAAGCTTCCGTCGTGTGAAGGAGACGAGCAAGGATATCGATTTCATCATCGCCACCGAGGACCATGACGCTGTTCGTGAAGCCATTTTATCCCGTCTGCCGGTCCAGGAGACGATTGCAGCAGGGGATACAAAGGTATCGGTCATATTGGATGTAGAAAACCCAGTGAGCGTGGATTTCCGTTTAGTGAAGTTGCATGAATTCGCAACGGCCCTGCATCACTTTACAGGTTCGAAAGACCATAATGTACGTATGCGCCAGCTGGCAAAGGCGCAAGGGAAGAAAATAAGCGAGTACGGGGTCGAGCAGCCGGATGGTACGGTTGCGACCTTCGAATCGGAAGAGGCGTTTTTTGCGCATTTCGATTTGCCGTTCATCCCGCCGACAGTACGGGAAAGCGGGCGCGAGCTGGAACGGCTGGATGAGCTTGCGGGCCTGCCGCAGCTCGATGATATCGTCAGCGACCTCCATATGCATACGACATGGTCGGATGGGGCGCATTCGGTGGCGGAGATGGGTGAGGCGTTGATTGCCCGCGGCTACAGCTACGGGGTCATCACCGACCACTCGCAGTACTTGAAGGTGGCGAACGGCCTGACGCCGGAGCGCCTGGACAAGCAGAAGCTGGAGATTTTCGCGTTCAATGAGGCACATCCGGAATTCCGGCTGTACCGTGGCACGGAGATGGATATTTTGCCGGATGGGAGCCTGGATTTCGATGATGAAGTCATGCGAGAGTTGGATTTTGTCATCGCATCGATTCATTCCAGCTTCTCGCAGCCGCAGGAAAAAATCATGGAGCGGCTTCATGAAGCCGTGAGAAATCCGTATGTACACATGATTGCCCATCCTACAGGGCGCATCATTGGACAGCGTGCCGGCTATGACCCGGATGTACCGCAGCTGATTGAATGGGCGGCGCAATATGGTAAGATTTTAGAGTTGAATGCAAATCCGTACCGCCTCGATCTGGCGACGGAATATTTGCAGCTGGCGATGGAGAAAAATGTACCAATCGCCATCAATACCGATGCCCATGCAATCGATCAATTACGTTTCATGGATATTGGGGTAAAATATGCACAAAAGGCTTGGGTGAAAAAAGAATTGGTCGTCAACACATGGAATGTGAATCAATTTGAGGAGTTCATCCGTAGACATAAATAATTTGAGTTTTGGAGGTGTCTTTCATGATTGCCGAGCGCGCATTGAAAACACTGGAATTTGATAAAGTACGTCAGCAGGTTGCGGGCTTCTGTACTTCTTCCATTGGAAAAAGTGCCATTGAGGGGCTTGTGCCTGAAACAGATTATGATACAGTGGTGGCCCTGCAAGAAGAGATGGATGAGGGGCTGGCAATCCTTCGTGTGAAGGGGAATGTGCCGATGGGCGGCATTTTCGACGTTAGACCGCATGCAAAACGCGCGCAAATCGGTGGGATGCTGAGCCCGATGGAATTGATGGAGATTGCAAGCACGATTCGTGCAAGCCGTATCTTGCGCAATTTCCTGGAGGATATCGAAGCGGAGGAGGATATCCAGATTCCGCACTTTTTGGAGCGCAAGGAGCAGATGCCAATCCTGACTGCCCTGCAGCATGAAATCAATGACTGCATCGATGATAATGGTGGTGTACTTGATTCTGCAAGCTCGGCGCTGCGTTCGATTCGTCAATCGCTACGTGCGGAGGAGGCGAAGGTGCGCCAGAAGCTCGAGAGCCTGATTCGTGGTTCGAACGCGGCAAAGATGCTGTCGGACGCAATTATTACTATCCGTAACGACCGCTTCGTCATTCCTGTCAAGCAGGAGTACCGCGGTCATTACGGCGGTATCGTCCATGACCAGTCCTCTTCCGGCCAGACGCTGTTCATCGAGCCGGATGCAGTCGTCCAGGCGAACAATGAAGTGCAACGTCTGAAGGTGAAGGAACAGGCGGAGATTGAGCGTATTTTACTTGAGCTGTCTGTGAAGGTGCAGGAGGTAGCACATGATTTATTTGTGCTTGTCGGCCTGCTTGGTGAAATCGATGTCATTTTGGCGAAGGGCAAGTACGGCCAGGCCAATAAATGCACGATGCCGAAGATGAATAAGGAAGGCTATACACGTCTTGTACGGGCGCGCCATCCATTGTTGCCAATGGAGGATGCGGTCCCGAATACGATTGAATTCGGACGTGATATTACAGCAATCGTCATTACCGGACCGAATACGGGCGGTAAGACGGTGACGCTGAAGACGGTGGGGTTATGCACGATTATGGCCCAGTCCGGTCTGCCGGTGCCTGCACTGGATGGTTCGGAGCTTGCGGTGTTTGAACAGATTTTTGCCGACATCGGAGACGAACAGTCGATTGAACAAAGCTTGTCCACTTTCTCCTCCCACATGGTGAACATCGTGGACATCTTATCGAAGTTTGATGAACGCTCCCTAGTGTTGTTTGATGAGCTTGGTGCCGGTACGGACCCGCAGGAAGGGGCGGCACTTGCGATTTCCATTTTGGACGAGGTCGTGGACAGGGGTGCGCGCGTCATGGCGACGACGCATTATCCGGAATTGAAGGCATATGGCTACAACCGTTCAAGCGTAGTGAATGCCTCCGTCGAATTCGATGTGGACACGCTTAGTCCGACATACCGTCTGCTGATTGGTGTTCCCGGACGCTCGAACGCCTTTGAAATCTCGAAGCGGCTGGGGCTTGGCGAGCATATCATCAATCAGGCGAAATCATTCACGGGGACGGACCGCCATGAAGTGGAGTCGATGATTGCTTCCCTTGAAGAGAGCCGTCTGCGTTCTGAACGCGAGGCGGATGAGGCGCATGAGCTATTGGAAGAGGCAGAGCAGTTGAAGGCCCAATTGGAGGAGCGCATCCGCACCTACGATGAGAAGAAGGACAATCTGGAGAAGAAGGCGAAGGACAAGGCGCGCCGCATCGTGGACGAAGCGAAGGCGGAGGCTGAAAAAATTATTTCCGAGCTACGGGAAATGCAGAAGAATGCAAGCCGGATTGTCAAAGAGCATGAGCTGATTGATGCGAAAAAACGGCTGGAAGAAGCTGCGCCGAAAGAAGAAAACAAAGTGCTGAAAAAGGCGGTGGCACAGCGAGAGCGTGCTCAGACCCTTAAGCCCGGCGATGAGGTGAAGGTGCTCAGCTACGGACAAAAGGGCACACTCTTGGAAAAGGCGGGCAACCAGGAGTGGGTGGTGCAGATTGGCATTCTGAAGATGAAGCTGAACGAGTCAGACCTTCAGTACATCAAGCCTGAAAAAGAGCAGCCTACACGCACGATGACCAATGTAAAGAACCGGAACAGCCACGTGAAGCTTGAATTGGATCTTCGCGGCGAACGCTATGAGGATGCTCTCCTGCGCACGGAGAAATATTTGGATGACGCGCTGCTGGCGAACTATCCGCGCGTGTCGATCATTCACGGTAAAGGAACCGGGGCTTTGCGCCAAGGCATTCAGCAATATTTGAAGACGCACAAGCGTGTCAAATCATTCCGCTACGGTGAAGCAGGGGAAGGCGGCTTCGGGGTAACCGTCGTAGAATTAAAATAAAAGGGGAGATAGGATGCTGGGTTCATCATTTTGGCACAACCCTTTAGTGGAGACAGCAGGCTACTTCAGTGTAGTCGTCCTTTGTTTGGTAGTGGCGATGGTAGTATTCGAGGTCGTTACAAAATACAAAAACTGGGAGGAAATCAAAAAAGGGAATATTGCCGTAGCGCTTGCAACCGGCGGGAAGATTTTGGGGGTATGCAACGTCTTCCGCTATTCCATCGAGCGTCATTCGACTCTGGGGGAAATGATCGGCTGGGGTTTGTACGGATTCGTGCTGCTGATTTTCGCCTATATTCTGTTTGAATTTTTGACGCCGCGTTTCAAGGTCGATGAAGAAATCGAAAATGACAACCGCTCCGTCGGATTCATTTCATTTACTATTTCGGTAGGCTTGTCATTTATTATCGGTGCCAGCATTTTATAGGAGAATAGAGATGGAAAAATTATCGAAAGTGCTGATTATTGCATGCATCATTTTTTTATTGATTGGCATATATTATTTGGCAACTGTATAAAATATGAAGTAGCAGATGGAAATACCATCTGCTACTTTTTTTATATTGGAAAAATGGTTATATCCCATCACCTAGCATTTTTCACGAAAAAGCGACCCGTATAATTATTCGTTTCATAACATTAAAAAGAAAATAAACGCAAATTCGAGCTAAAAATGAAAAATAAAGTAAAAATCGATTGAATATGCATTCTTTTTTAATTATAATGTTGAATAATCAGAAAATTAAAAGCTTGAGGCGAAGGGGCGAGGTACTATGACAGAAAAGGTGTGGTTAAAAAAATATCCAGAGCAGATTCCACATGAAATTGAGATACCGGAAATGCCGGTCCAGCAATTTTTGACGGATGCGTACAACGCGAGTCCAGGTAAAGTAGCAATTCACTTTTTGGGGAAGGACATTACGTATAAGGAGGTATATGAATCCGCCATCAAGTTTGCCAATTATCTTGGGAGGCTGGGTGTGGAAAAGGGGGACCGGGTAGCAATCATGCTGCCGAACTGTCCTCAGGCGGTCATCGCTTATTACGGCATCCTTTATGCGGGAGGGATTGTTGTACAGACGAATCCCCTTTATACAGAGCGGGAGCTTCAGTATCAGATGGCTGATTCAGGGGCCAAAGTCATCCTGAGCCTTGATATTCTATATCCCCGCATCACAAAGGTCTTGAAGGAAACACAGATTGAGCATGTAATCATTGCAGCCATCAAGGACTATCTGCCATTCCCGAAAAACCTCGTATATCCTTTCATTCAGAAGAAGCAATATGGTTTCAGCGTCAAGGTGGAGCATAGCGGTATGAATCACCTGTTTACGGAAATCATGCGTTCGACCCCTGTAGAAGCACTGAACATCCCTTTTGATTTTGAAGAAGATTTGGCACTGCTTCAATACACGGGTGGGACTACCGGGTTCCCGAAAGGGGTCATGCTGACGCATAAGAATTTGATTGCCAATGCAACGGCGTGTAGCCACTGGCTGTATCAGTGCATAGACGGTGAGGAAGTCATTCTGGGGATTCTGCCCTTCTTCCACGTGTATGGCATGACGACAGTGATGATTTTATCAGTAATGAAACAAAACAAAATGGTGTTGCTACCGAAGTTTGATGTAGAGGATACATTAAAGACCATCGATAAACAAAAGCCGACATTATTCCCCGGCGCGCCGACAATGTATATCGGCCTGCTGAATCATCCTGACCTGGGGAAATACGATCTATCATCGATCAAGGCCTGTATAAGCGGGTCTGCACCGCTGCCTATCGAGGTGCAGGAGAAGTTCGAGGGAATCACAGGCGGCAAGCTGGTGGAAGGCTACGGACTGACGGAGACGTCGCCTGTCACACATGCGAACTTCATCTGGGATGAACGGGTCAACGGTTCTATCGGTGTACCATGGCCCAATACCGATGCTGTCATTCTACGCTCGGGCGACAGTGAAGTGATGTCGGTAGGGGAGATAGGTGAAATTGCCATCAAAGGCCCTCAGGTGATGAAAGGGTATTGGAATCGCCCGGAGGATACGGCAATGACATTTGCAGATGGCTGGTTTTTGACAGGTGACCTCGGCTACATGGATGAAAACGGTTACTTCTATGTTGTGGACCGCAAGAAGGATATGATCATCGCCGGGGGCTATAACATTTATCCGCGTGAAGTGGAGGAAGTGCTGTATGAGCATGATGCCATCCAGGAATGTGTAGTGGCGGGCATTCCCGACCCATACCGGGGAGAGACGGTGAAGGCATATATTGTAGTGAAAGAAGGACATTCTGTTACGGATAAAGAATTGAATGCATACTGCCGACAAAACCTGGCAGCCTATAAAGTGCCGCGTTTCTATGAATTCCGTGATGAACTGCCGAAGACTGCTGTAGGGAAAATACTGCGCCGGACGCTCGTAGAGGAAGAAAAGGCGAAAATGGCGGTGGAAAAGGAAGCGAAATAGCAGACCGCTATTGACAAAATCATGAACAGCTTATAATATGGAAACGTGAATGAATGGTCATTCATGTTTTCATATTTTTTTGGTGGTGAACAACTTGAAACGAAATAAACCCAAATATAAACAGATTATCGATGCAGCTGTAATAGCCATTGCTGAAAATGGCTATCATCAGGCGCAGGTATCGAAAATCGCCAAACAGGCTGGAGTCGCTGACGGAACAATCTATTTATACTTTAAAAACAAAGAAGATATCCTTATTTCTGTATTTCAGGAAAAAATGGGGCTTTTCGTAGACAATTTACAAGATATAATAAAAAATGAGAGTAGTTCATCTGAGAAGTTAAAGCAGATGATCGAAAATCACTTTCGAGTTTTAGCGAATGACCGTCATTTAGCGACCGTCACCCAATTAGAGCTCAGGCAGTCGAATAAAGAAATTCGTCTGAAGATTAATGCTATTCTAAAAGAATACCTGATGCTCTTGGACCAAATCCTGATTGAGGGGATGCTTTCCGGTGAGTTCAATACTACAATGGACGTCCGTCTCGCGCGGCAGATGGTATTCGGGACTGTGGATGAGATTACGACGACCTGGGTTATGAATGAATACCGCTATGATCTTATAGCGTTGGCGCCGAAAGTGACACAGCTTGTGCTAAATGGGTTAAAAGCTTAAAAGGGGCGTGGGAGAATGGAGTTTCTAAGTTGGAAAGTTGAGGATAATGTAGCGGTCGTATCAATCAATCGACCACCTGCAAATGCATTATCGCAAGTTTTAATCAAAGAAGTGGACGAACTATTGGACGCAGTAGAACATGATGAAGCTGTTCGTGTCATCGTATTGCATGGTGAAGGACGATTCTTCTCGGCTGGTGCCGACATCAAGGAATTCACCGGCATCGAGACGGGCGAAGAATTTTCAAAATTGGCGCAAAGAGGGCAAGTGGTGTTCGAACGGTTGGAAACGTTCCCAAAACCGGTCATAGCCGCTATACACGGCGCCGCGCTCGGGGGTGGACTGGAACTTGCGATGAGCTGCCATATGCGATTTGTCACTGAAGCAGCAAAGCTTGGCTTACCAGAACTCCAGTTGGGAATCATCCCGGGGTTTGCAGGAACACAGCGTCTACCCCGCTATGTCGGGGTGGCAAAGGCGGCAGAGATGATGTTTACAAGTGATCCTATTTCAGGGGTGGAAGCGGTTCAGTGGGGATTGGCGAACCGTGCATATTCAGATGAGGACCTACTGCCGAAAACATTGGAATTGGCGAAAAAGATTGCAAAGAAGAGCCCAATCGCATTAAAGGCGGCGTTACATACGCTGCAATATTCCAAGCCAGCCTCCTTCTTCGAGGGAGTGTCGGCAGAGGCGGAAAGCTTTGGTACGGTATTCGTGTCAGAGGACGCCAAGGAAGGTATTCAAGCATTTATTGAAAAACGCGAACCGGTATTTAAAGGCAAATAAATCAGCTTTCTGGAGGTTAGTAAAATGAATATTTATGTATTAGTGAAACGCACGTTCGACACAGAGGAAAAAATCGTTGTAGCTAATGGCAAAATCCAAGAAGACGGTGCTGAATTCATCATCAATCCATACGACGAGTATGCAATTGAAGAGGCGATCCAAAAGCGTGATGCTTTCGGCGGTGAAGTGACAGTCGTGACAATCGGCGGCGAGGACGCGGAAAAGCAATTGCGTACAGCGCTTGCGATGGGTGCCGACAAGGCAGTGTTAATCAATACAGAAGACGATTTAGATGAGCAGGATCAATATACGACAGCTTATATTCTAGCTGAGTATTTAAAAGATAAAGAGGCTGACTTGATTTTAGCAGGAAACGTGGCAATCGACGGAGGCTCGGGCCAGGTTGCCCCACGTGTAGCTGAACTGTTGGGCATCAATTATGTAACGACAATTACGAATCTCGAAATCGATGGGCAAACAGTGAAAATCGTACGTGACATCGAAGGGGACTCCGAAGTGCTGGAAACTTCTTTACCATTATTAGTAACGGCACAGCAAGGCTTGAACGAGCCGCGCTATCCTTCTTTGCCAGGAATCATGAAGGCGAAGAAAAAGCCGTTGGAAGAGCTTGAGCTTGATGACCTGGATATTGACGAAGATGATGTAGAAGTGAAGGTAGAAACTGTAGAAATCTACCTTCCACCTCAAAAGGCAGCTGGTCGTGTGTTAGAAGGGGACTTGCAGGATCAAGTAAAAGAGCTTGTAAATCTACTTCATTCAGAAGCAAAGGTAGTCTAATAAAGACGGTAACGGAGGGGTAAACGATGACAAAAAAAGTATTGGTTTTAGCTGAAACTCGTGAGGGCAGCCTACGTAATGTATCATTCGAGGCGATTGCTGCCGGTAAACAAATCGCTGACGGTGGTGAAGTAGTTGGGGTATTGATTGGTGAGGGCGTTGCAGGTGTTGCAAACGAGCTGATTGCCTATGGTGCAGATCGTGTTGTGACAGTGGAGCATCCACATTTGAAAACATATACGTCTGACGGGTTCTCGCAGGCATTCATGGCAGTAGCAGACCAAGAAAGCCCAGAAGCAATCGTATTTGGTCATACATCTCTTGGAAAAGACTTGTCTCCAAAAATCGCTTCCAAGCTGCAATCAGGTCTGATTTCCGACGTGACGGAAATCGAAGGGGCTGGCGATGATGCCCTGTTCATCCGCCCAATCTATTCTGGTAAGGCGTTTGAAAAAGTGAAGATTAAGGACGGCGTGGTATTTGTCACAATCCGCCCGAACAACATTGCGCCACTTGAAAAAGACGGCGGCCGTTCAGGCGATGTATCTGCTGTTTCTGTAGACATCACAAACCTTCGTACAATCATTAAAGAAGTAGTACGTAAATCTACGGAAGGTGTAGATTTATCAGAAGCGAAAGTGGTGGTAGCTGGAGGACGTGGTGTAAAATCCGAGGAAGGCTTTGAGCCATTAAAAGAGCTTGCTAATCTACTAGGCGGCGCGGTCGGTGCATCTCGTGGGGCGTGTGACGCTGAATACTGCGATTACTCGCTGCAAATCGGTCAAACAGGTAAAGTGGTAACGCCTGACCTATACATTGCCGCAGGAATTTCAGGCGCAATCCAGCACTTGGCTGGCATGTCGAACTCCAAAGTCATCGTGGCGATCAATAAAGATCCAGAAGCGAACATCTTTAAAGTAGCCGACTACGGCATCGTTGGGGACTTATTCGAAGTCGTTCCAATGTTGATTGAAGAATTCAAAGCATTGAAAGTAAATGCTTAATAAATAGCTTCCTTCTGTAAAACTAGTTTTTCAAAAAAAGTAGAGCATGAATCCGGTAGAATGTCGGATTCATGCTCTTTTTGTCATCTGACACGGTTTTTAATTACTTAGCCTGGATAAAAAAGCGATTGTTAGACTGCACATTCCACTACGGGTGGACGCTTTCGGCGGGCGAGGCCAAGCCTCCCCGTCGCTTCACTCCTGCGGGGTCTCGGCTGTCTCGCTGGAGTCGCCACCCTTCATTCCATGTGCTTTTTCTCTGCTAAGGATAGGATAGATGGTTGACCTAAAAAGAGGTAACAACTCGTATTCGTTACCTCTACATAGATGGGATATCTAAATCAATCGTTTCTGTCTACATGAATTCTTTTAAGTGATTCAAACGAAAGAAGTTAAACAACGTTATGCAATTTTATTGCGGATAATTGAGTGGTTATCAAGTTTATTGATTATCTAAATGTTGGTTGTTAGAAAGCGTAATTTCTAGATAAGGCCTTCCCCATGGAAAGCGAGCCGGTTGTAGCGGAAATCCACTATCTGCAACATTCTACTAACATTAAAAGGTATATCAACATGCGTGGTCATATAACAAATTAGAACCCCCTCCACCTGCCAGGACTTCACGCAGATGAAGGGGAATTTTGTCATTTTGCATTATAAGGTGCTATAGGCGACTTATGATGCGGAACGATAAATGTTTAGAAAAAAATCATGCAGATGCACATCATACGCCATGCTTCAGCATGTCTTCAATTAAAAAGGAAAGGTAGAGGTTGGTTTTTGTGAATGTGTTGCTGAGGTCCATATCCAGAAGCATTTCGATTTTATTGACCTTATACAGGACGGTATTTCTGTGTACGAAGACGCGCTGGCTGATTTTATTGGTGCTCCCGTTCTCCTCCAGAAAGATGCGCAGAAAGGAAGTGAAATCTGTACCGTGCAGCTCATCGTATCGATAGAGTCTGCCAAGCATATTCTGTCGGAATTGCTCGATTATCCCGTGGTTGTCGACATTCATGATGATCTGATAGGCGCCTATATCCTTGTATTTATACAAGTAGCGGTTGTTGTGGAGCCGGGACAGCTGGATGACGGTGAGGGCCTCTTCGTAGCTCTTGTGGATTTTTCCTGGAGCACTATAAAATCCGCCCATTCCGATGGCGAGACCGAGTTCACCGTATTTTTCTTCAATTCTTTCATAAATGTTTTCCACTGTTGTAGAGAATGGGACATTAGTAGTCTTTATTCTTGTGCGGTCGATTAGATAAATCAGCTGGTTGCGGTATTGAAAATGGATAAAATGCTCATAGCGCTGCTGGAAAGCCCTCAGAATCATGGCATTGTAGCGTTGGATATTGGTGGAGTCGTTGCGGGTTGCACAGACGATGATGCCATATTCCGTATTTTTGGGAAAGCCGAGCTGCTCCAATGTCGCTGTCAGATGAGGGGCATGCTGTTGATGGTTGAAAAGGAGCTGGTTCATGACCTGCTCTTCAATGGACCGTTCCTGCTGGTTGGCGGTGATGAACTGGAAGGTTGTCTTCAATAGGTCCGTTACGCGATGCTCCCAGTCCATTTGGAACAGGGGGTACTCATGTTCGTCTGCAAAACGGATAAGGCTTTTGGGCACGTCGGGGATATAGGGGCCCGTATTGATGATGAAACCGGCTGCGCGTTTCTCGTAGGCCGTCTTGACAAGCTGCTCGAGGAAGCTTTTTTTATTTGCGATGTAGACTCCCGTCGTCACAACGAGCTCATTCGGTCGGCAGAACATCGTCAGTTCTTCTTTTTCGATGATGTTGATGCCGCTGACCTTACGATAGACGCCGCTTTCGCCCGCTATCAATTTTAATTGTGGAAAAAGTGAGGACTGCATCATATGTGAAATCGTAGACATAGACTCATCTCCCTTCTTATATGTTATTAAATATACCATTATGCTTGGGCAAATGCACAAAGAATTTTGATTATTCGAACATTTACACCATAAATACCAATATTTATAATTTGTGTTAAGCATTTCGTTACAAAATAAGGAGTTAGAAGGGGAGTGCGAAGGATGTATAAATGCAATCAGATTCGCCTGCAGCAAACAATTGAACGCTTCAGTCAATTTGGAGCGACAGAAAATGGTGGTGTAACAAGGCTTTCTCTATCCGATGAAGACCTCGCTGCCAGACAATATTTCAGGGAATGCTGCGAGGCGTTGGGAATGGAAGTGAAGATAGATGACATGGCGAACATGTATGCTCTTCTTCCAGGCAAGCACGACCTGCCTCCCATCGTCATGGGGTCACATTTGGATTCCGTCGTGAAAGGGGGACGCTTTGATGGCGTTCTTGGCGTTCTTACTGCACTGGAGGCGGTCCGGACGATTGTTGACAATGACATTGAACTGGATGCACCCCTGATGATTGTGAATTTCACAAATGAAGAAGGGGCCCGTTTCGAACCTGCCATGATGAGTTCAGGTGTCATTACAGGGAAGTTCGAGAAGGAGGCGATGATGCGCTCTACCGACAGGGAGGGAGTGACATTCGCTGAGGCACTTTCAAAAAGCGGCTACGAAGGTGAAGAGGAAAATCGCCTGAAGGAGGCGTATGCCTACCTTGAGCTACATATAGAACAGGGACCGGTCTTGGAGGCGGAAGGATTTGAAATTGGTGTGGTAGAGGGTGTGATGGGTATGGTCTGCTATGAAATCCGCATCAAAGGGGAATCCAATCATGCCGGAACAACACCGATGAAGATGCGCAAGGACCCGATGCTTCTTGCCGCCAAACTGATCAGCTATCTGGATCAGGAGCTTGGCGAGGTGGATGAAACGCTCGTCTATACATTCGGACGGATGAATGCAGTCCCGAACATTCCGACAGTCATTCCGAATGAAGTCGTCTTTACAATCGACTCCCGCCATCACGATCCGAAGATAATGGAGCAGGTGGAGGGCATCCTGCTTGGCCTTCCTCAGGAAGATGGAGGATGCACGGTACAGGCGACCAAGCTGTGGGGACGTGATACGGTGCATTTCCATCCTGATATTAGAGATGAAGTAGAAGCGGCCTGTGAGCGTTTCGGATACTCTTCCCATCGTATATACAGCGGGGCGGGGCATGACGCGCAGTTCATAGCGTCTGTCGTGCCATCAATGATGATTTTTGTACCGAGCGCAGGCGGCAAAAGCCATTGCGAGGAAGAAGAAACAAGCTACGAAGAATGTGCAAGGGGCGCGGATGTATTGTTGGAATCCGTTCTCATGCTGCAGGCAAAGCAGAGTTTGCAGCAAACGATGACTACTAACATTGAAGGGTGAGGGTGTTCATGAAAAAGCTGATAAAAGGCGGTAAGATTGCGACGGCAACGGATGTTTACGAGGCGGACGTACTGATTGAGGATGGAGTCATTACAAAAATCGGAAAGAATCTGGTGGAGGATGCCGAAATCATCGATGCAGCAGGAAAATATGTAATGCCTGGCGGAATCGATCCCCATACCCATCTGGATATGCCCTTCAATAACACTGTGACGGACGATGATTGGGAATCAGGGACGATTGCAGCGGCCTTTGGCGGTACAACGACGATTCTCGACTTCTGTCTATCTGCCGGTGAGAGCAAGCTGTCCGATGCAGTGGAAAAGTGGCATGCGAAGGCAAAGGGCAAGGCGGTCATCGACTATGGCTTCCATTTGATGATTACGGACTTCACGCCGGAGACGGAAAAAGAGCTGCCTGTCATCCTCGAACAGGAGGGCATTACATCGATGAAGGTGTTCATGGCATATGCGCGGGAATTCCAGTCATCCGATCGCACGCTCTTCAAGGCATTCAAAATAGGAAAGGCGACGGATACGGTCGTCATGGTGCACTGTGAAAACGGCTCCGTCATCGATGAATTGGTGGAGGAGGCATTGGCGAACGGCAACACTGCGCCAATCTATCATGCGCGTACCCGTCCGTCCGTCCTGGAGGGAGAGGCGACGAAAAGGGCCATCGAGCTTGCCAATTTGGCAGGGGCGAAGCTGTATGTCGTGCATGTGACATGCAAGGAGGCGGTCGATGAAATCATCAAGGCGCGGGAGAAGGGATACGATGTGCTTGGCGAGACGTGCCCACCGTACTTGACATTGGATGAATCAATGCTTGCGCAGCCTGGATTTGAAGGGGCGAAGTATGTCTGGTCTCCGCCGCTCCGTCCGGTGGAACATCAAGAGGTGCTGTGGAATGCACTGAAGGCGAAGCAGCTGCAGACGATTGGATCGGACCAATGTTCATTCAGCTTCAACGGCAAAAAGCAACTTGGACTGAACGACTTCTCGAAGATTCCGAACGGTGGTCCGTTTATCGAAGACCGTTTCGGCATCCTATATTCAGAAGGCGTGGCGAAGGGCCGCATCACCATCAACGAGTTTGTCGACATGATTTCGACGAGCGCTGCCAAAACGTTCGGCCTGTTCCCGAAAAAAGGGACGATTGCCATCGGTTCGGATGCCGACGTCGTGCTGTTCGACCCTGCGGCAAAGCGAGTCATCTCGGCAGAAACGCACCATATGAACGTGGACTACAACCCATATGAGGGATGGGAAGTATCCGGAGAGGTGCAGACGGTTCTCGTACGCGGAGAATACGTAGTCAAGGATAAGGAATTCGTAGGAACGCTCGGCAGTGGGCATTATCTAAAGCGTAAGCCGGCATCCAAGGCAGTCGTGGAACCAGCACTTAACTAGATAAATAGAAAGCTAGAAAGCAAGAACTGGAGAAAGGGAGGAAGAGAGGATGGGTATGATTCATGATGCAATGATTGCAGAAAAATTGAAGGGTAACTTTATGGAGATGGAGCCGGCGCTCACGAACTATGAAGCGGTTGAAGAGGCGAACCGTTGCTTGTATTGCTATGATGCAGCCTGCACGAAAGCCTGCCCGACAAGCATCGATATTCCAAAATTCATCAAGAAAATTGCTTCAGGGAATATGAAAGGCTCCGCCCGCACTATTCTGGAGGCCAATCCGCTCGGCGCAAGCTGTGCGCGTGTCTGTCCGACGGAGGAGCTATGTGAGGGTGCGTGTGTACTGAATCACCAATCCAAACCAATCGACATCGGCCGCCTGCAACGCTATGCGACGGATTGGGCGATGGCGTCGAGCGTATCCTTGTTTAAAAAAGGAGCGCCGCAGCAAAAGCGGATTGCCATCGTCGGCTCGGGTCCGGCTGGTCTGGCCGCCGCCCGTGAGCTGGCCTGCTTCGGCTATGAGGTGACGATTTACGAAGCGCAGGAAAAGGCTGGAGGTCTTGGGCGCTACGGGATTGTGGCCTTCCGACTGCCAAATGATGTAGCGGAATGGGAAGTAGAGCAAATTGAAAAGCTTGGCGTCGAAATCCGTACAGGTA
Organism: Lysinibacillus sp.; assembly: GCA_045605545.1. Taxonomy (GTDB): domain Bacteria; phylum Bacillota; class Bacilli; order Bacillales_A; family Planococcaceae; genus Lysinibacillus_B. The sequence goes on from JAZUQF010000425.1 coordinate 18,502, forward strand.
CAAGCGTAGGCAAGGATGTTACGGCTGGAGAATTATTGAATGATTATGATGCGGTAGTGTTGGCGGTTGGCATGGGTGAGGTGCCTGATCTGCGGGTGGAAGGTGAAAAACTTGAAGGGGTGCATGATGCCATCGAGTTTGTAAAGCAGACGAAGCTCGGCCATATCGATACGTCCCTTGTAGGGAAACGTGCTGTGGTGATTGGGGCTGGTAATACTGCAATCGACGGTGCTACGACGGCAGTCCGGCTTGGAGCTTCCAATGTGAAAATCCTTTATCGACGCACGGAGGCGGAGATGACTGCCTACGAATTCGAATATGAATTCGCCAAGCAGGAAGGGGTACAGTTTGAATGGTTGACGGCACCGGTGAAAATCATTGGAGATGCAGAAGGCAAGGTAACCGGCATCGAGTGCATAAAGATGGCGCTGGGCGAGCCTGATATAGATGGACGCCAGAAGCCGATGCCAATCGCCGGCTCAGAGCATGTCATCGAGGTCGATGCAGTCATTAAGGCAATCGGCCAATCCCGCTATACAGAGCTGATCGAGTCATTCGAGCTGGACCACCAGTGGGGTGTCGTAACAGTAAATGAAGAGACGATGCAGACATCGAATTCAAAAGTGTTTGCATGTGGAGACGTCATCTTTGGTAATGGGCAAGGAGAAGCGATGGTCGTAACAGCTGTACAGCAAGGAAAAGATGCAGCTTATAGCATTCATCAAGCTTTTCAGGCTGCATCACAAAGTGCTTAGGGTGTAATTAGGTTAAAGGGGGACAACACATGGCAGACTTACGTATTAATTTAGCAGGAATTGAATCACCGAACCCGTTCTGGCTGGCCTCGGCGCCGCCGACGAATACAGGCTACCAGGTGCAGCGTGCCTTTGAGGCAGGCTGGGGAGGTGCTGTATGGAAGACACTGGGTGACCCGATACTGAATGTTTCTTCCCGCTTTGCGGCAGTCAACTTCAATGGACAGCGCGTCGCTGGTTTCAACAATATCGAGCTCATCACAGACCGTCCATTGGAAGTGAACCTGCAGGAAATCTATGAGACGAAAAAGCGTTTTCCAAACCACACAATCATTGCTTCCCTGATGGTTGAGCCGACACAGGAAAAGTGGCATGAAATCGTCAAGAGGGTAGAAGATGTCGGTGTCGATGGGTTGGAACTTAATTTTGGATGTCCCCATGGCATGGCCGAGCGGGGAATGGGTGCAGCATCCGGCCAGGTGCCGGAGTTGGTGGAAAAGCAGACGTATTGGGCGAAGGAAGTCGCCAAAACGCCTGTCATCGTCAAGCTTACACCGAATATCACGGATATTACTGTGACGGCGGAGGCTGCCGTGGCCGGTGGAGCGGATGCCATCAGTATGATCAATACAATCAACAGCCTTGCCGGGGTGGACCTCGATTCCTGGAGCACGGTGCCGAACGTGGCCGGCAAGGGCGCGCATGGAGGCTACTGTGGCCCGGCCGTAAAGCCGATTGCATTGAACATGGTGGCCGAGTGTGCACGAAGTCCTCATATCAATGTGCCGATTTCCGGTATCGGCGGCATCTCCAACTGGCGTGATGCAGCGGAGTTCATGCTCATGGGCTCAAGCTGTGTACAGATTTGTACAGCAGCCATGCACCATGGCTTCGGGATTGTGGAGGATATGATCGACGGCCTCAGCAACTATCTTGATGAAAAAGGGCTGGCCTCGGCGATGGATCTGGTCGGCCGCTCCGTCCAGCGCTACTCCAACTGGGGAGACCTGGATTTGAACTATAAAGTGGTGGCGCAGATCAATAATGATGTGTGCATCAACTGCAATAAATGCCATATCGCCTGTGAAGATACATCGCATCAATGTATCGACCTCTATACAGAAAGCGGTCGTCCAATGCTGAAGGTACGGGAGAATGACTGCGTCGGCTGTAATCTTTGCTCGATCGTCTGCCCGGTGGACGGCGCCATCTCGATGGTAGAGATGAAGAGCAGCCTGCCGCCGATGACCTGGAATGAACGTCAGGCATTGGTTGGACAGTATGCCCCAACGTCCGTCTTGAAATAGGACGCTTGACAAAATGAAGGGGAGGGCATTGCTATGGAAAATAAGGAATCATACTTGAAGTCGCCTGATTTACTGCCTGTGACGCATGAACAGCGTAAAATTAGTGCTTTCGGGTTTTCTGTCATCTGGGTGGGGATGGCGATTGTGCTGGCGGCATTTGCCATCGGTGGGGCCGCCATCATCAGTCTGCCGATGCCCTATGTCATTCTTGCAACACTTGTAGGATCACTTGCCATCGGAATCTTCATGACATTGATTGGAGATATCGGGGTGGAGCACGGGATTTCCTTTCCCGTCTATATGCGCGCCCCGTTCGGAACATTAGGTACACATATCCCTTCCCTCATGAGGGGATTCACGGCGGCATGCTGGTTCGGCATCAATTCATATTTTGGTTCTACAGCCATCAACGGCATATTGAACCTGCTTTTCGGCTTCGACAACTGGATTGTGTGCTTCATCGTCTTCGTCACGCTGCAGCTGATCAATACATCCCTCGGCATCAAATCGATTGAGCGTTTCGCCGATTTGGCTGCCCCGGTCATCATTCTGATTTCCTGCTGGATGTACATCACATTGGCGGACAATGCCACGTCCCAAGGAAAGAACGTTTGGGCATGGGTCGAATCGCCGGCTACAGGCGTGGCTGGATTTACAGCCTTCATGGTGGTCGTCATGGCCAATATGGGGTTTTGGGCGACGCTTGCTGCCGATATGCCGTCCCTCTCGCGCTTTTTCAAGGCACCCAAGAATGAGCGCAGCTGGTTCAAGCGTAATAAGACACAACTAATGGGATCGCTGTTGGTCATGCCGATTACGAATACCTTCATGGTTGTAATCGGGGCGGTCTGCTATATGGCGGTATCCAGTGCCGACCCGATCCTGGCATTGCAATCGAGTGCAAACGGCATCGTCCTCGGCATCCTATTGCTGATGATCGTGCTGGCGCAATGGTCCACGAATACGTCTGCCAATGTCATTCCGGCGGCGACCATCTTCTCGAATATAGGCGGCCCGAAAGTTCCTTTCTGGGTAGGGGTCGTCATTACAGGTATTATAGGTTCGGTCGTGCAGCCGTGGAGCCTGTTCGATGTGCTGAACAGCCTGCTGCTGATCATCGGCGGTATATTGACGGCGATTGTCGGGATATTATTCGCGGATTATTATTTGCTGCGCAGGCGCAGGGTCAACGTTTCGGCGTTATACGAACTTGATGGGCAGTTCAAATATGCAAAAGGGTTCAACCTGGCCGGACTGATTGCCTGGATCATCGGCGGGGTGACTGCCAATATCTTTCCGACGTATTCATCATTGGTCGGATTCTTTGTAGGGGCTGGCGTCTATTATGTCCTGGCCAAGTACTGGTGGTTCGTCAAGTATCCGCAGGCGGAAATTACGAATCCTGATGATGCATTATATCTGGGCATAACGGCAGGAAGGGACTGGCACATCGGCACGGGCCCATATCAGGAGGTAGAGCCGGATCTTGTACTCGAGCCAGAGCCAGAACCAGAACCGCTGGAACAGCCTGTCATCCATAAATCATAGAAAGTAGGCGATTATATGTCGGCATATGAAGAAGCGATGTTGGAAGTCAAGAATATTGATGGCTTGCTGGCACAAGGATACGATATCGTATGCGTATATGAAAATCTAAGTGGAATGTTCGTTGAATTGGGAAAGGAAAAGGAACGGAAGACTGTGCAGCTGCTGACGGCCGATGCACGTAAATACCTTTCCGTCAAGCTGAAGGAGAAGGCAGGCTGACATGCCGGCTTAAGACAGATATAGGGCGGGGCGGTCCGATTTATAATCGGGTCGCCTCTTTTTGCATGATGAAAAGGAGGCTGTGCCTTGGTTACCCACACCACCTGCTATTTTTGGAAAATGCCCCTAGCAGGTAAGGAGGTTTTAAAAAGAGATGGCAACGGGAAGTCTACACATACATAGGAGATGGATGTTTTGCAAAAAGGCTCAAACGTAGGCAGAATGATTCCAATTTCTAAAATGAACATGCTATACTACAAAAAGATGTAATATGAAGGAGGCTATTTATAATGGCAATTGTACAAGGTACAGATTCAAATTTCAAACAAGAAATTGCAAACGGCGTAGTATTGGTAGACTTCTGGGCAGCATGGTGCGGACCATGCAAAATGATTGCACCAGTACTTGAAGAATTGGATGAAGAAATCGGCAACGAAGTGAAAATCGTGAAAGTCGACGTAGATAACAACCAAGGTACTGCTGGCGAATACGGCATCATGTCGATTCCGTCATTGCTTCTATTCGTAGACGGCGAGCTGAAGGCGAAAACTGCAGGCTTCATGCCAAAAGAAGCATTGGTAGACTTCATCAACGACAACAAATAATGTTCCATTCCATCAGGTGTAGACGGTGTTTCCTTGCGAGGCTGTCTGCACCTTTTGTGTAGCCGGATCAGCCGAGTGCAAACACGTGCTCGGTTATTTTTATTGCCTTATAATAGACCTATACCAAAAAACTCAGGTGATAACATGAATGATATCATTAAAAATAAATTAGCCATTCTCCCGGATGAGCCCGGCTGCTATTTGATGAAGGACCGCCAAGGGACGATCATCTATGTCGGCAAGGCGAAAATCCTGAAAAACCGTGTGCGCTCCTATTTTACCGGTAGCCACAACGGCAAGACGGCGCGGCTTGTGAGCGAGATTGAGGACTTCGAATACATCGTCACATCCAGCAATCTCGAAGCACTCATTCTGGAGCTGAATCTCATAAAGCTTCATGACCCGAAATACAATATCATGCTGACGGATGACAAGACGTATCCATACATCAAGATAACGAATGAAAAGTATCCGCGCATCGTGACGACACGGAAGATCAAGAAGGACAAGGCGCGTTATTTCGGGCCGTATCCGAATGCCTTTGCTGCGAATGAAACAAGGAAGATGCTCGACCGCATCTATCCGCTCCGGAAATGTACGCATCTGCCGAACCAGGTATGCCTGTATTACCATATGGGCCAATGCCTTGCGCCTTGTGTGAAGGATATCGACAAGCAGGTATACGATGAAATGATTGAGGAAATTGCGAAATTTCTCGGGGGCGGCTATGAGGAGGTCAAAAAGGAGCTTGAGGCCAAAATGCTGGAGGCCGCGGAAAAGCTTGAGTTCGAACGGGCGAAGGAATTTCGTGACCAGATTGCCCATATCGAGACGGTCATGCAGAAGCAGAAGATCGTGACGGGGGATCTATCGAATCGCGATGTGTTCGGCTATGCGGTGGAAAAGGGCTGGATGTGCGTGCAGGTATTCTTTGTTCGCCAAGGAAAGCTGATAGAACGGGACGTCTCCATCTTCCCAATCTACCAGGACCCGGAGGAGGAGTTCTTGACGTATGTCGGCCGCTTCTACGCCTCGCCGCAGCATTTGAAGCCGAAGGAAATCTTCATTCCGAACAATATTGATGAATCGATGCTCGAAAAGCTCCTCGACGTAAAGGTCATTATTCCGAAGCGCGGGCAGAAGCGCGAGCTTGTGGAGATGGCGACGAAAAATGCGCAGATTGCCATTCGTGAGAAGTTCCAGCTCATTGAGCGCCAGGAGGAACGGACGGTCGGTGCATGCGAGGCGCTCGGCGATGCGTTGAACATTTCCACTCCACTCCGGATTGAAGCGTTCGACAACAGCCATATGCACGGGGCGGACCCGGTTTCGGCGATGGTCGTGTTCATCGATGGCAAGCCGGCGAAGAAGGAGTACCGCAAATACAAGACGCGGGAAGCGGCTAAGCATGATGATTACGGTGCGATGGAGGAAGTGATTCGCCGCCGCTATACAAGAGTGTTAAGGGAGAATCTGCCGCTTCCCGACCTGATCATCATCGATGGCGGGAAGGGGCAGATGGAGGTGGCGAGAAGCGTGCTGCAGAACGAGCTTGGGCTTGTCATTCCGGTTGCCGGCCTGGCGAAGGATGAAAAGCACAACACATCGCAGCTGCTGTTCGGAGAGCCGCCGGTGCCGTTGGAAATGAAGCGGACGAGCGACGGATTCTACCTGTTGCAGCGCATCCAGGACGAGGTGCACCGTTTTGCCATCACCTTCCTGCGGCAGCAGCATCACACGAACGCTATCCAGTCGGCCCTCGATCAGATCGAAGGGGTGGGGCCGAAGCGGAAGCAGCAGCTGTTGAAGCATTTCGGCTCCGTCAAGAAGGTGCGTGAGGCGAGCATCGATCAGCTGATGGAAGCCGGCATGCCGCAGAAGCAGGCGTATAACATCCATCAGCATTTTCGAAAAAATGAGTCCTCCACGTAAGCAGAGGGAGACGACTGGCCAGAACGAAAACGACCCACCAGAAATCGGTGACAAAACAAAAATATGGATTGAAAAACAAGCGAGCGTATGCTACGCTTACAACAGAATTTCATAACGAAAAAAGATAGAGGTGCAGGTTTCAATAGTACCGTCTGCGAGGAGGGGCAACTCCGGTGACCGGACGGGAAAGGGAAAACTGCCGAAGTGGCTGCTTGTTGTTCCAATCAGCTGCTGGTTCTGCATTTAAGAGATGCCGGACTGTCAGGAAACGACCGTATAGGGTTTGTTTGCTGGAGGGCTATCTCGACGAACAGGTTATTACGTTTATTCGGGCGGCTCTCTACATAAGTGGAGGGCCGTTTTTATATGGAAAGGGTACGGAAAACCTGTACCAAATCAGAAAGAACACTGGGAATGGTGTTGGAGGGGGAAATGGAATTGGAAAAGAATGTGGTTGTGCGAGGCGTAGCATATGAGGCGGATATCATTCGTCTGACTGTCGGCTATGATTCCTATGAAGAGGCGGCGCTGGCGGAGCTGTTTACAGCCTTGGCGGACAATGGCATCATTGTCGATATTATTGTACAGACGGTCATAGACGGTGTGAAGCCGACCATTTCCTTCTCCATTGATAAGGAAGAGTTCGCAAAAGCCCTTCGTGTACTGGAATCAAGCAAATCATCACTGGGCTTCAGTCATGCGGAGTTTGAAGTAGGGCTGGCCAAGGTATCGATTGTAGGAGGAGGCATGGGAGGCAATCCAGGTGTAGCTGCCCGGATGTATGCTCGGCTGTCCACGGAAGGAATCCGGGTGAGGATGGTAAGCACATCGGAAATCAAGGTATCGGTCCTGGTGTCGCAGGACGAGATGGTACGGGCGGCGAATGTCCTGCACGATGAGTTCCGGATGAGTTTCTAAAGGCTTTTCCACTGCATAAAAAAGATGGGGCGCCCTTTTTGATGTTCAGGCGCTCCATCCGTGTTTTTAGGATTTAGCGGACAGGCTCCTTCAAATCCCATTTTATGATGAACTTGACGACGCCTTGCTTGCTGTTCTTTTCTTCATAGCATTCAGCAAGGAAGCCGTTTATCTTCTGGGCTTGTTCAGCAAGAAAGCCTGCCTCGATTTTAAAGCAGCGCTCCTCTGGCTTCAATAAATCTATATCACCGCTCAGTATGTAGGTGATTTCGTCTTTCTCCTGCTTTTCAACTGACAAAATACCCCAGCCGGCTTGTTCGAAAAATAGCGGAGCCTCATCCAGCGTAAACAGGGGAAACTTCCGAGCGAGTTCTTTTCCCGCCCAGTAGAGCACGTCTTCTTCATGTTTTCCAAGGATGGTACGCAGTATGTTATCGCGGATCAATTCGTATCCAAACGTTGGAATCGTTTTCACATTTTGCTCGGACATCAATAAAACTCCTTTCCAAATTTTCGTATTTTTTAGATTAATTATCAAGCAAAACAAACTCATGCTGAAAAACCATACATTAAGCAGCAGGTTTGTTCTTTTTTAGTGAAGGATAAATAATCCAGAGTGCCTTGACGCTTGTAAATTCAGAGAGTACAATGGACATGTTATAATATTGTACCATGATGAAATATACAGTCAATGCGTTAAAATTACAAAGTAATGACAATTGATTAGTATATTTCAAGTACTAAGGGGGGTAACAATCTTGTCGAAAGATCGTGAGTTTTTATGGCGCCGCTTACATTCTCTACTAGGGGTAATTCCGGTAGGTCTGTTCCTGGTGTTCCACTTATCACTGAACTTCACTGCGGTTGGTGGTGAAGACGTCTACAATGATTCAATTGGGGTAATGGAATTAGTCCCACATGCATTATTGTTAGCAATGGAATGGATTATTATTTATATTCCATTAATGTTCCACGCGTTTTACGGTATCTACATCGCATTCACTGCGAGACACAACGTAAAGCGTTTCAGCACATTCCGTAACTGGATGTTCGCCCTACAACGTTTTACAGGTATCTTCCTAGTAATCTTCGTTGCTTGGCATATCTTCCAAACACGTGTCCAAAAGGCATTTGGCGCTGATGTCGACTTCAATATGATGGTTGAAATCGTCGATAACCCTTGGATGCTGGGCTTCTACATTGTAGGTATCCTATCCGCTACATTCCACTTGGCGAACGGTATTTGGTCGTTCCTAGTAAGCTGGGGCATCACTCAGTCTCCGTCATCACAACGTGTTGCGACTTACATTACAATGGCATTCTTCGTTATCCTATCTATCGTTGGTGTAGTAGCAATCGTTTCATTCGTATAATTTAGTTTGGTAGCTTACTATATAAATATGCTACATAATACATGACTTGTTAAAGTAATGTTAGAGGAGTGAGAATCAATCATGGCAAAGAGCAAAGTAATTGTTGTCGGTGGGGGTCTTGCAGGCTTGATGGCAACAATTAAAGCTGCCGAAGCAGGCACTGAAGTTGAATTATTCTCATTGGTTCCGGTAAAGCGCTCACACTCTGTATGTGCGCAGGGCGGAATTAATGGCGCAGTAAATACAAAAGGTGAAGGGGATTCTCCATGGATCCACTTTGACGATACAGTATACGGTGGGGACTTCCTTGCGAACCAACCACCAGTTAAGGGTATGTGTGATGCAGCCCCTGGCATTATCCACTTGATGGACCGCATGGGTGTAATGTTCAACCGTACGCCAGAAGGCCTTCTTGACTTCCGTCGTTTCGGTGGTACATTGATGCACCGTACAGCATTCTCTGGTGCAACGACTGGTCAACAGCTTTTATACGCACTAGACGAGCAAGTTCGTTCACACGAAGTAGCTGGTCTTGTAACAAAATTCGAGCACTGGGAATTCCTTGGTGCGGTGCTTGATGACGAAGGTATTTGCCGCGGTATCGTAGCACAAGACTTGAAGACTGAAGAAATCCGTGCGTTCCGCGCTGATGCAGTCATCATGGCGACAGGTGGTCCTGGTATCATCTTCGGTAAAACAACGAACTCCGTAATCAACACTGGTTCAGCAGCATCGATTGTGTACCAACAAGGTGCTTCTTATGCAAACGGTGAAATGATTCAAATTCACCCAACAGCGATTCCTGGCGACGACAAAAACCGTCTGATGTCAGAGTCTGCGCGTGGTGAAGGTGGTCGTATCTGGACTTATAAAGACGGTAAGCCTTGGTACTTCCTAGAAGAAAAATACCCAGCTTACGGTAACCTTGTACCTCGTGATATCGCAACTCGCGAAATCTTCGATGTATGTGTAAACCAAAAACTTGGTATCAACGGTGAGAACATGGTTTACTTGGACCTTTCTCACAAAGATCCACATGAATTGGATATCAAACTCGGTGGAATTATCGAAATCTACGAAAAATTCGTAGGTGATGATCCTCGTAAGCTACCAATGAAAATCTTCCCGGCTGTCCACTATTCAATGGGCGGATTATGGGTTGACTATGACCAAATGACGGAAATCCCAGGTTTATTTGCGGCTGGTGAATGTGACTTCTCACAACATGGCGCAAACCGTCTTGGTGCAAACTCTCTACTTTCAGCAATTTACGGCGGTATGGTTGCAGGACCGAACGCTGTTAAATATATCAAGGGACTTAAAAAGCATGCGGAAGACCTTCCGGAATCAATCTTCGAAGCTCGTGTAAAAGAAGAGACAGAGAAGTGGGAAGCAATCCTGAAGATGGATGGTACTGAAAACGCATACTTATTACACAAAGAGCTTGGCGAGTGGATGACTGACAATATGACGGTAGTACGTCATAACGACCGTCTAGAAAAAACATACGAAAAGCTTACAGAACTACAAGAGCGCTGGAACCACATCAACATCAACGATACACAACGTTGGTCCAACCAAGGTGCTCACTTCACACGTCAGTTAAAGAACATGTTGTACCTTGCAAAAGTTATGACAAAAGGTGCTTTGCTGCGTAACGAATCACGTGGTGCTCACTACAAGCCTGAGTTCCCAGAACGTGATGATGAGAACTTCTTAAAAACAACTATGGCGAAATTCGATCCTGCTACAGGCGAGCCAATCATTTCTTATCAAGAGGTAGACGTTTCGTTGATTCCACCACGTAAACGTGACTACTCAGCATAAGAGGAGGAGACTTAAACATGGAAGCAACAGCTAACACTGGTAGAATGGTAGATGTTGAGATCCTTCGTCAAGATACTGAAAACGGTCAAAGCCGTTGGGAGAAATTCCGAGTGCCTTACCGTCACGGTATGAACGTAATCTCAATTTTAATGGAGATCCAAAGAAACCCTGTAACGGCAGACGGTAAAAAGACAAGCCCTGTAACATGGGATTCGAACTGTCTTGAAGAAGTTTGTGGCGCATGCTCGATGATCATCAACGGTCGTCCACAACAATCTTGTTCCGCTTTAGTAGATAAATTATCACAACCGATTCGTTTAGAACCAATGGCTACTTTCCCAGTAGTACGTGACTTACAGGTTGACCGCAGCCGTATGTTCAACGCACTTAAGAAAGTAAAAGCTTGGGTTCCAATCGACGGTACGTACGATTTAGGTGAAGGTCCACGTATGCCTGAGCGCAAACGTCAATGGGCTTATGAATTATCTAAATGTATGACTTGTGGTGTATGTATGGAAGCATGTCCGAACGTATCTGAAAGCTCTTCGTTCATTGGACCGGCACCATTATCACAAGTACGTCTGTTCAACACACACCCAACTGGTGCCATGAACAAAGACGAGCGTCTAGCTGCAATCATGGGCGACGGTGGTCTTGCAAACTGTGGTAACTCACAAAACTGTGTTGCTGCATGTCCAAAAGGTATTCCTTTGTCAACATCAATCGCATCACTTAACCGTGCGACAACAGTTCAAATGTTCAAGAACTTCTTCGGTTCCGACCACATGGTTTAATGAATACAAACTGCCTGGAGGTAAATCCTCCAGGCCTTTTTTTATGCAGTTTTCCATTCCCTCTATTATAACCAGGCCAACAAGCCGCTCTGTATTCGCTACAGCACTCATCCATGGCAAAATGAGACGGAGCTTCGTCTCGAAATTAAAAGTATCTTCCTATAATTCTTTCATGCTATAATGAATGAGTATTCATTCCGTGGGGGTGGAGTGGAATGTCAGTCAAATAAGGAGGATAAGGATGAAGGCACAATATATCGAGGACCCACAAGCTTGGGCTGGTGAATTTACATTTTTTGTTGAGGTACAGGTACGTTTTTCGGAAACAGACATGTTCGGACACGTCAACAACACAGTCGTGTTTACATATTTGGAGCACGCACGCATTGAATATTTGAAATCAATCGGACTCATGAGCAGGGAAGGGAACATTCCGGTTGTGGCTGACCTCCAATGCGATTATGTACGCCAGATGTATTTCGATGAAAAGATCAAAGTTTACGTGAAAATTGCGCATGTCGGCGGCAGCTCCATAGACATCCACTACATGGGCAAAAACGAAAAGGGCGAGATTGTTTTCACAGCAAGAGGCACAATTGTTCAAATAAATAGTGAAAATGGGAGGTCCGTACCTTTCGCAGATAAAGAGAAAGAATTATTGCTCGGGAAATAGTGAAAATGCCCTCACCTCATGACAACTTTGACATAATGTACAAGGAAGAGGATGGGAGGTTGTTGCTAAATGAGTAGCCAGCAGTCAGGCTTTCTTTTAACGAAACGCGAACGCGAGATTTTCCAGTTGTTGATTGAGGATTATTCAACAAAGGAAATTTCCGAAAAGCTACAAATTAGCGAGAAGACAGTGCGAAATCATATTTCCAATACAATCCAAAAATTGGGTGTCTCTAGTCGAACACAAGCGCTTGTTGAATTGCTAAGACTGCAAGAATTGTCTTTAAACTGAATGCAGGCTTGCTATTTGCCCGAAAACACTTCAAAATAGATGTATGAACATTTTGAGGAGTGAATGGGCCGGATGAAGGACAACAGTAAACACAGCTTTGAATCTGTAGCATCATTAGAAAAAGAGCTACGTTACATTTCACATTTGATCAAACAAAAAGGTCGTGAAATTCTAAGTAATTATACAATTACACCTCCGCAATTTGTGGCTTTGCAGTGGTTACATGAGTCTGGAGATATGACCATCGGGGATTTATCGAACAAGATGTACCTCGCATTCAGTACGACGACGGATCTCGTCGACCGTATGGAAAAGAGTGAGCTGGTGCAGCGTGTCCGAGATGAGCAGGATCGTCGTGTCGTACGCATTCACTTACTTTCAGAAGGCGAGCGCATCATCCAGGAAGTGATCGAAAAGCGCCAGGACTACCTACGGGAACTGTTGGTGCATTTTGAGACGGATGAAGCGCAGGATCTACTACAACTACTACAAAAACTACATTTATTAATGAAATAGGATTGAGGCGGTAAATGTGAATGCCCCGATTGGTGTTATCGATTCAGGTGTTGGCGGATTAACAGTAGCAAAAGCGATCATGGAGCTTTTGCCGAATGAAACAATTTATTACATTGGAGATACGGCGCGTTGCCCATATGGCCCCCGCTCTAAGCAGGAAGTGCGAACATTTACGTGGCAGATGGCAAAGGCGCTGGAGCATATGAATGTCAAGATGCTGGTGATTGCGTGCAATACGGCGACAGCCGTTGCGCTTGAAAGCCTGCAGCAGAATATGCCGTTCCCGGTGCTCGGTGTCATCAATGCCGGCGCCCGGGCGGCTATTAAAAAGACGAAACGCAATGAAATCGTCGTCCTTGCAACAGAAGGTACGGTGAAAAGTGCCGCTTATGAACAGGCAATTCATTCATTGAGTACGAAAGCGAAAGTAATACCGCTTGCATGTCCTACATTTGTGCCCCTTGTAGAAAGTGGCGAGTATGAAGGGCAGTTCTCCTATGACCTGGTGGCTAACGGTCTTAAGTCATTGGAGGATGAGCGTTTTGATACGGTAATTCTGGGATGCACGCATTACCCGATTCTGCAGAGGCAGATTGAAGCGGCGGTAGGGGAGGATGTGCATGTCCTGTCATCAGCCGAGGAGACTGCCCGCGATGCGGAAGCCATCCTTGCGTTCAATAATCGGCTGCGGAAAGATACGACACCGCCCGAGCATAAGTTCTTTGTCTCCGGATCGGTGCCGATTTTCCGTTCCATTGCGGAGCGCTGGCTGGAACAGGAACATCTGGACATCCACCGCATCAAATTTTAAGGATAAGCCCGGCTGCATATGCGGCCGGGCTTTTTTGGTCGAAAGGATACATCGCCTCCTGTTTTTCGAGGGATTTGCCATTTCCATGATAATCTGGCGGTTTCGCCTTTTTTGCCCCTAGAAATTATGTTAAGATAAGGGGCAGAATTACGAGGAGGTCTACCATGACAAGACATGATAACCGAGCTGCGGGCGAATTGCGTCCCGTTCAGATTGAAAATAACTATTTAATGCATCCGGAAGGCTCCGTCCTGATCACGGTCGGAAACACGAGAGTCATCTGTACCGCAACAGTTGAAGAAAGAGTACCTGGCTTCCTGCGCGGACAAGGAAAAGGTTGGATTACGGCAGAGTATTCAATGCTCCCGAGAGCGACTGCTCAGCGTACACAGCGTGAATCTTCACGCGGCAAGGTGAACGGCCGCACAATGGAAATCCAGCGCCTGATCGGCCGTGCTTTACGTGCCGTCGTCGATTTGGAGGCATTGGGTGAAAAGACGATTTGGATTGACTGTGACGTCATCCAGGCGGACGGGGGTACACGCACCGCTTCCATCACAGGGGCATTCGTCGCCATGACACAAGCCATCGCCAAGCTTGGTGCCGAAAAGCCATTCGCCAAATTCCCGATTGTTGACTACCTGGCTGCGACAAGCGTAGGAATCGTCGAGGGAGTGGGACCTGTCCTTGATTTGAACTATGTGGAGGACGTCGATGCAGCGGTCGATATGAACATCGTCATGACAGGCGAGGGGCGCTTTGTGGAGCTGCAGGGAACAGGCGAGGAAGCGACATTCTCACGTGAGGAGCTGAATGAGCTTCTAGGCCTTGGAGAGGCAGGCATCGCCCAGTTGATCGCCATCCAGAAGGAAGCACTTGGTGAGCTGGCAGCCCTTGTCGGGTCAAAGGAGGAAGCGTAAGATGAAGCAAGTCGTCATCGCAACGAAAAACAAAGGCAAGGCAAAGGACTTCGAGGCACTCTTTACACCGCTAGGCTATGAGGTCGTAACCATGTTCGACGTCGCTCCGGATATGGAAATCGAAGAGACGGGCACAACATTCGAAGAAAATGCCGTATTAAAGGCGGAGACGCTTTCTAAGGCGCTCGGAACGATTGTCATTGCAGACGATTCAGGATTGGCCGTGGACGCGCTGGATGGCGCACCAGGCGTCTATTCTGCGCGTTATGCAGGAGACCATGACGACGAGGCGAACATCGTCAAAGTGCTTGAAAACCTAAAAGGACTGCCGGAGGAGAAACGCACGGCACGCTTTATGTGCGCCCTTGCGATTGCAGGCCCTGAGCTGGAGACGACGACGGTCTTCGGCTCATGTGAAGGCGTCATCCTGGAAGAGAAGCGCGGAACGAACGGCTTCGGCTACGACCCGATCTTCTTTGTGCCGGCACTAGACCGTGCGATGGCCGAGCTGACGCCGGAGGAAAAAGGGGCGATTTCCCACCGAGGAAATGCCATCCGTAAACTGGCAGACTTGCTGCCAACGTTATTACAATGACAAGGGGGCATACGGTAATGAAACTATTAATCATGAGTGATACACACGGTGATGCAGAAGTGATTGACAAGGTGCGGAGCTTTCATCCTGACGCGGATGCAATCGTCCATTGCGGGGATAGCGAATTGCCGTATGACCATCAGGCGCTAGAGGGCATCGAGCGCGTATGCGGCAACTGTGACCGCGGAACGGACTTTCCGGAAGAAAAGGTATTCCGGGTAGGGGACACGACCGTATTCGTCACACACGGCCACCTATTCAACGTCAAGTCAACCATCCTGTCGCTTACATACCGAGCCAAGGAGCTCGGCGCCGACATCTGCTGCTTCGGCCATTCCCATGTGCTCGGTGCAGAAAAGATCAACGACACGCTCTTCATCAATCCAGGCAGCCTGCTGAAACCGCGGGGACGTGCGGAAAAGACGTTCGTCATTGTGGAAATCGGACAGGATAGCTACGTGATGAACTGCTTCACAGATGACAATGAGCTACTGAAAACATTTCATTTTGAACGCTAAAAAGCAAGGTCTTTTTAATAATTTTTTGTTAAAAAGAGTGGGGTTGTTTT
>JAZUQF010000426.1:0-2449 GCA_045605545.1 Lysinibacillus sp.
GCATCTGCTTCCTACTCAAAGCAAGACGTATCAGAAATGGGGAAGGCGACCTTCGCCATGCAACCCTGGATGAAGGGGGAACGTTTTTGTACGGCGGCATTATGAATGTGAAGCATGGGGAGGTAATGAAGTATGTTGGAATTAGTGATGGTGAAACAGTTGGAGACAGCTGCAGAAATGGAAAATGTGCTTGAACTGGAAAAGGAAATCTGGCGTGGCCCCTATGAGCCAATGCATCAAATGCTGAAAAACGATGCGGAACGCACATTGGTGATTGGTGCATACTTGAAGGATGAATTGATTGGCTTTTGCTATGGCGACCAAACGGAAGATGATACTTTATCTTCACATTTACTTGGGATTAAACGCGAATACCGGGAGATGGGTGTCGGTGAGCTATTGAAGCTGAAGCAAAAGGAGATTGCCGGCGAGCGTGGCTATACAAAATGCAAATGGATGTTTGAGCCTCTGGAGGCGCATACCGCTCATCTTTACTTCACGAAATTGCGAGCCTACGGGGCTGCTTATTACGAAAATCGAGAACCAGAGATGGGTGCTCCATTGGATATCCCAGCAGACCGATTATTAGTCGAGTGGGATGTAGTGGATGAAGATCATTTACGCTGGGATGCGAAAATCGATGAATTAAAGGAAGAAGCGGTAGAAATTGTGCCGTGGTCCCTCAATGTCGTCGGACTGCCTGTGCTTGATATAGAGCATCAGTTTGATCGCAATATTTCTTATTTGAAGGATGCCTATACGCTTGCCATCCCAATGAATTTTATGAAAATTAATATTGAGAGTCCGTCCCTTGCAGAGGATTGGCGTTATAAAACACGAGCCGTGTTCCAAACATTATTCCAACAAGGCTACATCGTCGTCTGTCTAGCACAGACGAATGAACACGTCGGCCATTATCTATTCGTCAAACGCACTCTATTTGCACTTTAAGGAGTTATTATGAAGGTAACGGAAGTAACCATTTATACATTGAAGATGAAAATGAAGACGCCCTTTGTCACAAGTTTTGGAGCGGTTGAGGATAAAACTGTGCTCGTGATTAAGGCGAAAGACCAATCAGGCGTCATCGGATGGGGAGAGGGTGTGGCATTTGATGCACCCTCCTACACAGAAGAGACGGCGAAGACGACGCTACATATGCTGGAGGATTTCCTCATTCCGATGCTGTTGCGCAAGGAATTGGCCCATCCTGCCGAGGTGAATGAGCTTTTCAAGCCAATCCGCCGAAATTACATGGCAAAGGCTGCAATCGAAGGTGCTGTATGGGACATCTATGCCCAATTGAAAGGCCAGCCTCTTGCACAAGTAATCGGTGGTGTACAGGACAAGGTGGCAATAGGCATCAGCATTGGCCTGCAACCGACAGAAGACGAGCTGTTCCAGGTTATTGAGGACTACGTGGCGCAGGGTTATAAACGTGTAAAGGTGAAAATTAAGCCGGGCCGCGACATTGAATTGATTCAGGCAATCAGGGAGCGCTTTGGCGATCTTCCCTTAATGGCCGATGCCAATTCAGCCTATACATTGGCGGACCTGCCGCTACTTAAGGCTTTGGATGAATTTGGCCTATTGATGATTGAGCAGCCACTCGCACACGATGATCTGGTGGAGCATGCAATCTTGCAAAAGGAATTGACTACTCCGATCTGTTTAGATGAAAGTATCACATCTCTTGCAGATATGAAGCGCGCTGTAATGCTTGGCAGCTGTAAAGTCGTCAATTTAAAAATTGCACGTGTTGGCGGCATAACAGAGGCGAAAAAGATCCATGATTATTGCGTAGGGCGAGGTATTGCCGTCTGGTGTGGGGGTATGCTGGAAGCAGGTATTGGTCGAGCGCATGCAGTAGCGATTTCTAGCCTATCCGGTTTTACACTGCCAGGAGATACGGCAGGATCTAGTCGTTATTGGCATGAGGATATTATCGAGCCGGAAGTAAAAGTAAAAGAAGGATACATTCAAGTTTCTAAAAAAACGGGTCTTGGTTATAAGGTGAAAGAGTCGTTCATTGAACAATCAGCAGACCAAAAAATTGTGGTGTGATAATGTTGGATTTTAGCAAGTTATAGTAACTTTATTGTGGATGTATATGTATATATAAGAGGACAGGTTCATTATCATGATAATGAACCTCGTATATTTTTGTTTTATACCATTTCAACAAAAGGTTAGTATAAAAAACGTAAAAGGTATAAGGATTGTTGCATAAGTCGATTTTACTGACTTTTAAGACAGCCCCATTGATTTTACTATTTTCGTTGTTTATAATGAAAGACGACTCAATAGTGATAATCGTTATCAGTATTGTTATTGAGAAAATATCTTTTATGGGGATTACAAATGAGATTATGGATATTAGTAGTAGCAACTGTTGTCCTATCCTTTATCTCGCTATTCATAGGTGCCATTGATATAAAACCGAGTGATT
>JAZUQF010000427.1:0-3507 GCA_045605545.1 Lysinibacillus sp.
GACCGATGTCAACGTGCATCCGGCAAAGCACCAGGTAAGGCTGAGCAAGGAGCCGGAGCTTTTGCGCCTGATTGAAGATACGGTAAAGGGAGCGGTGCGGGGAGGAATCCATGTCCCGCAGGTGGAACGGAAGGAAAAGCCTGTCAAGCTGCCGACCGAGCAGATGAATCTATGGAAGCAGCCCTCGTTGGACACGCAAAAAATGGATGAACTCGTCCAGCGACTGAATGAGGACAAGGGAGTCGTGCGGGAAACGGCATATGAAGCACCTGCAGAGCTGGTGCAATCCTTTGAACCGCCGATTGCTGTAGAGGAGCCGGTCGCTGTTGCTCCGTTATTCCCTGAGGAAGGGAACTCCCTTCCGCCGGAGCCCGCCGAACAGCCGGCACCGAAGAAGGAGCCGTTCCCGCAGTTGGAAGTAGTCGGGCAAATCCACGGCACCTATATCGTCGCACAGATGGAGGACGGCTTTTATCTGATCGACCAGCACGCCGCCCAGGAACGCATCAAGTATGAATACTTCCGCGAAAAGGTTGGGGACGTGGATTCGAACGAACGCCAGGCGCTGCTGCTGCCGCTAACGTTCCATTATTCGGCGGATGAGGCACTGATCCTCAAGGAACATGCAGAAGCGTTGGAGCAGGTCGGCGTATTTTTGGAGGAGTTCGGTCACGGCTCCTTCATCGTACGGGAGCATCCTGCCTGGTTCCCGAAAGGATTTGAACAGGAAATCATTGAAGACTTGATTGAACAGGTGCTGACGACGAAAAAAGCGGATGTGAAGAAGCTCCGGGAAGAGGCGGCCATCATGATGAGCTGTAAAAAGTCCATCAAGGCGAACTATTATTTGACGAAGGAACAGATGGTACGCCTGCTGGATGATCTGCGCGCAGCAGACAACCCGTTCACATGCCCGCATGGCCGGCCTGTCCTCGTCCACTTTTCAACTTATGAAGTCGAAAAAATGTTTAAGCGTGTCATGTAAAGGGGGATGTGAATGGCAAGACATGAGGAATTTTTGACAATGAGCGACGGGCAGGAAGTGTTTGTGGCTGTTTATGAGCCGGAGTGCACAACTGCGCGGGGGCATGTCCATATTCTGCACGGCATGGCCGAGCATTGCGGACGCTACGGTGCATATGCGGAGGCGCTGGCGGAAATGGGCTACTTCGTGTCCATGCACGACCACCGGGGCCACGGGAAAACGGTGGACCGGGGCGGCCAGCTCGGCTTTTTTACCGAGCACAGGGGCTTTGAACGGGTCGTGCGTGATGTATTTGAAGTCACACAGCTCGTCCGCAAGGGGCGTGGCCTGCCGCCAATGGTCCTGTTCGGCCATTCGATGGGGTCATTCATCGCCCGGCGCTATGCCCAGCTTTTCAGCACGACGATGAAGGCGCTCATCCTATGCGGGACGGGGGCCGCTACCCCGATGCATGCAGTCGGCAACAAGGTGGCCAATGCCATGGCAAAGGCACAGGGCAAGGCCATACCGAGCCAATTCATGATGGACATGAGCTTCGGCAGCTTCAATAAATCCATCCTGTATCCCAGTACGGCGTTCGACTGGCTGAACCGTAATGCAAAGGCTGTCCAGACATATATCGACGACCCGAAATGCGGCTTCATTGCGACGAACCAGTTTTTTGCCGACCTGACATACGGCATGCATCTAATCGGGAAAAGGGCAGAACACGCCCGCATACGGCATGATTTGCCCATCCTCTTGATCAGTGGCAGCGCAGACCCTGTCGGCAACTACGGAAAAGGGGTCTTCAAGGTGGCTGAGCAACTGAAGGAAGCGGGGCTGGAAAATGTATGTGTCCATATATTCGAAGGCCTGCGCCATGAAATTTTGAACGAAACGAACAAAGAACAAGTATACGATGTCATTATACGGTGGTTAAAAAATGAACAAACAATATGACGTAGTGGCCATCATCGGCCCGACAGCGTCCGGCAAGACAGCCCTCAGCATCGAGCTGGCGTCTTGGCTGGACGGAGAAATCATCAATGGGGATGCCATGCAGGTATATAGGAGGCTCGATATCGGCACGGCGAAAATTACCGAGCCGGAAATGCAGGGCATCCCCCATCACCTCCTGGATATAAAGGAGCCAACGGAGAGCTTTTCTGTCGCTGAATACCAGCAACTCGTCCGTGCCAAAATCGAGGAAATCACCGCACGCGGCAAAATGCCGATCATTGTCGGCGGTACAGGGCTCTATGTCCAGTCAGTCCTGTATGACTTCCATTTCACAAAAGATGAAATAGATGAAGAGGCAAGAAAGGCCTACTATGAAGAGTTGGAGAAAGTGGGGCCTGAAGCGATGCATGCACGGCTCTACGCCCTTGACCCGAAAACAGCGGAAACAATCCACCCGAACAATACACGCCGTGTCATCCGGGCCTTGGAGATGGTCGAGCTGAGCGGCACATCAAAGGCGAATGAAGAACACAACCGCGGGGACGTTCCATTGTACAACCATTTGATCCTCGGTCTGGATATGGACCGGGAAAAGCTGTACGAGCGCATCAACCTGCGTGTGGACATCATGATGGAACAGGGGCTGCTCAACGAGGCGAAGGCGCTCTACGATGAGGGCATCCGTGATACCCAGGCAGTGAAGGCAATCGGCTATAAGGAGCTATTCGCCTATTTCGATGGCAGATGCGACCTGGACGAGGCTGTGGAGGCGATCAAGCAGAATTCCAGACGCTACGCGAAGCGGCAATTGACCTATTTCAGAAATAAAATGGACGTCCAGTGGGTGACGGGCGACATCGAGCTAGTGAAAAAATATTTCTAATTTTTCCTTGAATATGCAGGATTATCTATAACGATGCCGAATAGTAGAGGTTATAGAAATATAATAATCAGGGGGAGCTCACGTGAAATCAATTAACCTACAGGATACTTTTTTAAATCATTTGAGAAAAAACAATGTTTTCGTAACAGTTTTCCTTTTAAATGGCTTCCAGCTTAAAGGCCTCATTAAATCATACGATAACTTTACTGTACTGTTGGAATCGGAGGGCAAGCAGAACCTCATCTACAAGCATGCCATCTCTACATTCGCCCCTGCAAAGCAAGTGGTGCTGAACGCAGAAGGGGAGTAAATTCATCCAGGGACTAGCAACCTCCCCTGGTATTCCTTATAATGATAAGGAATGCTGATAGAGGAGGCCATATTATGAAATCAATGACAACAGATGAATTATTGAACTTATTAGATGCGAATGAAGATTTGAATGTAATCGATGTACGTGAAGACTTCGAGGTGGAGCAGGGGGTAATTCCTGGCGCGAAGCATATTCCGCTTGGCGACATTCCTGCACGCGCAGATGAACTGGACAAATCGAAGGCGTACATCCTTGTATGCAAGGGCGGCGTGCGCAGTGCCAATGCATGCGAATACCTGGAAGAGCAGGGATTCGATGTGACGAACCTGGAGGGCGGCATGATGGCGTACGACGGGGAATTGGAATTCAAATAATAAACAAAAG
>JAZUQF010000428.1:0-1748 GCA_045605545.1 Lysinibacillus sp.
GTAGGATGGGTAGGGGTGAAGCTGGCTGTATTGGCGCTTGGACATGAAAAACTAGCGATTATCGACACGCACTTCCCGCACTCAACGACATGGAAAATCATCTTCTGGGTGGTGCTGCTTGGTATTGCCATCGGCGGCTACCTCACAGGTGTCGTAAAACACAAAAAAGAGGCGAAATAAACATGAAGATGTGCTGTAGGTGGAGGCCACCTATAGCGCATCTTTTGTTTTTGTGGTAAATTTCGCATATACGTTTTTTAAAAGGAGGACGGTCCTGTGCGAATAGAGAGGAAAACGAAGCAGGGAATCACACCGTTCCAAATGCTCGTTTCATACTATTTCATTGCGATAGCGGTGTCATTCGGCCTGTTGCTATTACCCTGGGTGCATCAGCCGGGGGTGGAAGTCCCGCTGATTGATACGTTGTTTACAGCTGTCAGCGCCGTCAGCGTGACAGGACTGACGGTCTTTGATATATCCCAGACCTATTCGGGCTTCGGCATGGCCGTACTGCTGGTCATCATGCAGTTCGGCGCAATAGGCATCATGTCTCTGGGGACATTCATCTGGCTGCTGGTCGGCAAAAAAATCGGCATGCGGGAACGCCAGCTCATCATGATTGACCATAATCAGACGAGCATCGCCGGAGTTGTCCACCTCATCCGGGAAATTGCAAAACTCCTGTTTGCTATCGAAGCGTTCGGTGCACTCGTCCTGACGGTCCATTTCAAGCGTTATTTTGAAACATGGGAAGAGGCCACTATTCATGGTGTCTTCACCTCGGTCTCCGCAACGACAAACGGCGGCTTTGATATAACAGGCATGAGCCTGCAACCATACCATCTAGATTATTTTGTACAGTTCGTTACAATGCTATTGATTGTGCTGGGGGCCATTGGTTTTCCTGTTTTAGTGGAGGTCAAGACGTTCCTGAGACGCAGGACACCTGGTTTTCGCTTCAGCCTGTTTACGAAACTCACGACAGCTACATACGGTGCGCTTTTCCTGATTGGCTCCCTCGGCATCTATATCTTGGAGGTTTTCCAGTCGTTTAAGGGAATGAAATGGCATGAAGCCATCTTTTCGGCCATGTATCATTCTGTCTCGGCAAGGTCTGGAGGGCTTACCACATATGACGTCAGGACATTCAGTGAAGCGACTGACATCTTTATCAGTTTCCTCATGTTCATCGGTTCGTCCCCGAGTTCTGTAGGCGGAGGGATTCGCACCACGACATTCGCCATTGCCATCCTGTTTTTGATTACATTTGCAATCGGGAGGAATGAGCTGCAGATATTTGGGCGTGAAATCCATCCCATTGATGTGTTCCGTTCCTTTGCGGTCATTTTCCTCGCATTGTTCATGGTGCTCATATCAACGATGATTTTGCTGATTACAGAACCCCATGCGACGACGACGCAAATCATTTTTGAAATCACCTCGGCTTTCGGAACATGTGGGATGAGCCTCGGTATAACGGATGATTTATCAATCATCGGGAAGGTGGTCGTTATGATCCTTATGTTCATCGGACGTGTCGGCCTCATTTCCTTCCTCTATACATTGGGGGGGAAATCAAAGAAAGTGAACCATCACTACCCGAAGGAGCGGGTAATCATTGGATAAATGAAAGGGGATTGCCCGACAAGTGTGAGCTTGTCCGGCAATCCCCTTCTTTTTTATATTTGGATATCTGCCATATAAGGAGCTTGTCCTTGGCGGAAATATGTGAATAAATAGCCCTCTTT
>JAZUQF010000429.1:0-3812 GCA_045605545.1 Lysinibacillus sp.
TTTGTAATAGGTGAATTGAACGTGATTCCTATCGAAGGACTTTATTAATTACACTATACACCTAATTTCTCCAATAGTCAAATGAATAAATACCCTTCTTTGCAAATTTATATAGTGTTTTTGGTATCAGATGGATTCCAAAGCCTAGTGCCGTTTGTTGCCGGCTAAGTTCAACTGTCACCCCTAAATATATACCCTGGATACACATCGCCCAAACCTACTTTCTACAAATTATACACGTTTTTATAAAAAATTATAGTTGTCTTTCGATTCAAGAATGAACTGATGTTTTGAAGGTCGCCACGAAAAAGCCATCCCCTGAACGCAGTGACGACGTGTATTTATTGATATGCAGCATCGAATCTCGGCAGGCCGCCTCCCTTTTAGCCGGCTATATAATATAGAAGGTTCCATGCCAATATGGACGTCTGATTCCAAAACAAACGTGTCCGGTCATGCAAAAAGAGCAACCCTGAAAGTTGCGTCAGAATCGCTCTTTAGAATTGCTTATAAAAAGGAAACTCTTAATCCGCCTGCATGCCGCCATCTACATTATATAAGGAGCCAGTGACGAAGGAAGCTTGGTCGGATGCCAGGAAGGAGACGATCTGCGCAACTTCGCGGGGGGAGCCGAATCTTCCAAGCGGGATTCCCTGGCGAATGGCCTCCCCGGCAGAGTCGGGGGTATCCGGTGAAATATTCGCCTGGATGTCGCTCAGCATCTGCGTATCAATCGCTGCCGGTGCCACTGCATTTACACGAACGCCACTTGCCGCCGCCTCCAAGGCCGCCGTTTTCGTCAGCCCCGCAACTGCATGCTTGGACGCAATATAGCCAGCCATCCCGGCCGAGCCGATATAAGCCGCATTGGAAGCTGTATTGATGATGGAACCATATCCTTGCTTTTCCATTTGCCGAATCACATGCTTCATGCCGAGGAATACGCCCGTTACATTAATCTTCAGCAATAAATCAAACTGTTCCTGCGCCAGATCCTTGATCATGGTAAAAGGCCCGCTGATTCCAGCATTATTGAAGAACACATCGATGGAGCCGTATTTCTCTACCGTCTCCTGCACATAGCGTTCGACGTCCGGCTCATTCGTCACATCCGCCGCAATCGTGTACAGTTGTCCATCAGCCGCCCCAAGCGACCCGGCAGCCATATCAAGCGCCTCCTGCCTCAAGTCCACCAATACAACCGTGGCCCCCTGCTCCAGAAACAATTCCGCCGTCGCCTTGCCGATACCGCCCGCCCCACCTGTAATCAACACAACCTGTTTTGTCATACCTTCATCCTTTCTTCTCGAAACTATCAATCACTTGCAATATATGAGTAGAAATGAAATACATTCGTCTATGTATATAACTCGCTAAAATCCTACAAAACGGGCCCATAGATAAATAGAATGGCTATTGACCATCCGCCAGTGCACAATATAAAAAACAATCGCTTTATCTCATTATAAAATGCTTCATTCCACATCCATCGAGGATTTGATGACATTGCCGTTGAACAGCTGCACTTTCTCATATTCGCCCTGTTCCACCTGGAGCACGAATGTATGCGGCACCGCCGTTTGATCGCATGATTCCCCGCTCGCTGAAATCAGCTGGACAGATAGCAAGCCATCCTTATTATAGACGCTATCCACCGCTATTCCGCAGCTGTCCGAATACGTAACGACAAAGACAGCGAAGTACTTGTCCATATCCATTGAAACATCCTCTACATCAAACCGCGCCTTCAACTCTTCCAGCTGTCCCTGTGTTTTTGCATATGCAATATGCGGTACAAGCTGGCCATAAACAGGCGCAATCTTCTCCTCATACTCCACGATTTCAAACGGAACGGCCTGGTCGTCCGTGAACAGCGGGGCATCCTCCTTTTCACCGCCACTGCAGCCGACCAACAATACAATAAGAAGGAATAGCCAGTATTTCTTCATCTTTATTTCTCTCCCTCTATAAACACTATTTCAAAAGGTTTCTCTTGTGATTTTAGTAGAATAGAAGGGTTTTATCAATTTTTATCTTCTTGGTTAAGCATTTGGCGCAATATGCAGTTTTTTAAGGAAGGGACAATGAAGAAAAGAATCCAGCTACTAGACTGTATTAGAAAAAGGACTCAGTCTCCAATCCTCCTTCACCAATACCACGCAAGTTCTTCCCAAAGAAAATTAATTTTGATGAAGTCACGACCAATCAGCAAAAAACACCCGCAAGCTGACCAACTTCAACTTGCAGGCATTCATTTTACACAAGGACTTTTTCGTTTCATCAGATTTACGAGCTGACGAAAATCCTTGCCCTTGTCCTATATAGGCTCTACAATCACGCCCTCATAGGCAGCCTTGTAGATTTTGAATATATCCTCTTTTTCCAACGGGAGTGGACTGCGGGCTAAAATACGCTTCTGCTCAATCGCGTCATTTGTTAGAGCTTCCAATGCATTCTCTGTAATCTTGAAGCCCCTTAACGTAGATGGAATCTTCACATCCTCTACTAGGCGTTTCAGCTCCGCTACACATTTATAGGAAGCCTCCTCTTGGGAGAGGTTCATAGAGCTGAAGCCCATTGCATCATAAATATCCTTCATCCGCTTTTCACAGCTACTACGGATATAGCCCATCACATAGGGGAGCAGCACTGCATTTGAATCACCGTGCGCAATATGGAACTGTCCGCCAAGCGGGTAGGCCAGCGCATGTACACCTGCCACTCCTGCATTGAAGAACGCGAGACCAGCCAAATAGCTGCCGTAGCTCATATCTGCACGGGCCTGCTTGTTCGTGCCTTCCAATACCGCCGTGCGAAGGGAATTGCTGATCAGACGGATTGCCTGTAGGGCTAGCGCATCCGAGACAGGGTTCGCATTTTTCGAAATGTACGCTTCCACTGCATGCGTCAGCGCATCTACTCCTGTTGCCGCCGTCACTTTTGGCGGCAGTGAAATCGTCAGTTCCGGGTCTACAATCGCCACATCCGCCAGCAGATAGTCATGGGTCACTACATCCTTTGTCGTTTCTAGGGACAGCACGGAAATGTTCGTCACTTCCGAGCCTGTACCCGATGTCGTCGTAATCAAAATCGTCGGCAGGCCCTTTTTCGATACTTGCTTTGAACCGGTTAAATTCAAATAATCGGCCACCTTCCCCTCGTGTACAGCAAGTGTGCCAGCGAGCTTCGCTAAATCCAGCGCACTGCCGCCCCCCAGGCCAATCACTAAATCAAATGCATGCTCGCGTGTATACGCGACCAATTTTTCACCGACAGCAAGCGGCGGCTCGGGTACAACCTCT
The DNA here is from genome assembly GCA_045605545.1 of Lysinibacillus sp. Classification (GTDB taxonomy): domain Bacteria; phylum Bacillota; class Bacilli; order Bacillales_A; family Planococcaceae; genus Lysinibacillus_B. The sequence goes on from JAZUQF010000429.1 coordinate 3,303, forward strand.
GTATAAAGCTCCGTCATCACACCGATTTCCGCTAATGGCTTTTCCACCTTATCCGTTAAGCCTAGCTCCTTTAGAAATGGGTCTGTTACGACTAATACCTTTTTCGCGTTAAAGCGCTGCACCTCACCCGTTACATGTGCCAATGAGCCCCAGCCCGTATAGCTGATTGGGGCAAAGGTAATTTTCTCTGCCATTCTATTTCCTCCTCACGCTTGATTCCAGACGATTAATTTTGACTCGACCATTTCATGGATGACGTATTTCAGCCCTTCCTTGCCTGTTCCGCTTTCCTTTATACCGCCGTAGGGCATCTGATCCACACGGTATGTCGGGATATCATTAATCATCACGCCGCCTACCTCAAGCTGCCTCGATGCTGCAAATGCCGTCTGGATATCCGTTGTGAAAATCCCCGCCTGCAAGCCGTAATTCGAATCATTGATTGCCTGGATTCCTTCTTCGATAGAGCGGATACGATTGACACTCACAATCGGCGCGAACACTTCCTGA
>JAZUQF010000430.1:0-4143 GCA_045605545.1 Lysinibacillus sp.
TCCTTTAAAACCGAAGCGGGGAAGTCCTCAGATATTTTTCCTTCAAACAGCCGTTTTACAGCGGGATCCTTCTCTTCCCCTGAAACGAGTAGAAGGATCATCCTGCTTTCCATGATGGTGCCGATCCGCATAGTTATTGCTTGCTTCGGCACATCTTCAAAACTGGTGAAAAACCTGGCGTTTGCCTTGCGCGTAGATAGAGCGAGGTCTACGATATGCGTCCGGCTCAAAAATGAGGTGCCTGGTTCATTGAAACCAATATGGCCATTCTGTCCAAGCCCAAGCACCTGGAGATCAATGCCTCCCGCTTCCTTAATCCTCTTTTCATAGGCGAAGCATTCTTCCTCCAGGATGGCGGCAACCCCATTCGGAATATTCGTCCGGTCTCTCGTGATGTCAACATGGCGGAACAGCTTCTCCTCCATATAGTAACGGTAGCTGTTCGGATCATCTGAGCCGATGCCCACATACTCATCCAGATTGAAGCTTGTCGCCTTTCTAAGGCTAAGATTCCCATCTTTGAATTCGCCGGCCATGCAGCGATACAGACCTTCAGGCGTTGAGCCTGTTGCAAGCCCAAGCACTGGGGCTTCTAGCCTGTCAATCTCTTCAGCCAACAAGTCACAGGCACGCTGGCTCATCTCGCCGTCATCTTTTACACGGATCAATTTCATTTCTATCACCCTCCGCATCATCACTATTTATACGATTCTTTTTACCCTCTTAAGATCTATCTATCCATAAAAAAGGAGAAAAATCCAGATGACTTTTCTCCTTCCTCTTTTATAACCGGAATTCAAGTAGTTCTTTCCGCTTTTGCTCAAGCTCCTCCACAATAGCGAAATGCTCCTTGACCTGTGTGGCCAATGTCTTTTCCCGCTCGGCAATCATCCGCGCGACCTCCTTCGGGCTTGGCCCTCCCTGGATGCTCCGGATTTCAACAAAATACTCAGGAGAAATGATTTTCTGCCATTCCTCCTTGGTCAAGTTCACATCGACTGTTTCAGCAATCATGCTGTTGATTTCGGCAATATCCCAGTCATATAGCTCTTTCCTGAGCCTTGAAGTTTCCTTTGAAATCCTGCTCGCGATTGAGTGAGCTTTCCTGAACGAGATCCCGTAGTCACGCGCGAGCGTATCCGCTAGCTCCGTGATTGTGATGCTCGATTTATTCGCCATCTTCCGGGCGTGCTCCTTATCGACCTCAAGTGTAGCAATGACTGCGTACATCAACCGCATCACACGGCTGGCATTGTTGAAAGACCGGTATAGATGGGGTTGAAGATCATCCTCGGTATCAACGATGTCGCCAAACGGTGTATTATGCACCATCCCCACAGCCGCAAGCGCATCGCCATACGCACTGCTTGCAATGGAGCGCGAATGTTCAATCGAAACCGGATTCCGCTTTTGCGGCATGATGCTGCTGCACTGGACATATGGATCCGCCACACGGAAGGTGCCGAATTCCCGCGTCACATGCTGAAGGAAGTCCTGGATCCAACGTCCGGTGTTTACCATGCATGTCATCAGGGCCGTTCCTGTCTCAAGCAAGTAATCCGCACCGCCAATCGAATCATATGAGTTTTCAATGATCCCGTCAAAGCCAAGCAGATTACGCATCCGCTCCCGGTTGACAGGAAATCCCGTAGTTGTCAGGGCAGCGGACCCGAGCGCAGATTGGTTCACTGTCCGGTAAGCTGCCTGCATCCGCTTGATGTCGCGCTGAAGGACATCATAAATTGCAAGCAGATAATGGCCGAGCGTCGTCGGCTGTGCCGGCTGTGTATGCGTATAGCCTGTCATATACGTCTCCTTGTTATCAGTCGCCTGTTCAAGCAGAGCCTCTGATAGACGATTCATATTGCCAATCAGCCTAAGTAAATGACGGCGCAGCACAAGGCGGTACATCGCGATTCCCATATCATTTCGGCTCCGGCCGATATGAATCTTTCCAGCAAGCTCGCTGCCGATTTCCTCGCCGATCTTTGCTTCCATCATGAAGAACAAATCCTCAAATTCAGGAAGGTATGAAAGCTGGGTCCAATCTGTCTCTCCAACCTTGTTGATGCCCTCAAGCATCGTCTTCGCTTCTGACTCCTCAATGATTTTCTGCTCGGCCAGCATGATGACATGAGCGCGGTGGATATCAAACATCACCTCAAACAGATAATCACGCTGGTCGTTGAACACAGGCATCAAAAGCTCTTCTGCATATGTTTTTCCCGGAAAGGAAATCCCTTCACTCTGAATGAATTCTTCTCGCTTTTTCATCATTTCATCTCCGATTCAACGCCTCATTCTAAAAGGCGGTAACTTGATTTCCATGGAATAGATTCCATGGTGTCCAAAGGGACAGCCCCAAAAGAATCTTGGGGCTTGGTCATGTTTTGAAGATAATATACTATAAAACTTTAAAGCTAGAACCTTCCAGTTCGACTTCCTAGCCCAGCCAGGCCAATAAAAGTTAGAGGGCAGCTTTTATGCTTTCTTGCCCAGTGTTTGTAGGGGCTGTATAAGGTGTTTCCGCTTTTCTTACGACAAGGAATTTTCGGCTTTGACACCAAAGAACTTGTTCGAGATAAACAGGACGACGGCGATCAAGGTGATCTGAATCATCCCATAGGCTGCGGCCTGTCCCATATTGAACATGCGGAGCTGATTCATGATTTCAATGGATATCGGGCGGTTCGACAGCGTGTAAAGAAGGACGGATGTCGGGAATTCCCCAACCGATTCTACAAAGGCAAGCAGTGTACCCGAAAGCACTCCCGGCATGATGATCGGGAGGATGACCTTCCTAAATGTGTAGAACCATTTCGCCCCGAGGCTCCGCGCCGCTTCCTCAATCGAGTCGTCAAGCTGCTCGAGTACTGCGTTCGTTGAACGGACGACGAGCGGGATATGCCGAACAAAGTAGGCCAGCGGTAGGATCCAGAACGTCCCGACCAAAATCTGCCCGAACGAAAACGGTGTCGGCTCGTTGAAAGCAAAAATCAGGTTCATCCCGATGACGGTTGCCGGCAAAGCCCACGGTATCATCACGAGGATGTCGACGAAGCTCTTGCCCACGAACTTCCTTTTCACAAGGAGGTACGAAGCGAATATACCGAACACGAAATTCCCGACCGTTGCAATCACCGACAGCAGCAAACTGTTTTGGAGCGGTTTGAAAATATTTGGGTCCTGGAAAAGCATCCGGTAGTTTTCAAAGTTGAACACACTCGGATACGTCTGCCATGTCCACGTCCCGTCAGGCACAAGTGACAGGAGCAGGATCGTAAAATGCGGCAGCAGCAGGATAATAACACCGATGATGCCGGCTGTCACCATGAAGGCCTTCAATACCGGGCTCTTCACTTCGCTCCTGTGGGCGCCAATCCCTTTTGTGGCCATCCGGTAATCTTTACGGTTCTGGTACCAGCGCATAAACAATAGGAACGAAATCGACACGACCGAGAGAATGACAGATTGTGTCGCCGCAATCTCCATATCCCCATTGATTTTAGAGAAATAGATTTGCAGACTCAAAACCCGGTAGCCGCCGGCAAGCAGGAACGGCGCGCTGAATGAGGCCATCGAAATCATGAACACGAGCAGCGATGCGGCAACAATCGCCGGCGTCAAGAGCGGGAAGGTGACCTTCCAGAACACCTTGAATCGGCTTGCCCCCAGATTGGAGGCGGCCTCCTCTAGTGACGGGTCGATTTTATTGATTGCCGATGACACTGTCATATAAAAATACACATACATCGTATAGGCGTGGACGATCAGGATGCCTGAGACGCCACCAATGCTGAACGGCACATCGTCAAGACCAAACAAGTCCTTGATCGCGTTCGGGATCAGGCCAGATTCTCCGTATAAAAACATGAACGCCATGACGCCGACCAAAGACGGCAGCACTATTGGCATGATCGCCGCCGAAGCAAAGAATCCCCTGCCCGGAAATTCATACCGATTAAAAATGAACGCGAGGGGAATCCCGATCAGCGCACTGACAATAACGCTCAGCACTGATATGTACACGGAATTCCAAAGTGCTTCAAGGTTCGTCCTCGATTCCTGGACAAAGAAATCCTGATAATTGGCCATCGAAAACATGCCGTCACGCTGCATACTTTCAATCATCGTTTTCAGCGA
>JAZUQF010000431.1:0-2172 GCA_045605545.1 Lysinibacillus sp.
GCAATTTCGAGCGAACTTCAAACCGTCATGACTACGCATTGTCGCCATTCGGACGTACAACGATGAATGAAATGAAGGATGCAGGTCTTGACGTCATTGCCATCGGGAAAATTTCCGACATCTTTAATGGTGAAGGTGTAACGGAAGCAATCCGTACGAAAAGCAACACGGACGGCATGGACCAGTTGAACAAAGTTGTGCGCCGTGACTTCCGAGGCATGAGCTTCTTGAACCTGGTAGACTTCGATGCAAACTTCGGACATCGCCGCGACCCGATTGGATACGGGGAGGCATTGGAGGAATTCGACCGTCGCCTGCCGGAAGTTTTGGAAGCGCTAACGAAGGATGATTTGCTAATCATTACCGCTGACCACGGAAATGACCCGACCTTTACAGGTACAGACCATACACGTGAATATGTGCCGCTCATCGTATATTCGCCAAGATTCGCAGCAGGCGCCGAGCTGCCGCTTCGTACGACATTTGCAGATATTGCAGCTACGGTAGCGGAAAACTTCGACGTACCAGCTCCACTGTTCGGAAAAAGCTTCCTGAATGAGCTGAAATAAGGGCGTCAACCTTGAAAGAGTAAAACTGCAGGCTAGGAGTGTTAACATGAACATATTATCCATTATTGAAAAGAAGAAGAACAAGAAGGCACTAACGAAGGAAGAAATCCAGTACTTCGTCAACGGCTACACAGAAGGAACGATTCCGGACTATCAAATGTCCTCCTTGCTGATGGCCATCCGTTTAAACGGCATGGACGATGAAGAGATGTTCTATCTGACAGAAGCAATGGTGAACTCGGGCGATGTCATCGACCTGTCGGACATCGAGGGCTTCAAGGTGGATAAGCATAGTACAGGTGGTGTCGGCGATAAAGTGACATTGGTCGTTGCGCCGATCTTGGCGGCACTTGGCATTCCAGTGGCGAAATTCAGTGGCCGTGGCCTCGGTATTACAGGCGGTACAGTAGATAAACTGGAGTCCATTGAAGGATTCCATGTAGAGCTGAGCCAATCGGAATTCATCGACAATGTGAAGAAGCATGGCATCGCGGTAGCAGGTCAGACAGGCAACCTATGCCCGGCTGATAAGAAAATCTATGCACTGCGTGACGTGACGGGCACAGTCGATTCAATTCCGCTGATTGCTTCTTCCATCATCAGCAAGAAAATCGCGAGCGGTTCGGACGGCATCGTGCTGGATGTCAAATACGGCAACGGCGCCTTCATGAAGACGAAGGAAGAGGCGAAGGTGCTTGCAGACAAGATGACGGAAATCGGCAAGCGCTTCGGCCGTAAAATCGTCTATACATTGAGCGATATGAACAACCCATTAGGACGTTTCATCGGCAACAAGGTGGAAGTAGTAGAAGCAATGGACGTGCTGGGCGGAAAATCAGAAAACACACATGAAGATCTAGTAGAGGATTGTGTGGAAGTCGCTTCCTTGATGTACATGCTGGCAACGGAATGCTCGAAGGAAGAGGCGGCTGCCAAAGTGCGCGAGGTCATCGCAAACGGCAAGGCAAAGGAAAAATTCCTGGAATTCGTTGAAGCGCAGAACGGAAATGTAGCCGACCTGAAGACGAATGAAACGGCCCACACGGTTGAGGTGAAAGCTACGACAGGCGGGAAGGTTGCGAGTGTAGACGCATTGGCAATCGGCGAGTTGTCCGTCATGCTTGGTGCAGGACGCCTGACAAAAGAATCGAAGCTCGATTTTGATGCAGGCATCAAGATTGTAGCGAAAACAGGTGATTCAATCCAAGCGGGAGACACGTTGGCCATCCTATTTGCCAACATCCCTGTAACGGAAGAAATGACGAAAAAGGCGACAGCCGCTTTCAAAATTCAATAGTAATTAGAGGAGCTGCCTGGAAAGCTGAAACTTTCCGCGTAGCTCCCTTTTTGTTACACATCTTATTAAGAAGTACTTCTGATGCGGCGGCTCTCTGTAAAACGCTAACCTCCTCATCCCAAGTCCCCGTTTAAAAACTTTTTCATGCATGTTGATTCCTCTTTTCATGCTTGCTAGAGGCAGAGTGGTTGCCAGACACCAGGCTTTTTCTTTTCATCCCGATAAAATAAATTGTTAGAAAATTCATATTATTGTATAATAAAATTACATTTAATGGAATAACTGAATCACTCCAAGTGCCATCGC